>DAIRSW010000039.1:0-7686 GCA_036804205.1 Verrucomicrobiia bacterium | reverse complement strand
CTTCCGATCTGACCGAATGGCATTTGATCAGTGAACCGGGAGTGCCTGTCACCTACGCTGACTCATTTTCACATTATGAAGGGGATCTGGAGCATCGGGTTTTGACTGTGCCGGTCGTTTCGTATCCGCGGATGTTTGTACGAGCCCGGGCGCTTCTTTTAGAATAAATCCTGACGCTTTCGCAGAAAAACCTGAGCTGGCGGTGAGGTGGTACCTTGCCAAACACGGCGTTGGTATGCAGAGTGCCATAAATCGCGCACTTGATCGTATGCTAAGTTTCTCCCCTGCCCCAGAAGAATCTACTACTCGCCCACCGTTAGGCAGACTTGGGCTTGGGCGACTTTTGGCCGGATGTAATCAAGGCAGTGCACTCCGCCAGAGCAGACTCATTTTATGTGTGGCCACCCTTTTTGTGCCTCTGGACAGTGGTGCGCAAAGTGAACAAGGCAGCAACGCAAGCGAGCTGGCGCAGACCTTAGCCATGCCACGCACGGTAAGCCAATCCGGTCAGATTACGATTTTGGCGGAAGACAGCGGGGTTCGTTCGGCGTTGATGAGCAATCTTGAGCAGATTCGTGCGCAAAGTCTGCGCCTCTTGAGTCTCGCCGACTCCTACGCTTTTCCAATAGTGGTGCACGTCAGCACCAGCTCAAGTGCTGGCCGTGGAAGCAAGCATCGCCTGAGATATCTGCGGACGGACGGGGGGCCAGTCCTGCGTCTGGATTTGGTCATCGACCCAAGTTTTCGGGTGGAAGATGTTCGGCGTCTCATGCTTCAAGCCGTATTAATGGAGCGCGCTGCGTCTGCGGCATCTCCCCAACCGCAACGTGGTTTTGATTTGCCGATATGGTTAACGGAGGGGGTTCTCGCTTCGTTGCAAACCACCGGCCCTGGCCAAGCGGAGCTAAAAGATCTCGTTGAGGTGATTAATGACGACGACAGAACCCCAACCTTAAGGGATGTGATAAACAGCGATCCCGCACGAGCGGACTCGGTCACCCAAAAGCTTCATCAAGCGGCTTCTGCCTGCTTGGTGCAGCTATTAGTAAGGCTTTCTCCTGACGGGCAATCGTTTGAGCGACTGCTGGCCGGTCTAACCGACCCACGGGCGAACCAAATGGTCCTGCTTTTGGCCCATTTTCCGCAACTTGGCGAGTCCGAAGCAAGCGCCCAGCGGTGGTGGAGATTGAGTGTCGCCCGAATGGCTCTCCAGCAGGACACGAATGTTCTAAGCGCTACGGACACGGACCGGGTGTTGACCGAGCTGCTCAAGCTTTCGTTTCCGGCTGTGCCAAGCTCTCGAAAGCGATCCGATCAAACCGATGAGGCGCCCGCGGAGGAAGAGGGGAAAGTGTTTTCCATAGAGCAGTATGTGGAGTTTTTGAGGCACCCAAAACGCAAAGAGGTCTGCGAAGAAACGGCCGGCAGGTTGTTGATGCTTCAAGCTCGTGCGCACCCCCTTTTACGCTCGGTCATCGAAGAGTATGGCGAGCTCCTCGGGCTTCTGGCACGTGGCCGGCATCGCGGTGTCGATGCGCGGATTTTAGAACTCAGCCAAACTCGCGAACAGGTGCTTGCCCGTTTGGTAGAGATTGACGATTTTTTGAACTGGTATCTGGCCACTAATATGACACGGTCGAGTGATGCGTTTGAAGGCTATTTCGAGACGATAAAAAAACATCGTCAGTTCGAACGGGTGTCTCGTGAGGATGAGGTTTCCGCGTATCTCGACCGATTATCGCGAGAATTTGACTAGCTCTTTACTCAAGGCCCTGGATGATTGTCACATTCCTACTGGCACGATTTGCATTTCGTCTTTAAAGTCAGGTTATTTGGAACAATCTTCTGTTTTTTATGAGTGAAACACACGATCACGCTTTAGCCCATATTGATGACTACCTGAAGCTGGGTATTGAGGCGGACGCCTCGGACATTCATTTGGCGGTGGGGTTTCCTCCAGCATGGAGGCGCTACGGCACACTTGCTCCAATCTGGCCGGATGCTGCGCCATTAACCGCTCAAGAGACCGAAGCCTTGGCTACGGGTTTTTTAAACGAACAGCAGCAGCAAAATGTTATTGAGCGGGGTGACGCGGACTTTGCTTACCAAAACGCACTCGGTCGTTTTCGAACCAGTGTGGTGCGGCAGCGTCTAGGCGTGGACTTAGCATTCCGTATTATCGCAACTAACTTGCGCACCATGGACGAGCTTAAGTTGCCGGAGTCGCTCAAACTTCTCACCCAATACCACAACGGCTTGGTTCTTGTGACCGGCTCGGTGGGGAGCGGTAAATCGACCACCCTCGCTGCTCTGGTGGAGCAGGTTAATATGGAACGCAGCGACCACATTATTACGCTCGAGGATCCGATTGAATACGTGTTTGAATCGAAAGGCTGTCACGTTTCACAGCGGGAGGTGCACACGCATACCGAATCCTTTGCTGCGGCGCTGCGAGCCTCTCTGCGTGAAGATCCCGATGTAATCATGGTTGGAGAAATGCGAGATCTAGAAACCATTTCTCTCGCGATCACCGCCGCAGAAACCGGGCATCTGGTCTTAGGTACATTGCATACGGGAAGTGCTCCCCGGACATTGGACCGTGTCTTGGATGTTTTTCCGGTCGAACAACGTGAGCAGATTCGCATCATGGTTAGTGAATCTCTACGGGGAATTATTACCCAGCAGCTGGTTCCTCGGATTGACGGGAATGGCCGGGTGCTTGCTCTCGAGGTGCTGCTTAATAATCCTGCGGTGGGCAACACCATTCGTGAAGGCAAAACATTTATGCTGCCGGGCATCATTCAAACCGGTAAAAAGGTCGGTATGCGTTTGATGGATGAGAGCCTTGCTGAGCTTTGCTTGGCAAGAGTCATCTCCCCGGACGAAGCTCTTGGCCGAGCTGAAGATAAGTCGACCATGCGCAAAAACTTAGGCCTTTAACTCGTGACCTCATTTCAAAGTTAAATTTTTATGGCATACATCGACCAATTTTTTGAATACCTTGTTCACTACGGTGCCTCCGATTTGCACATTGGCGAAGGTGAACCTCCAAAAATGCGTTTGCACGGGGATTTACGCCCCATCCGTGAGGAGGTTCTGACCCAAGGCGAATGCGAGAGCATGCTCTCTGAAATTGCTGGCTCTGAAAGATGGGAGCGCTTTGTCACAACCGGCGACTTGGATTTCGCCTATGAAATGGACCAGGAATCGCGGTTCCGCTGCAATTACTTTAAACAGATACATGGCTACGGAGCCGTCTTTCGATTGATCCCAACCAAGATCGCCACACTAAAAGATCTTGGCCTCCCACCGGTCCTGCGCGATTATTTTACCGAATTACGGAGTGGTTTGGTTCTGGTGACCGGACCGACTGGCTCAGGAAAGAGCACCACTTTGGCTGCTATCATAGATCACATCAACACGCACCACTCTCGCCACATCATCACGGTTGAAGAGCCTATCGAGTTTGTTCATTCGCACAAAAAAAGCATAATCGTGCAACGTGAGGTTCCGGACAACACGCCCGACTTTGCCACGGGGCTCAAAGCAGCCTTGCGCGAAGATGCGGATATTGTTCTGGTGGGGGAGATGCGAGACCTAGAGACCATCTCTCTAGCCTTAACCGCAGCCGAAACCGGCCTATTGGTCTTTGGCACATTGCACACCAATAACGCTCGCAAGACAGTTGATCGTATGGTCGATGTGTTTCCAAGTCACCAACAGTCGCAAGTGCGCACCATGCTGGCCGCCTCCCTGCGCGGTGTAATTGCTCAGCTACTGCTGAAAAAAGCTGACGGCAAAGGCCGGGTGGCCGTCAATGAGATCTTGGTGGCAAGCAGCGCTGTCTCGAACATCATCCGGGAAGGTTCCACGCAAAAGCTTCAAGACGTGATCGTGGGCGGCAAAGGTGCTGGCATGCAATTTATGGATGATGCGATCTGGGCTCAAATGCTTTCCGGGGCGGTGAGTCCTCACGAGGCCTTCATGAAGGCCATTGACAAAAATCGGTTTAAGAAGTTTTTGCCGGAAGACGAAGCTGGCCTGGCCAACACCGTGGGAGCCAGTTCCGATGCGCCTGAAACGGAGAATGGGAAAGCAGCAGTCGCGGCACCGAAAGCCAAGGTTGCTATTGCGGTCCCTAAGGCTCGCGCTCAAGATTAGCCGTCGATGATTCTGGCCATCGACCAAGGCACCACTAGCACTCGCGCTTGGATCCTTGATCAAGAAGCGCGCGTGATCGGTCAGGCACAGAAGGAGTTGACCCAACACTACCCGAAACCCGGATGGGTGGAGCATGATCCCAATGAGATTTGGGAGTCGTGCCTGCAGGTTTGTCATCAGGCGCTAGCCCAGGCAAAGATCTCAGGCCAGGAGCTTGTCGGGCTTGGCCTGGCTAACCAACGCGAAACGGCTTTGGTGTGGGATCGAAAAACCGGGCAGCCCGTAGGGCCGGCCATTGTCTGGCAAGACCGACGCTGTTCCGAGCTTTTAAAGCAACTGCACCAAGAGG
Organism: Verrucomicrobiia bacterium; assembly: GCA_036804205.1. Lineage (GTDB taxonomy): Bacteria > Verrucomicrobiota > Verrucomicrobiia > Chthoniobacterales > CALDSX01 > DAIRSW01. The sequence goes on along the minus strand of DAIRSW010000039.1, from coordinate 3,176 downwards.
GCCACGAGCCCGAGGCGCAAAAGCGGTCGGGTTTACTTTTCGACGCCTACTTTTCGGCTGGAAAATGGTCGTGGCTCATCCAACAGCACCCAGATCTTGTCAGAGGCCTGACTCAAGGTGGTCTTTGCTTGGGAACAGTGGATTCGTGGTTAGCTTATTGTCTGACCGGATCGCATATTACCGATGTCACGAATGCCTCGCGCACTCTACTGATGAACTTGGAATCTGAGCAGTGGGATACATGGTTGTTAGACCTGTTCGGCATTCCGGAGGAAAGTATGCCTAAAATCGTCCCGACATCCGGAGAGCTGGGGTTGGTTCAGGAAATCCATTTTGGTAAAGAAATTCCTCTCTACGCAATGGTGGGTGATCAGCAAGCAGCTTTGTACGGGCAGGGCGCACACCGATCCGGTATGGCCAAATGCACATATGGCACCGGGTGTTTTCTGCTGATGAACACAGGAGCAGTCAAGTCGGCTAGTCAAACCCGGTTGCTTACCACTGTGGCGTGGAAAAAGAGTGGGCAAGACACTCAGTTTGCGTTGGAGGGCAGCGTGTTTGAAGGCGGCTCTGTAGTCCGTTGGCTGCGAGACGGTCTCGGTCTGATCCAAAACTCAGCCGAAGTTAATGATCTCGCCAAAACCGAGGCGGACAGTGGCGGTTTAGTTTTAGTGCCAGCATTTTCTGGGCTTGGAGCGCCCTACTGGGACGGTGATGCGCGAGGCGTGTTGTGTGGTTTAACGGCGGGCAGTCGAGCAGGCCATTTGGCCTGGGCGGTTTTGGAATCAATTGCACATCAAGTGGTTGATCTCGTTGAATGCATGCAAAAGGATAGCAATACGCCGATGCAGGAGCTGCGCGTGGACGGTGGCGCCGCCCGAAGTGATATCCTGTTGCAAACTCAGGCCAATCTTTTAGGCGTGCCGGTCACTCGCGGACCAACCTTAGAAAGCACCGTATGGGGCGCGGCAAGGATGATTGCTGAGCAAGTGGGATGGTGGAGTGACGATGTGCAACCAACGCCAGCCGAGCCGGTCCGCACTTTCGAGCCCCAGCTAAGCAGGGAGCGCAGAGAGGAGAATCGAGCCCAGTGGCGCCTCTCGGTGGAGCGAGCTCGGCTAAGAGCCTAGGTAGGCCTTCTTTTTGGCTGGTTGGATACGCAAGGTGAGAATGGGGAGCCCTAGGCTGCGACCATCGTTGACGGCTTTCTCCCAAGGGCGGACTTTCCAATGTAGCCAGCACCCTCCGTGCTCAGGCCGGTAGGGCCGACGGAGTTTGATGCGATAGGAGTCGACCCTCTTGCGGCAGTGCTTCTCCGGAAGCTCCACGTCGTTGATGAAGAAGCGGGCTTGAGCCTCAGCGGCCGGTCGAAATGGCAGGAGCGTCAATTCAACGTCCAAATCATAGTTCGCTTTAGGTAGGTAAATGGCGGCCTCGGGGCCGCACCAGCGAAGAAGGTGGTGGCCTTCTGCTTCGGAGTATTCTAATTCGTAGAATCCTTTAAGTTTTTTTTCACTCCAGCGACTGATACTGTGAGAGCGCCAGTTAAAAGATTGAACTGCTCCTCTGCCTAGTAGTTTGAAAAAACGTCGGAGTCGCCAATACTCTCCCTTGAAGGTCCTCAACCGGACGGGTATCACACCTATGAGGGGTTTGGGAGTGATGAATAGCGCTTGAAGGCACTGGTGGAAATCTTTTCTCTGCTGACGTCGCACCGGCCATCCGTGATTTTTGGCATACCGGACGAGTTCCGGAATGATGCGGTGTCGAATTTTTGGCCTGTCCGGACTTTGCATCATATCAAAGCGGAACGCAGTGCGCTCAATCCACTTTACGCGCGTCTTTTTTATACGTGTTAGGAGGTGATGGGGAATTTGAATTCCGAAAGCCGTATGCAGATAAGAAAGCGTCAGTTGGACGGAACATACTGCTCGAGCTTGCTTCGTTTCAGCAAGAAAAAAGTCCCAGTCAAAAGCGGTTCTGGTTTGGTTAAGGATCAAAGCAGCATCAACAAGCCAACGCAACGACTTGGGGTGATTGAAACGCGCACCGTGGTCGCAGGCATGGAGTAAGTGATGCTCCATGCATAGCGTTTGTAATGTCATATCGCCGTATGAAAACGGGACGGAGTGCTCCCAAGCTCGCTGGGTGAGGATCGGCTCCTGATTTGTTCTAAGAAAGTGCCAATGCAGGTCAATCCCCGATTCTTTTTTTGATTTGGCAAAGCCCAGCGCGTGGAGCCAACGCAAAGTTTGGTCCCAATCAACTTGAAGAGCTGACCAGCCGTTTTGCTTGAGCAATTCTGCCGCTGTTTTTGCTTGATCCATTGGAACTAGGATATCAAGATCATGCATGGTTCGAGCAACCGGGTTGGGATAGACCAACTGGGATAATGCTGCTCCCTTAAAGATAAGGACTTGGATTTTGCTGTCAGCGAACAGCGTAAGAACCGGGTTGAGGGTGTGTTTGTCCAATTCCCGTTTAATCCAGGTCTGACGATAGATCGCAGTGAGCGTTTTGGAATATCTGCTCTCAATATTGTGGCTTTTCAGCAGGCAATACAGAAGTGGCATGAGGCAAAACGATGTCCACTCCAGCTTGTTGAGGTTAACGGTGTTTTCCCATTTCTGGAGCCAGGCTTGAAACGCGCTCCGGTCGGTCGCAAGACAGGTTTGCAGCAGGAAAAATTGCGCGGGTGAAGGTCGCAACGCCTTTGGAAGTGAAGATCGAGTTAATTGCATACCTTGCGATGAATCTCGCGAGCGAGTGCGTATGGAACAAAGTGTGGGCCTACGCGGAGTTTTTTTGTAGCCACAATCCATTGGAACAAAAGTGCCGGGCTTGCAGCTTTTCCAGATGGCAATTCGACGAGCAGCTCACGACTCAAAGCCAAAGTGCCCCACCTCGGATTTGAACTTCTTGCTGTCGGATCGTTCTCTCCTTTGAGGCAGCTCACGAAAGTCATTTTCTCTTGGGGAAACAGAGAGTGCCAGGCGCATTGCAGCCTCAAACGTTCTTCATGGTATTGAAGGTTGGGCTCTTGGAACATGAAAACGGTGGCGGGGGAATTTTGAAGCAGCGCCGCAGTGTCGGGGCACGTCAATAAAACGGAATCCGAGGGTTCAGAGTAAGGCTGATTCCAAGTTGTGTAAGTTTGCACAATAATGGATGAGTCC
>DAIRSW010000038.1:0-20901 GCA_036804205.1 Verrucomicrobiia bacterium | reverse complement strand
GCAAAATTCCCATTGAGGCAGAAATCGAAGCTGCCACAGCCGGCTAACCTTTTTATTCCAGCCATGAGCGACTCAGCAGATTCTTCAGCTACCTCAAGCCCTAGCTCAAGCCCATTAAGCCAATGGATCCCTGTTGTCGGCCAAGGTTATGATGTGCATCGTTTTGCCGCCGACCGACCGCTCATCTTGGGCGGGGTCAAAATTTCCGACTGTGACGGGCTCGAAGGTCATTCCGACGCCGATGTGTTATGTCACGCCTTAGCCGACGCGCTACTGGGAGCAATCGGCGAACGCGATATCGGACATCATTTTCCCAACACCGATCCTCAATGCCAGGGGATGAGTAGCCTGCTCATCGTAGCCAGAGCTGTCGAACTTATCGAGAAAAATCACGGTCGACTGGTGAATGTCGACATCACCATTGTGGCGGAAAAACCGAAACTCGCGCCTCACCTGGCCGAGATGAAATATCACCTGGCGAACACCCTCAAGATTTCCCCAAAACGGATTGGGCTGAAAGCCACCACCAACGAAGGCATGGGTTGGATCGGACGGGGCGAAGGCATTGCCGCCCTGGCCGTGGCCAGCGTGATTCTTAGTGAATTTCCGGGCGACTACTCGTCCCAGGTCATGATCGCCTAATTGTTTTACTCCATGGCATCTTTTTCTCCTGAAGAACTTCTTGATCTCGAGCACACCGATCACCGGATGCTTTTTGAAAATGCCGTCTACGCCTGGGACGCGCTGAAGCAGCTTTCTAGTTATTTAAAGTTCCGGATGCGTCCCGGCATTCACGGACAGATCATTGGACGACCTTTTGTTAGTGGAGCGGTTCATATAGGAGCGGGCACCACCATTGACCAGGGAGCTTTTGTTCGTGGCCCAGCTTGGATTGGCGAAGGCTGCGAAATTCGAAATGGCTGTTACATCCGGGAAAACGTGATCGTCGGCAACGGCGTGGTGCTAGGAAACTCATGCGAACTCAAAAATTGCATCGTATTCGATGAAGCGCAGATTCCGCATTTTAATTATGTGGGAGACTCCATCCTGGGCTTCCGCGCCCACCTGGGAGCGGGAGTCATTCTTTCCAATGTGCGCTTGGACAAACAAGAAATCTCGGTAAAAGCCGAAGACGGTCCTATCGCCACTGGACTAAGAAAATTCTCCGCTGTGATCGGCGATCAGGTGGAGATTGGTTGCAACTCCGTCATCAATCCTGGCTCAATTTTGGGACGCGGCAGCGTGGTCTATCCCGGAGCCGTGATGACCGGAGTCTTAAAACCCGGACAACGACTTAAAGTCATCCAAACCCAAAGCATTGTGGGCTAGGCGACTATAACTGCATTTACATCTCCACGGCTCCTACCGGACAAATGCAAAAACGATGAGATGCCGGGCCACCAATCTGGCGAACGACATGGTCGAAAAAGGATCGTTCACGAGTTAACTCGTGTGAATCGCCTCAATAACCGTGATCGTATCCCTCAAGCTCCATCAGTGCAAAATAGCCAGACTGTGCTCTGGCCGCAACTATTTTTGGGAGCTTCGGAGGGCAGTGATTACAACCCTATTCAGCTGAACAGGGCCAATTTGCTAGAGAATTTCTGGGGTTTGTAGCAACTCCGAAACTCTGGCTAACAGGCGACCGGCTCCGCCGCCATCAAGAACACGATGGTCGAAGCTTAGAGTAAGTTCAGCTTGGGTGACCGGTATGAAGCTGTCTTTCTCTGCATCCCAATGCGGAACTTTTTTGCCTGAGCCCAAGCCTAAAACCAAGGTTTGTTCGGGCAAGGGTATGGGCGTGGCCCATTCGATGCCGAAGCTGCCAAAGTTGGTGATAGTGGCGATGGAGCCACCGGTTGCTTCCAGCGGCAGGCGACGTTGGCGAGCCAAGTTTACCAACTGGTCGTAGCGGGCAATGAGATTGACCAAGGACTGTTGATCTGCTCTGCGAATGACGGGGACTAAGACGCCGTCCTCCGCTTCGACTGCAAACCCAATGTCGATGGCGGGTGGGTGCACCACTCGATCGCCGATCAACCGACCGGCCGGGCTGCTTTCTTCGGCCAAGGCGATAGCGAGAGCACGTAATAAATAAAGGGCGGGGCCAGCTTTTTCGGTCTGAGCTTTGCGATGGGCTAGTAATTTGTCGAGCGGAATTCTGCGACCAACAGTGGCCAATGGACGGGTCCAACTGCGACGCATGGCATCGGCTACAGCCACGCGCATGGAGGAGGCGGGGGTCACGCGTTTGTTTTCGAGTTCGGAAAGGAAGGTTTCGAAGTCATCAATGGTCACACGGCCACCGGCTCCGCTGCCGGCTAAGCCAGCCAAGTCGGCAGCATGCAGGCCGAGCTCTTCCATTCGCGCTTTCATGCGTGGGGATAAGTAGCTCGCTCCGCTGGTGGAGACGGGAACAGGGAGACCTTTTACGGTTGGCTCGACCTTGGTGGGATGTTCCGGGGAAGGCGTTGGCCGGGTTGCCTTTGGCTGTTGGGAAGAGTTACTGGAGTGGTCTGACTTTGCAGTCGGGCGATCGGGAGCGGGGCCGTGTCGCTCGGCGGCTTCTTGGCTGACTTCGAGATAGCCAAGAACCGCACCAACCGGATAGCTGACATTGAGTTCCGCAGTGATTTCGCTCACCGTGCCATCGCAGGGCACGGTGATGCCCATGGCAGCTTTGTTGGTTTCGACTTCGATAATTTCGTCGTCAGCTTTAACCTGATCACCAACTTTGACCCCAAGACTCACGATGGTGGCTTCGGCGATGGATTCACCGAGTTGGGGCATGACGATGGGTATTTGTGGCATGGCAGGTGCGGGTAAAAATCAGTGGTGCAGGAGATCGCGGAGGGAATTCACGATGGCAGCAGCTCCCGGTCGGTGCGCTGCCCAGAGGTTTGGGTGATAGGGCACGGGGGTGTCCTTGGCGGTTAATCGCATGGGCGGGGCGTCGAGCAAATGCAGGCCTTCTTCCACCACGCGACTGACCACTTCGGCGGCGACTCCGCCGAACGGAAAGGCTTCCGAGACGACGAGGAGTCGTCCGGTTCGAGCCACCGAAGCCAAAATGGTGTCGGTGTCCAGAGGTTTCACACTGCGCAGATCGACCACTTCAATCTCATAGCCGTCTTTTTCGAGTTCTTTTGCGGCTTCCAAGGCCTCGTGGAGCATGGCGCTGTAGGTAATGACCGAGGCGTGTCGGCCTGGCTGCACGATGCGTGCGGTTCCAATGGGTAGAGTGGGAGCCGGACGGTTTTCGGATTTAAGGTGGTAATATAAAAGTTTGTGCTCGCAAAATATGACCGGGTCGTCGAGTCGCACCGCTTCCACCAGCATGCTGTAGGCGTCTTCCACCGTGGCCGGAGCCACAACGAGAAGGCCTGGGTATTGAGCGTAGAGCCCTTCTAAGCACTGGCTGTGAAACGGGCCGCTGCCGAGGGTGCCGCCACCCGGAAGACGAACAACGAGAGGGCAAGGGACGCCGGTCCGCCAATAAAGAGTCGCGGCGTGGTTGACGATTTGGTTGAAACCCACGGTGGAGAAATCGGCGAATTGCATTTCCACAATGGGGCGCATGCCTTCGATAGCGGCGCCAATGGCCGCGCCGATCATGGCATCTTCACTGATGGGAGTGTCTAGCACCCGACCGGGAAACATCTCGCTGAGGTTTTTGGTGGCCTTAAAAGCGCCGCCAAAGGATCCGACGTCTTGGCCGTAGATAAAAACATTAGGATCTTCTTCTAACACCTGAAGCATAGCCAGACGAATAGCTTCGAGATAGGTGATCTCGGTGGTGGAAGAAGATTTTTGAGAGGGTGACAACGTGGCACTCATGGATCGACAGCCTGGCTTACAGAAATTCTTGGTGACGCTCCAGCAGGTGGGTGCTGGAAATGGCATGCCAGTTTTCGGCATCAGCCGAGGGCACAGCTTCGCGCTGTACTTTTTCCACTGCCGTATTGACCTGATCATGGGCTTCAGCTTCCCACTGCTCAAGGTCGGATGCGGTCAGCCATTCACGATCGAGCAACTGCTGTTTTGCGACGTCCATGCAGTCGCGACCCAAGGATTCCGATTTGAGCCGCTCGGCGACGTAGCCCGCGTCATCGTGCTCTCCATGTCCGCCTTGCCGTAGAAGCCGGGCCACGACGAGTTGGGGTTCGCTGGTTTCTCGTGCCTGTTTGACGGCTGCGCCAATGGTAGCGAGGTTTGCGAGGAGGTCGGTGGCATCAACTCGCCAGGCTTGGATCCCGTAACCAGCGGCACGATCCGCTAAGTCTTCACAAGCGAATTGCCGACTGTTAGGCGTGGAGTAGGCGTACTGGTTGTTGGCGACGACGACGACGAGTGGCACTTTCTCAACGGAAGCTAGGTTGAGTCCTTCATGAAAGGCACCTGTAGATGTGCCACCATCGCCTATCGAGGCGAGTCCCACCGTGCCGGTGCGGCCTCGCATTTTACGTGCTAGGAGCGCACCTGTGACTGCCGAAATCATGGCACCGAGGTGGCTGATCATGGCTAATAGCCCTTCTTTAGGACGTCCACGATGGATGTTGCCATCGCGTCCTCGCATTGGGCCTTCGACGGAGCCGAGGTAGGTGCGAACTGAGTCGAGCAAAGGTTCTCCAAAAGCGAAGCGTCCGGCTTGATCACGTATGAGTGGGGCAAAGATATCCCCGGGTTGCAGGCTTATTCCGCAGGCCACGCTGAGACTTTCTTGGCCGCGGCCCAGATAACATCCGCCCGTGATCTTTCCCGAGCGATAGAGGCTACGGTATTTGTCCTCGAGGACGCGGGCAAAAATCATCCATCGGAGAGCTTGTCGGCTTTCGCTTGATGAAAGCTCGGACTCGTTGACTGATGCGTCAGAAAAAATCTGTGTTTCGGAAGCAATACTCAAGATCGCGGAAACTAAGGTGGTCTCTTGCGGGGACGCAACAAGCTTTTCACGTTTATCACTATTACAAAGAAAATGCGAAAGCAGAGAAGTATCGCTTGCATCTATTAGGAAACCCCCGATCATCATCTTTCTCCATCACGCCCCCTCTGGCGTGGCGTTTGTTCTTCGGTTTAATGTTTCAGTATTTCCATCCTGGAATACGTTCCAACCGAGACCACAGCACAGCGGAATCCTTTTCTGCCAGGTCACCTGGCTTAATGACCCTACTCGAGATGAGATTAGAAATTTAATCTCGCAGTGTGTCGGAAAAATGTTCCGGCCCTTCCTTTCATTGAAAAATGACAGGAGGTTTGCTTGGGGCTTTTCGACACCGCACCGCTGCCTTTTTTCATTTGGCAACGGGAGCACCATCTGGAAGCGAGCACTCTAACTCCCTTACCCTAAGCTCATCCAGAGGAGTTGAGCATCTCATCTCTATGAATCCATTACCATTTAGTGCCCTCGGCCTGTGCGAACCAATTATGCGCGCCCTTGCTGATCGCAATTATCAAGAAGCCACTCCCATCCAATCACAAGCCATTCCTTATTTGTTGGAAGGCCGCGATCTTTGGGGCTGCGCCCAAACGGGCACCGGCAAAACCGCCGCGTTTGCCCTCCCAATTCTCCAGCTGCTCTCAGAAAAAAATGAGCGTGCTTTGCCTAAACAGCCGCGCGCCTTGATCCTGGCCCCCACCCGCGAGTTGGCGGGTCAAATTATGGATAGCCTTACCGCCTACGGCACGCATTTGAATCTGCGTCACACCGTGGTTTATGGTGGGGTCGGTTTTCCGAAACAAGTGAAAACTCTCGCTCGTGGTGTTGACGTGCTCGTAGCCACTCCGGGGCGTCTTTTGGATTTAATCTCTCAAAAAGCGGTCAATCTCGAGCGCGTCGAATTCTTCGTCGCCGATGAGGCCGATCGTATGTTTGACATGGGGTTTGCTCCTGATGTGAAGCGCATCTTGGGAATGATGCCGAAGGACAAGCAATCGCTGCTTTTCTCGGCAACCATGCCGAATGAAGTCAAAGCCATCGCTGAAGCCTTGCTTCGCAACCCTGTCCGGATCGAAATTGCTCCCGCAGCGACCACTGCGGAACGTGTGGACCACAAAATCTGTCACGTGCAGCCTCGTGACAAACATGAGCTGCTCATGCACTTGTTGAAAAACGAGGGCAAAGGGATGGCTTTGATTTTTACCCGCACCAAACATGGGGCCAATCACCTGAGCGAAAAGCTTGGGAGCTTTGGGCAACGCTCCGTCGTTTTACACGGCAACAAATCTCAAGCAGCCCGGCAACGCGCCTTGGAAGACTTCCGCAACGGCCGAGCCCGCGTTTTGGTGGCCACAGATGTGGCTTCCCGTGGGATTGACGTCAAAGGCATCGCCGTGGTGGTCAACTACGACGTGCCTCTTGAGCCAGAAGTTTATGTGCATCGCATCGGACGGACTGCCCGCGCCGGAGCAGCCGGCTTGGCGTACACCCTGGTTACCCCAGCCGAGCGTCATCTTTTGCATGGCATTCAGAAAGTCATCCGCCAAGAAATTGAATCGCACGACCATCCTTTCGACATTCCCATCGAAGAACGCCGCAATATCCCCGAAGCCATAGCGCCCAAAAAAGGTCGACCTTTCCGTCGCAGCGGTGGCCGAAATGAACGGAGCGGCGGTGGTCGCAACGAACGTGGTAGCGGCGGTGGTCGCAACGAGCGTGGTGGAGGCAACTGGACACCAACAAAAGGCAACCGTCCTCGTTTTCGCAGCAAATCGCGCCCGGCACACGCCGTAGCCGCCTAACTTGCTCTCACCGCTCCATCGCTCTGCTATTGAGGAAACCCAGCGGGCACAGTAAAGCGTTGTATCACTTGAAGAGCATAAGGCTTTGGTCTTATGCTCTCAAGTGAATCTCCGATATCTATGACCTCCTACGCACAACCTGAATCCTTAGTCTCTACCCAGTGGGTAGCCGATAATTTTGACGCCATCCGGCTGGTGGAAAGTAATGAAGACGTGCTTCTTTATGACACCGGTCACATCGAGGGGGCCGTGCACATCGATTGGCGTCGGGATTTACAAGACGACACCATTCGCGACTACATTCTTCCCGAACAATTCGGAGACCTTTGCTCGCGCCACGGAATCACCCCCGACACCAAAGTGGTGTTCTACGGCGATAAATCCAACTGGTGGGCATGTTACGCTCTCTGGGCCTTCCGCCTCTTTGGGCACTCTAATGTGGCCATCATGAACGGTGGCCGTGATAAATGGATCGCTGAAAACCGGCCGCTCACTCGAGAAATCCCAGCCTACGCGCCCACCAACTATCCGGCTCCGACCAAGCGCGCTGACGAAGATATTCGGGCCTTTTTTGAAGAAACCTTGGCTCACAGCCAAGCCCGCAAGCCACTCATTGACGTGCGTTCTCCAGGAGAGTTCCGTGGCGAAGTCACCCACATGCCAGAATATCCGCAAGAAGGCGTGCTCCGCGGCGGCCACGTGCCCGGTGCCAAAAGCGTCCCTTGGAAGATGGCTGTGCAAGACGATTCCACCTTTAAACCGGTCGAAGAACTTCAAACGATTTACGCAGACGACACCGCACCCAGCAAGGACGAGCCCATCATTGCTTATTGCCGAATTGGGGAGCGCTCCAGCCATACTTGGTTCGTGCTCACCTATCTTCTCGGCTACACAAACGTGCGGAACTACGACGGCTCCTGGACTGAGTGGGGCAACCGGGTCCGCGCTCCCATTGCAACCGGCGATTGATTTGCCCCATGTCGTATCCTGCGAAACTCCAAGAAATCATTGAGCTCTTCGAGATGCTTCCCGATGCAGAAAAACGGGAGAACCTCATTGCTTATGCAGACAACGCGCCTCTCCAGGCTCCTAAAGACGGAGAAACCTTCGACTTAGAAGACGTGCGCAAGGACGAAGAATGCACTGACACGGTCGGCGTCTTCTTGAAAATCGACGATGAGCACCGAGCCCACTTCCGCGTGTCGCTCGGTCCCCAGGTGCAAACATTGACTAAAGCCATGACCAGCATCCTCAGTAAAGGGCTGGATGGGGTGGCTCCACGCGAGATTTTAGAAATCCCCAGTGATTTTGTCCCAAGAATCGTGGGGGCGGATTTGGTTCGCGTGCGTAGCCAAACTGTGTATTACATACTGACCCGCATGAAATCTGTCTGTCGGGTTTATCTTGACCGGCAACGCGCTCAAGACGCTTCCAAGCTCGCCTGATATTCTATGCCTGAATCCACCTCCTCCACCTCCGAAGCAGCGCCGGACCTGCTGAGAGTCGAAAATCTAAAAGTACACTTCCCTGTTTTTGGTGGAGTCCTTCGGCGTCAAGTCGATGTGGTTAAAGCGGTGGATGGAGTCAGTTTCACCGTCGAAAAAGGTTCAACAGTCGGATTGGTCGGCGAATCGGGCAGCGGAAAGACTACTATTGGCCGGGCACTTCTGCGTTTGGTTGACATTACCGCAGGACGAATTGTGATGGAAGGACAAGACATTACCAACCTGCCGAACTCCGATTTTCGCCGTCTGCGCAAACGCATGCAGATGATCTTTCAGGACCCCTATGGCTCGCTAAATCCGCGGCTTACTATCGAACAAATCGTTGGCGAGGCACTCGAGATTCATTTTCCCAAAATGAAACGTGTGGCCCGACGTGAACGTGTGGTCGAGCTTCTCGACAAAGTAAGGCTTCCGGTGGACAGCATCCAGCGCTACCCACATGAGTTCAGCGGAGGCCAACGGCAACGCATTGGCATTGCGCGGGCTCTCGCTGTTGAGCCGGACTTTATTATCGCAGATGAACCGGTCAGCGCTCTCGACGTGAGCGTGCAGGCAGAGATCATCAACCTGCTTCAGGACCTCCAAGAGCAACTTGGGCTCACCTATCTGTTTGTGGCGCACGACCTCGCTGTGGTCGAGCACATTAGTCAAAAGGTGTTGGTCATGTATCGCGGTGAGATTGTGGAGACCGCCCTGCGCGATGACCTTTACGCAAATCCTCAGCACCCCTACACCATCAAATTGCTGGATGCGGTCCCGAAACTTGACCCAGCCGCTGCTTAGGTTTGAATAAAAAAGCAGGCCGCTGTTTCCAAGAGCTTCAAGTTAGACTATATACCTTCCTAAGAACTCAAGTAGGAACCAAGCCGTATGAACCGCCGCCCACCTCTGCGCCCCCGTGCTGCGGCTAGCTCGCCGCACGCCAGTTTGCGCATTGCCCCGGTGCTCAGTGCCAGCGCGGAGTATTCACTTCGAAGCCTCCCCTACCCGCATCAGGCTGATTTACCTAGGCTAGGACAGCCCTCGTCCCAAACCAAGTTTTTTGCAGATCCCTCTGCGAACCTGATTCTCACTTCACCAAACCAGGAGCTGGGCGTGTCTCGTTGGCTGCAACTCTATCGTGGCTGCGAGCTCGCTTGCCCCCTTTGCTCATCGCGCTGGACTTACGAAAACCTTGGTTTGTTTTCTGAAAGCGACTTTTCACGACGCATCTTAGTAAGAACCTCTGCAGCCACGCAGCTGGAAGAGCTGATGCGTGATAAGAACTACCGGGCTCAGCCGCTCGGTATCGGGCTTACCTTCGACCCTTATCAGCCGGCCGAGCATGGGTTTCGCGTCATGCGCGAATGTTTAGAGCTGCTTGCCGATGCCAGGCACGCTGTGGTTGTCTTCACCCGCAGCACGGAGCTTCTGCGGGACTTGGATCTTTATCAAAAGTTAGCCGGTCACCAGTCTGTCTGGGTGCAAATTGCATTTACCACTATGCAGCCTAACCAGGGTCAAGCATGGGAAAGCCAGAGCTCGCCAATCGCTGAGCGACTGAAGATGATGCGCACCTTAGTTCAGGCGGGAGTCCCGGTCAGCGTCAGTCTGGGGCCCATCGTGCCAGGCTGGAATGATGAAGAAATCGCCGAGCTTCTTGCCGCCACTGCGGCGCATGGGGCCTCTCATGCGAGCCTGAATTTTTTCGAGCTCAACGCTAGTTCTCGAGCCAGGCTTTTGGAGTGGATCAACCGGCATGCCCCCAGCGACTGCCCCTCAGTTTTGGAATGGCTGCATCAAAAAGATCGGACGCAATTGCTCCAATCTATGACGCGCAAAATGCCAGCGACATTGCTGGAGCAGCAGGTCCAACACCTTTTTGCCAAAGAATGCCGGCGACATTATATGCGGCGTGGTCACTTGCCTTTAGCAACGGAACACTTTCTAGTGCCGCGCGATGCTCAGCTAAGCTTGTTCGGCTAGCGGTGTGGGAAGCTTGTATCTATGGAGTCATCCCATAGGCTTTTCATATATGAAGCTAATAATTTTAAGTTTACTCGGCGCGACGCTGCTGACCCATGCTGGGATAGGAGAGTCTCCGCTGGTATTTCAAACGGACTTTGGCACCAGCGATGGTGCAGTTGCTGCGATGAAGGGGGTGGCTTACACCTCCGCTCCGCAGGTGCCGTTGTTCGACCTGACCCATCAGATTCCTCCTTACGACGTTTGGACTGCGGCCCTACGCCTTGATCAAGTGGTCGAATTTTGGCCTCCCGACACCGTGTTCGTCAGCGTGGTTGATCCAGGCGTGGGCAGCGACCGTCTCGCGGTGGTGGCAAAGCTGACCACCGGTCAATGGGTGGTAACGCCCGACAATGGGACCCTAACTTTTCTTTCTATCGAAAAAGCCTTCCAGATTGAGCCGGACAAATACATGCGAGCAGGGGCGGAGCGATCGCACACGTTTCATGGACGGGATCTTTTCGCGAAGGTTGGTGCCTTGCTCGCTGCTGGTCAACTGGATTGGGAGGCCATGCCCCAGATTGAGTCCCCCGTCCGAATACAACATCAAGCGCCTCGTTTGGAGGGTCAAACCTTATTAGGCACGCTAATTACGGTCGACCTGCCTTTTGGAAATGCCTGGACCAATATCCCAGCCGCATTGTTGGACGAACTCGGAGTCAACGTCGGAGACAAGTTAAACGTCACCATCTCTTATTCTGGAGGAGACCCGGTCACGATGGAGTTGCCTTTTCAAAACACCTTTGTTGATGTGGCCGAGGGACAACCCCTGGCTTACCTGAACTCTCGTCTTCAAATGGCTTTCGCGATTAATATGGGCAGCTTCATGGACCGGCATAAGCTTAAAGCAGGTCCGGATGTTCAGGTCCGAGTAAGGAGAGCCGAGAAAAGCACTGCAGAATGAGCTCCCAATCTCCAGTGCATCAACCGCATGACAAGTTGTTTAAGCAGGCTTTTTCGGATCTCAAAACGGCTCGGGCCTTTCTTGAGCCGCTCGTGGCAGCGGATTTGGCTGCAACTTTGGATTGGTCAACATTGTCTTTGCAGCCGGGTTCTTTTATTGACTCTCACTTTCGCCAGAGTGAAAGTGATTTGCTATTCTCAGTTCAATCCACCCAGGGCCGACGATTGGTCTACCTGCTTTTTGAACATCTAAGAAACGAAGACATAGCTTTCCCCTTACGTGTTCTCCGCTACATAGTGAGAATCTGGGAGAAAGGCCAGCACCCCCAGACGTCCGGAGGAAAGTTGCCATTCATCATGGCGGTGGTTATGGCGCAGAACGCCAAACACTGGAATCTACCCACCCGCTTTGCGGAACTCGTGGATGTGCCGCGTGGCTGTGAAACATTTGTGCCAGATTTTACCTTCACCCTGGTGCAGCTCGCCGATATTCCGTTCGAGCACATCGCTGGAACCCCAGATGGCATCTTGGTCATGCGGGCTCTAAAAGCGGAAGCACTGGGTCAACTTCTTGCGGATGAACTTTGGGATGAAAACCTGTTTCGCCAGTCATCAGCAAGCATCTTTGAAATGGTCCTGCAATACCTCCTTAGCCGGAATGTTGACAAAGAGGGCTTTCGATTGAAAGTTGCTCATATACAAGAACCAAAACTTCGAGAAAACGCTATGACTCTCGCCGAACAATTTAAAGAAGAAGGTCGTCAGGAAGGTCGTCAGGAAGGCCGTCAGGAAGGTCGTCAGGAAGGGGTTTTAATTGGGCAGGTTCGGTTGCTCCAGGACCTCCTTCATCAACCGCTTACACCCGAAGAGATTCTGCAAGCTTTAAGTGAAACAGAACTAAGGCAGCTTTTGCAGGAGCTCAAAGAACGCTATGACTCTCGCCGAACAATTTAAAGAAGAAGGTCGTCAGGAAGGCCGTCAGGAAGGGGTTTTAATTGGGCAGGTTCGGTTGCTCCAGGACCTCTTTCATCAACCGCTCACACCCGAAGAGATTCTGCAAGCTTTAAGTGAAACAGAACTAAGGCAGCTCTTGCAGGAGCTCAAAGAACACTATAACTCTCGGCGAACACTTAAATGAAGTAGGTCTTCAAAATCGCAATAGATCCTCGCCAGCAGTTTCCAAGAACATCAAACCCAACTCGGGCAGTGAACTTGCCCCTCTACAGTTGGCCGGCTATAATTTTGTGAAGATCAGTGAGATGGAGAAAAGATTGGATGGCCGAGGCACCGGGACCATCTGCTAAAACAAGCACATCCTCAACAGTACCCACGGCCCGAGAGGAAAAAGCCGCCGCCGGGCTCATAGATGATAGAGTGTTTGTGGTGCTCGGGCGCTGATCAGTTCCCGTCTCCGTGCCGTAAGGTCCCCGAGGCCCACTCGCCCAGGCGATCGAGGGTATGCCGTAGCTGTTAATGCCAAAAATTGCAGCGCCACTCTCTTCACGGAACGGGTAGCCATTCAGCGACATTCCGCCCACTGAACGCAAACCACAAACCACGACTAAGGAGTTACGCTCAGCCATGCCTCGGGCAACTCCAACTGCCCGATCAAATTCAACGGTTTCTCGAATGGTTTTCTCTGGCTCATTTAGCTCTGCGGCCAAACCAATAAGGCCGCTGTGAACAATCAGCAGATAAGGCCGCCCGTCCTGCTGCAACACCTCCAAAGCTTTTCGAGTCATATCCGTCAGAGTTGGTTCATTCATGGCCCGAGCCAGATCCTCACGGAACGAAGTAGGGCCATCAGAAAATAGACCGATCACACGGTCACCCCCCAAGGAAGCCAATGCCTCTAACTCGGACCGAGCCCGGAGCACCCGCTGCCCTTGGCGTTCAAACTCGACCAGCAAATCTCGCCCATCACTCCGCTTGCCACCTTTGAACTCGGGCAAAAAATCGCTTCGCCCTCCGCCGAAAGCCAAACTCACCCCAGCATGGTTGACCAATTGCAGGCTAATGCTCTGAAAATCCCGGATCCGCTCGGAGTTGGCAAAGAATGGTGCAACCCCGCCATCAGTCACTCGCATGTTGGTGACCAGGCCCACGGTCCGACCTTTGCGATAGGCTTGATCGACCAAGGTGCGGAGCTGGCGTCCGGCTCTGGTGGTTGATAACCAGTAGTTAGGAACACGGTTTCCAGTGGCTAAAGCGCTCACCGCCGCGGCCACATCTGGCACGGCATAGTCATCAGAACCGTTTCGCAGGAGCCCCAAGTAGGTCAGCTCTTCCATCTGCAGGGATGAATCGGAGCCACCGCGAAACATGCGAGCCGCGCTCAGCTGACTCACCGATAAGCCGTCTGCCACAAAAACAATGACTCCCTGAGTTCGCGGGATAGCCCAATAACGGAAGTAAAACACTCCCATGGCCACAAACAGGACCAGAGTTAAAAGAGCAAGAAGACGAACACGAAATTTCATTGGAACAGTTAGGATCGTCGACGGTAGTGGAGACTTGCCACATTGTAAAAGTCGTTCCTGCGGGTTGCACTAAAGTGGATCATGCGGAGCACCGTGCTGGTGCCAGTCCATTCATAGCCTTCAAAGATGACGGTGGCTCCACCTTGCCGGGATTCTTCGCGATCAAACAGGCGACCGCTTCCGTAGCGGGATTCTAAAGTGCTGCGCAGAGTGTTAGCATAATCTTTGAAGCGTTCAGGATTCAACTCTGGAATCTCATACTGCAACTCGACTTCATAAAGCAGGCCTCGTCCGTCGAAATGCAAAATGGCTCGCGCCAAATGCTCCTGAGGAAATCCCATGACTGTCCATGCCTCGCCCCGACGGGAGCTGCTTTTCTGGGTCAATGAAAGGCCCTCCATTTCAGAGAGCATTCTTTCCACAGACGAACTGCGCACGCCCCAGGAGAGATCAAATGGCGGAGGGATGTCTCGAGCGACACCTGAGTTCAAAGCAACCAAGACAAATAATAGTCCAAACAACACCTGCACCCCCGTCAATCGGAAACGCAGGAGCGAATTCTTTTTTGAAGGTGCCGAGCACATCTTTCTCAAGCCATCCATGAGAGTTATGCTGCACGGTGTTTGAGGTCTCGTCATCTTTCTTTTGTAGAAAATCCCTGTTCCGATGCTTAAAATCAGCACCCGGCTCCACCTGTTCTTGCGTTTTGCTTCAGCCCGTGCAGCTCTTTTATCTATGGATGTCAAAGACTTGGCCGACGACCCTTCGCCCGCTAACAATGCGGCGGTGGAGCGAGAACTTCGGGCGGCGATACTGTGTTCGGTGGTGATCGGGGTCATTCTTTTGGTCATCAAATGGGTCGCTCTTTGGCTCACCAATTCCACGGCGATTTTTGCAGATCTGATCGAGTCAGCCGTCCACCTGCTGGCGGTTCTGGTGGCCGCATATTCCTTGCGCTTATCACAAAAGCCTCCCGACTCCGACCATCCGTATGGGCATACCAAGGTAAGTTTTTTCTCTGCGGGTTTTGAAGGGGGAATGATCTTTCTGGCCGCGATGGTGATCGGGTATCACGCCTTCAGCGAGCTGCTGAATACGCCCGCGATTTCTCGACCGGATGTTGGTCTTTATCTCACTGCGCTCACCCTGTGCATCAACACGGTGCTAGGCATCTACTTGCTTCGGAAAGGTCAGCGGCACCAAAATCTTATACTCGAGGCCAACGGGAAACATATCCTTACCGACGCCTTGACGAGTGTGGGTGTTATGGCCGGCCTGCTCCTGGTTGTGCTCACCGGATGGGGCTATTGGGATCCTATCTGCGCGATCATGGTTGCGGCTAATATTCTTAAAACGGCGCTCGACCTCATGATCCGCTCAGCAACCGGATTAATGGACACCTCCAATTCGGTGATGCAGAAAAAAGTTCAGGAAGCAACCGAGGCAGCTTTAAAAGATAGTTTAGTCTCGTTTCATGCCTTGCGTCATCGTGACATGGGAGACGGGCACTGGGTGGAAGTGCACTTAGTCTTCCCCGAAGATATTTCACTTCACGAAGCTCACCGCCAGGCCAGCCAGATTGAGGAAGCCATGAAAAGCAGGCTCCCTCCAAGAACCATGGTGACCACCCACCTTGAGCCCTTGGTCAGTCACAACTTGCATCACGCGGATGCCCGGGCTCAAAATAGCCCGGCTGATAGCTAGGCGTCCGTCGCGTCGGGCAGATCCAATGGCCCATCGGCTGGGGAATGCATGTCTCCACTGATCTGAAGCTTGCTGCGAAACTCAAACAAATCTGTGCGTCGATCCAGCCGAGGCGTTACCGATCCATTTTTTCTGCTTCGATGAAGGTCGGACACATCGAGATCCGTCACCAAAAGAGTCTCGGTATTACTATCGGCTTCCGCTTGAATCCCATCGCGAGCAAACTCAAAATCGGATGGGGTGAAAACCGCCGCTTGTCCATAGTGGATATCCATAGCCGGAACGCTCGGGAGATTGCCCACAATCCCGGCTGTAACCACATAAATCTGATTCTCAATGGCACGCGCTTGCGCACAAAGTCGCACCCGAAGATGTCCTTGCCGGTTATCAGTGCAGTAAGGAACAAAAATAATCTCTACGCCTTGGTCGGCTAGGTAGCGGGAGGCCTCTGGAAACTCCACATCATAACAGATCTGCACCGCGTAGCGCGCCTTGGCATGCTGTAGCACCTGTAAGTGATTGCCCCCGCTAATTCCCCAATACCGTTGTTCCGACGGGGTGATGTGCAATTTAGGTTGCGCCACGTGGGTTCCATCGGGTAAAAAAATCATACTCTGATTCTCCAGGCGACCGTCCGGCATAAGAATCGGATGACTACCGCCAATCAAATGGTAGCCATATTTTCGCGATAAACCGCTCATTAACTCGATCAGTTCGTTGGTGTATCCGGCTAACTTACGTATGCCTTCTCGAGGTGAGATTGCGTCGATATGCGAGAGCAACTGAACCGTAAAGAACTCCGGAAACAAGACAAAATCACTGCGATAATCCCCGGCCGTCTCTGCGAAATACTCGACCTGCGCAGCAAAATCCTCAAAACTTCCGACCTTCCTCACCTGATATTGCACACAGGCCACTCGCACTTTACGAGCACCTCCGGCTTCCGGTTGATAATCCGGGTTGAGCCACTCCAAGAGGCTGGCGCAATTTGCACTCCGATGATCATTCAAATAATTGCGCAAGATTCCTCGGACGTGAAAGTCCTCACGCAACTGAAAACTCAACACCAAATCCTTCAGCTCGCCGGAGATCACTCGAGCCACATATTCATCAGGCGACATTTTTTCTTTGACCTCGCAGTAATTCCAAAGACGACCACCCGCCAAAATGCGCCGCAGATTCAGTTGTCGACAAAGCCGACGTCGCCCTTCGTACAACGCAGCTCCGACCCCCATGCCTCGCGCGTCCGGGTGGACATACACGTCAGCGCCATACAGGGTGTCGCCCTCCGGGTCGTGGTTAAAGAAAAAGCCCCCATCCGTGATCCCCGCATAGGTGTGTTGTCGCAAGGGGTCGGTTCCCAAATCAACAATCAAACTACTCACTGCCCCTCGAATGGCTCCGTCCACCTCTGCGACCAACTGGCCGGGTGCGAAAATTTGAAGATGACTCCTCAAGTGAGCTTCTCGCCAAATCACATTATCTTGAATCAGCTCAGGGTAAGCGGCGCGGTTAAGAGTGAGGAGGGCGGGAATATCAGAGTCAGTAGCCTCCCGCACAAAGACCTTCCCCTCCTGGCTTTCGTGTTCGAACCGGATCATGAGATTATTTCTGCTGCTAAAAGAGCTTTCTCAAAAACCTCTGCAGTCTTCTCCAGTTCTTCCGGTTGGTGGGCCAAAGAGAGAAATCCGGCCTCAAATGGGGATGGGGCGATATAGACACCTTCAGACAAGCAAGTGTGGAAAAACCGGGTGAACCGGTTTCGATCCGCAGTCATGGCATCAGGCAGGTTCCAAACGCTCTGCTCAGTAAAATATAAGCAAAACATGGACCCAATCCTTTGCAACTGCCAAGGCAGGCTGTGTTTTTCAAGGAGTCCTCTGACCATTGACTCAAACGTCGAGCCAATCTTCTCCAGCTCTGTCCAGCCATTCACATCCTGCAAGCGCTGTAGTTGAGCTGTTCCCGCAGCCATCGCCAAAGGGTTGCCGGATAAAGTCCCAGCCTGATAAACTTTTCCAAGTGGACTCAAATGATCCATAATCTCAGCACGACCGCCAAATGCACCTACCGGAAGACCCCCGCCAATCACTTTGCCTAATGCGGTGAGATCCGGCCGAATCCCATAAATCTCCTGAGCCCCACCGGGCCCGAGTCGAAACCCGGTCATCACTTCATCGAAAATCAAGACCGCGCCTGCCTGGGTGCACAAAGCCCGAAGCCTTTCTAAAAAACCCGGTTTGGGTAGGTAAAGTCCCGCATTGGCCGGCACTGGTTCCAAAATGACTGCGGCAATCTCAGGTCCTCGAGATGAAAAAATCTGCTCCAAGGCATTCAGGTCGTTAAACTCACAGGTTAAAGTCAGCCGGGCCAAGTCAGCCGGCACACCTGCGCTGTCCGGCTCCCCATGAGTAAGTGCTCCACTGCCGGCTTTCACCAAAAGCGAGTCGACGTGCCCATGGTAACACCCATTAAACTTCACCACAACGTCCCGGCCGGTGTAGCCGCGAGCCAGGCGCAAGCACGACATCGTCGCCTCCGTGCCGCTATTCACCATGCGGACTTTTTCGACCGAGGGCACCATGCTGCACACCAGTTCAGCAAGCGTCACCTCACCCGGATGCGGAATACCAAAGCTTAAACCCCGGCCAGCTGCTTCTGCTACCGCTTGAGCGACATAAGGGTCGTTGTGACCAAAAATGGCCGGGCCCCAGGTGAGCACGTAGTCAATGTAACGCTTTCCATCAACGTCTTCCAGCCAAGCGCCCTCGGCTCGTTTCACAAAAAATGGCTGACCACCAACTGAGCGAAAGGCGCGCACTGGAGAATTGACTCCGCCCGGAATACACGCTTGCGAACGTTGAAAAAGGTCTTCGGAGGAGGTCATAAAAAGCGGATCATTCAAGATCCTGGCACGGTGATGGGGTTACGTCGCGAGAAAGGGAGTGGGCCCACCAGGATTCGAACCTGGGACCAAGGGATTATGAGTCCCCTGCTCTAACCGCTGAGCTATAGGCCCGTTCAGAACAGTTAGCTTAGCACACAATTGTTCCTGCGAGCTACCAGAAAAATCGGCTTTCTTCGAACGCGATGCCACGAATTTATGCAGCCTACTCCTGCAAAGTAAGCAAAGCCTTGGCGAGTTTTTCGAGTGCTTGAGCGACCTCCTCCTCAGCCACATTGAGTGGCGGTAGGAGACGAATCACGTTGGTCCCGGCCGGAGCGACCAAGAGGCCCTCTGCTAAGCAGGCCTCCACCGCACATCGGCTGACCGGAGTCTCATTCGGCGTGGTGTCTTTTAAAACCAACCCCAGCATCAGGCCTAAACCTCGAACCTCTTCGATGAGGGGAATGCTCTGCAAACCTGCTCGTAGTTGAGCCGAGCGCGCTTGCACATTCTCAATCAGATGCTCGGTCTTGATAACGTCCAACACCGTGCTTACTATCCGTGAGGCTAATGGCGAGCCCCCATAGGTTGTGCCATGACTGCCGGGCGGCAAAAGCTCAACATACGGCTCGGCAATGAACACTGCTCCAACCGGAAAACCTCCACCCATACCTTTGGCCCACGTGACCACATCGGGCTTCACCTCGCTTGCCCCACACGCTTCCCAGGCATTCCAAGCCCCCGCACGTCCAAGGCCACTTTGTACTTCGTCAAACATGAGCAGCATGTTTTTTTCCCGACAAAGCTGTGCGCCTGCGTGCAAAAAATCAGAGCTCGCCACGTGAATGCCACCTTCGCCCTGGATGGGCTCAACCAAAATCGCAACCACCTCGTCATCAACCGCCGCATGCAGAGCCGCAATGTCATTCAAAGGCGCGTGCACAAACCCGGGGATATCCGGCTCAAATCCGGCTTTAATCTTACCTTGTGCAGTGGCCGCTACTCCGGCCAGGGTGCGTCCGTGAAAACCATTGTTAAAGGTCAAAAGCTTCCATGGATTCGCTCTGGTTCCCCTTGTGGTGTTGCCAAATTTTCGAGTAATCTTGTAAGCTAGTTCGTTGGCTTCAGCGCCGCTGTTGCAGAAAAATATTTTACCCGGATGACCGACGATATCCACTAAGGCTTCGGCCGCCTTGGCTTGCTGCGGAATGCGGTAGAGATTCGATACGTGCCATAGCTCGCGGCTTTGCTGTTGAAACGCCTCAACCAAACGGGGATGACAGTGCCCTAATGAGCATACCGCGATGCCCATGCAGAAATCTAAAAATTTCCGATCGGCCAAATCCCAAACCCAACAACCCTCCCCGCGAACGAGTTCGATGGGCAGCGGGGCATAGTTTCCGAGCTGGAACGAGTAATCGCCGCTTAAAGCCATATGCCAGACCGTACAACCAAAGTGGTAAAAATTGTAAAAACCTCAGGCGTCCCGCCGGGGCGCGGGTTCTGGGTGACGCGCCCGGGGTTCCCGTTTAACCGTCGTATCTGTCGTCGGCGCGGTCACGAACGGGCCGCCTTCTAAAGGAGCAACTCCGGTAAAAGCAACGTCTGGCATTTCACTTGGCTTGCCTTCCAATGGAAACTCCTTACGCAGAGGATAGTAGGGATAGCCTTCCCACATCAAGATGCGACGCAAATCCGGATGATCAGTAAATCGGATGCCCATCATATCAAAGACCTCCCGCTCATGCCAATCGGCGGTACGCCAAATACCGGTCGCCGTGGGAGCTTCTTCATCCTCAAGCAAAGCGCATTTGATGCGAAGATGATCCGCATGTTCCAAGGAATACAACTCGTAAACCATCTCAAACCGCGGTTCTTGCTCAAAATGGTCCACGCTACTGATATCCAAGAGCATCTCAAAGCCCAGCGTGCTCTTACAAAACGCAAGGATCTCAATGAGATCTTTCGACTTCACCATCAAAGTATCTTCTTCGCGAAAAACGTTGTGTGACTGGATTTTGTCAGAAAATTGAGATTGCAGTGCGGCCACTGCCCGGGACGACTCACTCATAACATCTTAGGCGCAAAATCAGGCGAAAGCCTCGATCAGCTCGGGTTTTTGGTTCAAAGTCGGTTTCTCGCCTTGAATTTTCTGCTGCAAACGCATAAGGCCTTCCAGCAAGGCTTCTGGCCGCGGCGGGCAGCCGGAAATATAAACGTCAACTGGCAAAAGGCGATCGATGCCTTGCAACACTGCATAGCTCCGATACATTCCCCCGCTCGACGCGCATGCGCCCATAGCGATCACCCATTTGGGTTCGGGCATCTGCTCATAAATCCGTTGCACGGCTAGGGCCATCTTATAAGTCACGGTGCCGGCCACAATCATCACATCGGATTGACGCGGAGAAAACCGCATCACCTCGGCACCGAACCGAGCGATATCAAAGCGTGAGGAGGCCGAAGCCATCAGCTCGATTGCGCAGCAGGCCAGGCCCATAGGCATCGGCCACAAGGAGTTTTTGCGCATCCAATTGATGGCAGTATCCACCTGGGTAAAAATAACATTTCCTTCGACCTTAGAGTCATATGCCGCTGCGACGCTCATGATAGAGTAACGTGCCCGGCGCAGTGACGGGAGCAAGTAAATTGTGAAAAATTTCACAAGGCGCTGGAAATT
>DAIRSW010000037.1:5214-20957 GCA_036804205.1 Verrucomicrobiia bacterium | reverse complement strand
TCGGCGGATACGCCGGGCTACAATAACGATGTGCCGTTGGCGCGCTGTGGTGACCCTCGGCGAATACCCGGGCTACAATAACGATGCGCCGTTGGTGACCTGTGGTGACCCTCGGCGGATACGCCGGGCTACAATAACGATGTGCCGTTGGCGCGCTGTGGTGACCTCGGCGCATGCCGCGGGCTCCAATTAACGATGCGCCTGCGCTCAGATTAAGCGCTTGCGGGGCGGTTCTTATGCAGTTCGGCCAGGAGCGGGTTGTCGGCGGCGTGGTAACTACTGCGAACCAATGGGCCGGCAAAAACGTGGTCGAAACCCTTGCGTCGCCCAATCTCTGCGTAAGATTCAAAACGTTCTGGCTCCACATATTCTACCACGGGCAGATGCTGCGGGGTCGGTCGGAGGTATTGGCCAAGAGTGAGAATCTGGCAACCGACTTCTCTCAAGTCGTCCATGGCCTGAAATAGCTCGGGCTCGGTCTCCCCAAGTCCCAGCATGAGGCCGCTTTTGGTCCATGTGTGTGGACGCAATTCTTTGGCAATACGCAGGGTCTCGAGTGAAGTTCTATATTTGGCACGCGACCGCACCAGGGGCGTGAGGCGCTCGACCGTTTCGAGGTTGTGATTAAAAATTTCCGGCTCGGCCTCCAAAACGATTTGAACTCCCGACGCTGCTGCATGGAAGTCAGGCGTTAAAACTTCTACCGTGCAGTCGGGGTTGAGTTTTTTGATTTCTCGGATGGTTTGTGCAAAATGCATTGCGCCACCGTCGGCTAGGTCATCGCGTGCTACTGCGGTGATGACCACATGCCGAAGCTGCATGCGACGAACCGCCTCCGCCACACGTAGGGGCTCGTCGACTTCGAGCGCAAAAGGTTTGGCGGTGTTCACCGCACAGAAGCCGCAGGCACGGGTGCAGCGATCGCCGGCAATCATGAACGTGGCCGCGCCGCTGCTCCAGCATTCCCAACGGTTGGGGCATTGCGCCTCTTCACAGACGGTGTGGAGACGGAGGTCGGAGATCAGGCCCTTGGTCGAGAAGAACTTAGGATTGTTCGGCAGCCGAACTTTGATCCATTCAGGTTTCCGTTCTTGGTGCAGGCTAGGGTCGATCTTGATGGCAGGCATTGTCTAAGAAAGTAACGATAAAGGCAGCAGCCCAGTTGCGCAAGAGTCCACGGGTTATCACCAGGGCTCTTTTTTTGACGGGCGACTTTGCTATTGCTTTGATAGGCCGGTGAGCTTTTTCACCAATTGAACACCCACGGCAGCGAGGGTTGGTTTGAGGACGGCAAGGGTCAAAACTTTGAGAATGTTTTCGGATTCAGCCGGCTGCATCCGAGGCATTTTTTCAGAGGGCCTTAATTTATCCGCCCACCTTAGCCATTTGCGTTGCTCTTTTTCTCGCTTCGCGTCGCGACGACGTTTGAGCGCGAAGAGAATCAGAACGATTGCCACCAAGCCTATCGCGCTGGAGGACACGATGGTGATTTTTTTTAGAGTCGACTTTTCGTCATCCCCGTCGAGGCTGCTGGCTTCAACCGGGCCACCTGGCAGGGCGCCGCGGGATGCATCAACCTCTTTGAGCAACCGGACTAAACCTCGGTGTGCGCGTTCTTTTGTTGTGTCCATTCGTGATCCTTTTTCATCGAGGCCCTTAGGTGAGGGAAGAAGCCTTTTCTTAAACATAAAAATAAAGCGAGCAGAGCCGCCAGAAGCACAAGAAAGTGTCCTCCGGCCACACCCAGAAGTCCGGCGATCCAACCAGCTCCGGAGGCTTCACCAATCCAAGCGCCGAGTGCGATCATGCCAAAAATGTAAAGGCCCGCTAATGCGAACAGAGCAATTACCAAAAAGACCAGGGCCCACACCACAATGCCGGTCGCTTGCTTTGCTTCAAACGCAGCAAGCGAAGCTCGGCTTTTGGCGTAGTCTTTGTAGCCTTTTAATTTACCGAAAAATCCACGATAAGATCGTGGCTCGGTGTGGATATGGTCTTCAGGCAATGACATAATGCTTTAGCTGTGAGAGACTCGGATGGAGACTTTTGCGATGAAAAAATCCATGGCAGCCGATCTCCAACGCAGCGGGCATGCAGCCTATCAAGCTGTTGACTGCCCTCCCACAGAGCGTTTGGAGGTTTTTGGGCAACCCCAATCGCACGACTTGCGCAAGTCTGAAATAAAGCTCAACGAGCTCGGGGAACATGAAAACATCGACGCTCAATCGAGCCAATCGATGCAAAATCGGTCCACCCGCTGCGGTAAGGAGAGTTACGAGGCAGCTTTAGCGTCGGAAGATAAGCCCTAAAACAAATCCTACTCCCAAAGCGGTGCCAACGGCACGTAGAGGATTGGATCTCACGTAGGTCTCGGTATCCTCTTGCAAGGTTTGAGCGCGAGCTTGAAGTTCTTGCGCCTTTTGTTCAGCAGCGGAACGAAATTCGGCGGCTTTGCCTTCGGCAGCGGATCGGATTTCGTTTGCTTTTAGTCCAGCAGCGTGACGAAAACTATCGGCTGCTTGTTTGATGTGGTCGGAACCCGACTTCACTTCTTGATCGAACTCTGGTGATTGAGTGTCTGACATAAGATGAACTCCTTTAGTTTGACAGGCCTCCAAAGAATGGAGGTCAGTCATGTTTTTGTTGGTGTGCTTCGTGTGCACGGAATGTGCCCACGAAAGCGGAATGGTCGGAGTGAAAGATGCCTACCACCCGGCATCGCAATGGCTTATGGCGAGGCTGCTAGACCACCCATTTCTGAGTGGCCTTTCCAAGACTTGAGATTCGAACAAAGCATAAAGATTGCTTTGGAAACAAATAACAAGCCCAGCAACAGCCGGTGACAAAGCCTTTTGCGCACCAGGTCGATGCAAAGCATCTTCTCCTCGTAGCAAACCTAATAAACAACACAATCACTGTAATGCCAAGCCGAAAAGGTCGGTTTTCTCGTGCAAACCGATTTCTTAATCATCAAAAGCTGCGGGAAACCGACAAACACGGACCTCTGGAAGCAAGGGAGCTGCGGCTGTCGACGTGCCCCCGATTTGCCAAGCACAGTAAGCTTTGTCTAAATGATAAATTTTATTGGCCCCTGGCATTGCTTTAGCTACAAGTTACTAGAGTCGGGATTGAGTCGGTCATCCTTCCTGGTTGATTTATTGCGCTTAGGTCTGTTCATTCTTTATTGCCGTCCTTTTAAGCTTTTCTTGTCTTCTATTCGCTCATTTTGATTCCTTCCTCGTTCTTTCCCTTTTTATATGGCCCAGCTTGATGCTTTTTTTAAACTTATGGCGGAGCAGAAAGCTTCCGACCTACACCTTTCCACCGGCAACCCGCCTATCCTCCGCATTAACGGCGACCTGATCCGGGTTGATTACCCGGCGCTGGATGGCAACCAGCTGAAGCAAATGGTCTATGAGATTGCCCCAGAAACAAAAATCAAAGAGTTCGAAGAAACCGGCGACGTGGACTTTGGCTATGAGATTCCTGAGGTGGCCCGATATCGCGCTAACTTTTTAAACCAGAAAAACGGGATTGCCGCAGTCTTTCGGCTCATCCCTTCAAAGGTCTTCACGCTGGAGCAGCTTAGCATGCCGCCCGTGCTGAAAAAGTTTTGCATGCTCAAAAAAGGTCTCGTGCTGGTGACCGGCCCGACCGGCTCCGGCAAGTCCACGACCTTGGCGGCCATGATTGATTACGCGAACTTAAAGCGGCACGACCATATTATCACCGTCGAAGATCCCATTGAGTTTGTGCACCGAAGCCAACAGTGCTTAGTCAACCAACGAGAAGTGGGCGCTCACACCAAATCTTTTGCGGCAGCCCTTAAGGGAGCGTTGCGAGAAGATCCCGACATCATTCTGGTGGGGGAGATGCGTGACTTAGAGACGATCGAACTTGCTCTGACCGCCGCTGCGACCGGGCACTTGGTTTTTGGAACCTTGCATACTTCGAGCGCCGCAAAAACGATTGACCGTGTAATTGACGTATTCCCGACCACCCAACAAAACCAAATTCGCACCACGCTTTCTGAGTCTCTCAAAGGTGTTGTCGCCCAAACCTTGTTTCGACGAATTGATACACCAGGCAGGGTCGCCGGCCTTGAAATTTTGATGGTGGACAGTGCCATCGGCAACCTTATTCGTGAGGGGAAAACCCACCAGGTTCCGGGGATGATCCAGGTCGGAAAGCGCAAGGGCAACCAGCCTATGGACGACTGCATTATGGGCCTCTTGAATGAGGGTAAGATTGATCCCATGGAAGCCTACGACAAAGCTTTGGATCGCAAAAAATTTCGAGGTTTCCTCAAAGAACCCCCGGACGATTGGGATGAATAATCCGGCAATTCCGCTGATCCACGTATGCTTCGCCTCCCCCCAAAACACACATTATTATGAGACAACTTGAACTCGACGCCATTCTGGGCGCCATGCTGCAAAGCTACGACGGAATTTCCGATCTTAACTTTTCGGTGGAACGCCCGCTTCAAGTTGAAGCCTATGGCTCGCTACGAACCATTCTGGTGGAGCCGAGCATTGAGTCACTCACTCCCTATCAAACCGAGCAGATCGCTCTCACCATTATCGGAAATAACAGAAGACTTTTGCAGGATTTGCTAGAACACGGTTCGTGCGACTGCGGGTATGCCATTGAAGGAGCACGCTTCCGTGTGAATATTTTTCGACAGCGCGGGAACATCGCGATCGTGATGAGAAAATTGCAGTCGGAGATTCCGACCTTGGAAGACTTGGAATTGCCGGGAGTTTTCGAAGATTTATGCCGCGAAAAGACTGGGTTAATCCTGGTAACCGGAGCCACCGGCTCAGGAAAAACGACCACCTTGGCCGCTGTACTCGACCGGATTAATGAGAACCAGCCGGTTCACATAATTACTCTCGAGGACCCCATCGAATATGTGCACAGCCACAAGATGGCAACTTTTAATCAACGGGAATTGGGTCAAGACTTTAGCACCTACCCCAATGGCCTTCGCGCCGCTTTGCGACAAGCCCCGAAAGTCATTCTCGTGGGTGAGATTCGCGACCGAGCCACGGTGGAGATCGCGATGAGCGCTGCGGAGACCGGACACCTTGTTCTTTCCACCATCCACACCATCAACGCCGGTCAATCTGTCGAACGTATCCTGGGTATGTTTGAAACGGAGGAAGAAGAGCAACTGCGCCAGCGTTTGGCCGATGTTCTTCGTTATGTAGTTAGTCAACGTCTAGCCCCGAAAATTGGGGGAGGACGCCATCTGTTGCTTGAATTCATGGGCAATAATCTTCGCACCAAAGAAGCGGTAGCTATCGGGGAGGAAGAGGGGCGTTCGTTCTACGACATTATTGAAGCGTCATCGACCTTTGGCTGGACCACCTTTGACCAAAGCATCATCCGGGCTTACGAGAATGAGCTTATTGACCAAGAGACCGCCATTTTATACGCCACCCGCAAAGGGGTGGTCACGCGGCAGATTGATCTTATCAACAAAACACGCGGACACAAACGCGAAGAAAAATCTGGGCTTGCTCTGGATTCCTCCTCAACCACCCGGTGAGTTAGCCGGACGCACAACATTTTATTTATATGGCCCTTCAGGAACGCTACGACATTTTTGAACCCGGCGATTTGACGGCGCTGGTTTGCATTGACCACCCCGAGATTCAACCGGTTGTCCTCGACCAACTCACCGCGATCGATTATCGAATTCACGTGGGATTATTCAACGACGATGTGGTGCTGAAATTGCGCTCGCATCCATACGACGTGATTGTGATTTCAGAAAACTTTGGCGGGGTGGACCTGACCAATAACCCCATTATTACCACCGCCATCACCCTTCCCACCACGCAACGGAGGCGCCAGTTTCTAGCGCTGCTCGGACCAAGCTTTGTGACTAACGATGAGATGATGTCTTTTGTTTATAGCGTGGATTTGGTGATGCACGAGGGGGATATCGGCAGCTTTCAGCCGGTCTTGCGTCGCGCCGTGGCTCGACACAAAGAATTTTATCAACCATTCTTTGATGTGCTCAAAGTGCACGGCGGTGGCATGTAAGTCCCTTCCTCGGAAAGAACTTTAGTAAGCATGTCGGCTGTCTCCACTGCGTCGCTTTACCCACTGCTGGCTTGGGCTCAACACCGTTCCATGGTGACCCGGCTTCGACAGATGCTGAAGGACTCACGGCTCATGCTAGCGGTGATCGCCATTTTTGTGGTGGGTTATCTGGTTATTGGGTATCTGCTGCTCAGCCGAGGACTCACTTTTGTTCACGCTTTCCCAGTGGTGGGCCCCCTGCTGACCCGGCGGGTGCTCCACCTGATCTATCTCTTTTTCTTTGTCATGTTGATCTTTTCCAACATGATCGTGGCCTACAGCGCACTCTTTCGAAGTCGCGAGACCACTTGGCTTCTCACTCTGCCCGTGAATCAAGGGGAGGTGTTGCGCTGGAAGTTTGGGGAGTCGCTGATTGTTTCAAGTTGGGCTTTGCTGTTTCTCAGTGCGCCGCTCCTGACCGCCTGGGGCCGAGTGATGAGTGCGCCCATCGAGTTTTACTTTTTCTCCGCGCTCGCGCTGATCCCTTTCGTGGTGTTGCCTGCTGTGATCGGGCACGGTCTCATCTTTTGCATCGTCCGACTCGGCGCAGCTCCGTGGATGAAAATAGGTTTTTTTATTGGGGCAGCCTTCGCCATTGTGGGGATTGGCTTGGCGATGAATCCGCGCGGCGATGAGTTGGTCGACGCGTATGAGCAAGAGGTCGTCTCCTTCGAACGGCTTTTGGAGCATACCCAGATCAGCACTCATCCGGCTTTGCCCAGCAACTGGATTTCTCGAGCGAACCTGGCCTGGAGTCAGGGCTTGCAGCAGGAGGGCTGGTTTTGGCTGGCCGTCTTATTGAGTTACGCCTGCATGAGCTGGGTGCTTTTGCGGTATGTAGTAAGCCCATTTTTTTATGGCAGCTGGCTGGCTGCATCGCATAACCGGGCGCATCGCGCCGCCTGGGAGGAGGCCAGCCGCCGACCTCGTGCTGAAAGCCGTCCGTGGCTGGAGAAAATCGTGCATCAGTTCACCTTTCTACGACCGGGATCGAGGGCTTTGTTGATTAAGGATCTTCGTCTTTTCTGGCGCGACCCGGTGCAGTGGTCGCAGTTTTTGGTATTTTTTGGCCTCTTGGCCATCTATGTGGCCAACCTGAGAAATGTGTCGGTGGATCTCAGCTCTCCTTTTTGGGCTGTCACAGTCAGTTACCTAAATATGGGGGCCTGCGCCTTGACCCTCTCGACTTTGACCACCCGGTTTGTCTACCCACAACTTAGCTTGGAGGGGCGTCGCATTTGGATTCTGGGTATGGCTCCCATGGGTCTTAAGCGGGTGATGTGGCAAAAGTTTTTAGGAAGCGCGATCGCGGCCATGACGATTACTCTGATGCTGATGGTGGCGACCAGCGTCATGCTGAATCTCCCCTTTTCGCGGGTTATTTGGTTCGCCTTGGCAGTTTCGATGATGAGCTTTAGCTTGTCTGCACTTGCGGTTGGTCTGGGAGCGCTTTTTCCCAATCTGCGTGAGGATAACCCTGCCAAAATTGTTTCCGGTTTCGGGGGTACCCTGTGCTTGGTCTTGAGTTTCATTTATGTCCTTTTGATGATGACCTGCTTGGTGATGCCGGTGTGGGTCGAGGGACCAGAAAGCATGGTGCGTGGTGACATCGGGCTAGGTCTGCTGGCTTTGAGCGGTGGCGCAGCCGCGCTGATCAGTCTCATCACGGGCGGAATACCCATGATGCTGGCTTCCAAGAAAATTGATAATTTCGAGCTGTAAGCGGTCATTCTTGGCTTAGCCGTGCCTCTGGCTTGCTCATGCGCAATACGAATGATTGACAAGTGGCTTCTTCTAAGGTTTTGCTTGCGTATGAATCGGTCACTGATGTTGGCATTGTTTTTTCTGGCTTGCGGCAACTACGCGCTTTGGGGACAATTCACCCCGCCGCGGATTAAGCCTCCGAGTTTTCCAAGCTCCACTCCCACAGAGGAGCCCACCACTCCTGCTCCGCCACCTGTGCCGCAGGTGCCCACTCAACCCCAACAACCCCAACAACCGGTCCAGGCGGGCAATCCATTTTTAGGTCGATGGACCGGACAAGTGGAGGCAGCTCAGATTGATCTTTTTTTTCAGGACAGCGAAAATTACGAAATCATTATTCGAGTAGGCGCGGAAGCTCAAAGTAACTTGGGGGTCTACCGCTTTGATGCTCAGAACCTCTTTACGCTGCCGCAGGGCAATGCGGCGGAAACACCTTATCCCTACGAGTTTGTTGGCGACCAGCAGATGGTTTTGGGGTTTGATGGCACCCCAGTGACGTTTCAGCGGATCGGAGGAGCTCCGGCCCAAGCTCCTCAAGCCCAAACCCCAGCGGCTCCTCAAAGCTACCCGGCCAATGCCCCCGGCACCCTTGATCCTCGGCTGGTTGGCATCTGGCTGCACACGGAGCGATATGAATCGGGGGGATCCTATGAAGACGGTCCGACCTTTTATTTGCAGTTAGACGCCGATGGCACGTTCCTGTTTAGCACGATCCAAGCCTTGCAGGATCCGAATATGTCAGAAGACGCGGCTTCGATCGGTTTTTGGGCTTTCGGGAATGGCATAATTTCTATGCACACCGAGGGCAGTTGGGAACCCCTCGGCCGGGTTTCAGTCAGCGATGAAGCTCTATTGTTTACTGACGATGGTGGCGACCAATTTCTTTATCAACGCTACACTCCTTGAGCGCGCGTCCCGCCTGCTTTTTACCAACGATTTGCTCCAGCTTAGCGGTCGGGATTTTTCTGCTTAGCTCCGTAGCTAGCGTTGCTCAGCGAAAAGGGCCACCAGAAGTGCCTGAGGAGACACCTCCTTTACCCGTCGCTCTCGAAGTGGAAGTCAATCGCGGGGGGGAGGTGACCATTCCCCTTCGAGCTTTGGGCAAGCCAGGGCGTCCCATTCGTTTTTTAATCCGTGAAAACCCTCGCCTCGGAAGGCTCAGCCGTTTGGTGGAAAGGGCTGTGGAGCAAACGACTATTGTCTACACGCACAGCGGGCAGGGTGATGAAGATAGCTTTCGCTTTGCTGCCCAGGGAGATGGGACGGCCGTATCCCGGGCCGCCGAAATTCGGGTGGTGGTTCGGGATCGCCCGGCAGCCTTGAGCCCGATCCGCGCCCAGGACCTCGGTCAACTCTGGTTGGGCGACCGGGTTACTTGGCAGATTCCGTTATTCAATGAAGGTGGACTTCCCTGGAGAGCCCAGGTGCATGGCGGCCCGGGAGTGCATCCCGCTCAAGAAACAGTAACTCTGGAACCAGGTCGTAGCACGCTCCTTACGATCGAGGTCGAGCCTCTTGATGTTGGAGCTTTCCGGGGCGTGGTCGAGTTGCGGCAGCTGGAAGACGGGGGCTCGCAGACCATGATTTCTCTACTAGCCGAGGTATCGAATCCCTTGATCATCCAGCCGGATAGTCTCGTCATTGAGGGCAGCATTCTTTCCGACACGAGATCCGGGGAGCTAAAGTTTTTTAATAGTACCTCTGAAACACGCCTCATCCTGATCGAAGGGCCTGCGGAACTGAATTTACCAGAGAGTGTCGATATCCCCGCTCGCCAAGGCCTGTCTTTGCTAGTCGAGGCAGACCCAACTTACCTGCCTGGAGCAGAGGTTGCGGTGCTTCTGAGCTCGAAGCGATGGCAAAAGCGCGTTGCTGTTGAGGTGAAGCCCATCCCCGCCCGGCTGGTCTGGAGCGAAGGGGCCCAGATTTCACTGGGCCGCTGGCCCTTGAATCAAACCCGCCCCTGGGAACGCGAACTCATAAATGAAGGGGGCCTAACCGCAGAGGTTACGTTTAAACTTTCGGAAGGCCTCCAAATCGATACCAGCATCTTGACGATTCCTGCACGAAGCAGTGCAACGGTGCGTGGCCGAATTACCCCTTCGCGCGAAGGTGCCCAGGTATGGTCTGTGACGCCGCAACTTGGTGATCAATCCTTTTCTTCTTTGCAACTCAAAGGCTTGGTGGATCCTGCAAAAGCGATGACCGATCTTGGCCGGTCTACAACACCTTCCCCATCCAGGCGGCCACCCGCTTCCTCAACCCTAACCAAAGAAGACGAGCCCATCGGAGGGGACTGGGACCGGCTAGAGCCCCAAACCGGTGGTCCTTCGCATCCCCTTTTGGACCTGGGTTCAGAGCTCACGTCCGAGTATATGAATTTGCAAAATCTTAGCGGTCACAACTTTGATCTTCGCCTCGACGATACCTCCCCGACCAAAGCATGGCTAAGCTGGATCCCTGATTCCGAAGTGGCTCTGGCCGAGCACGGAGTGCAATACCGCTGGGTTGAAGAATTGGAGGAAAGCTTTCAAACAGTCTGGGAAGATGTGCCTGATTTAAAAATGGAACTGGTGGAAGGTCGGGTGCTCGCAGAAGTGGGAGCCTTGGAACGGGGCCAACAGTATGTTTTGCGGGTTGTTTCTCGGAACGCGTCTGGCGGAACGCAAAACGTATCTTTACCAATTCGTTTTTTTGCTTTGACTGAGGGCTCGCATTCTTCACCCAACGTCTGGTGGGTGTGGCCCTTACTGCTTGGAGGTCTTGCAGCAGCTTTGTATTGGTGGAAACGACGTCGCAAGGTGGTCAACGAAGCGAGCTAAGGCGTTTCCGCGCCACTTCGGCGAACTCGAGCGAAGCGATTCAAGCATCCAAGCCGGGGTGGATAACCGAAATGTTTGGTGTATATATTGAGCATCAAAATCCTCTTTTGATTTTTCGAACACTTGACCTATTCCTATGTCTCACTTTGTGATTCTTACTTCTTTTTGCATATGATGATTTGGCTTCTTCTTGTTGGGATTCCTTTGGTTCTGGGCCTGATTGCCCAAGGCAAGGTTACGTCTGCGTTTAAAAAATACGGCAACGTGCGAGCAACCTCCAACGTGAAGGGTGCCGAGGCGGCACGCAGAATTTTGGCTGCGGCTAGGATCGATGGAGTCGAGGTGGTCCAGACTAAAGGCTTTTTGGGTGATCATTATGATCCCACCAACAAACGGCTCTGCTTGTCGGACGAGGTCTATAATACTCCGTCCGTTGCTGCGCTTGGCGTCGCCGCGCATGAAGCCGGCCATGCCATCCAGGACGCCCGCGCTTACGGTCCACTCAAATGGAGAATGGCCGTGGTGCCTGTCACACAGCTAGCAAGCCAGATGCTGCCGTTTGTGGTTCTTGGGGGGATCTTTTTTCAAATGACCGGCCTAATCGGCCTCGGGGTGGTGTGTTATATGATACTCACCTTTTTTAACCTCATTACATTGCCGGTGGAGTTCGACGCTTCGAAGCGTGCTAAAGTCATTCTCGGAGAAATGGGAATGATTCAACCGGGCGCTGAAGCGGCAGGTGTTAATCGTGTCCTGGACGCGGCCGCTTTGACTTACGTGGCGGCTTTTGTTGCGGCACTTGGGAACTTACTCTATTTGCTCATGATATTTATGGGCCTCTCCAATGACTAGTTCCCCCATCTAGTCCATGGCATTCATCAGCCCAGGTGTTGCGCTCCAGCAACCCTGGGCTTTTTGCTGCGAAGGCTCTATTTTAACTTGAATGCGCTTTGAAATTCACCTGGCAGCGAGAACAGTTTGGTCTTGTCTTGGCCTCCGCTTTCTCGCTGTGGCTTCTTTGGCATCTGTTAATACTGACCGGAATCGCCGCGCTAGTTGTCCTTGTCGATGTGAATTTGCTGGTGCGATGGCTGACTTTGCAACTATCGCCTCACCTTGAGCTTTCTAGTCAGGCAGCCCAAAGACTCACCGAACATCTCTTGAAGGTGCAGCAGCTCGCGCCAGCCACTGCGACGGGATTGTTCGTTGGAGTGCTACTGACCTACGGTCTTTGGGTGGGGCTGGCCCGCCCGCTTCATTTTGGCAAAGGCTTGGGAACGAGAATACATAGATTGTTCCTCCTTGCTTCCCATGATGTGCTCGGTCGTTTCGTCCCTTGGGGCTTGCTTCTTGCGGCTGCCTTTTCTCTGTCCCCGGCGCTTCTGGCCGGTGCCGTGCTTTTGTCGCTCCTGATCGGGATGGATGAACTTTTGCAGACCACCCCAAGGTCGCATCTCGATGCTCCTATGGTGTTGCTAAGGAGTTCAGCCATTCTTGCCACGGCAGGATTACTCTACTTCGTTCCACTCATTGTTTTTCACGAGGCACCACTATTGCGGTTATTATCGGGCTGGTTGGCCTTACCTTTTGTTTGCCTCATGAACGCATTTTTGGTTTGCTACTCCCCAGATCCTATTTTGGTGGACGAGCCCTCTCCCCAAATCTATAAAGCTTCGAAATCCAGTGGAGGAAAACCGAAGCAATCTCGACGCACAAAACAACCGAGAAGTTCAAATAAGCCTGCGCAGCCGCATCAGCCTGGGAAGGAGCAGCTTACCTTGCCAATTCAAGAAAGGTGAACAGTTGGGGCGTTCCTTGTTTCAATAAGGATAATATGGGCCACTGACTGGGGGCCCTAACAAACCGAGTTCCGCCAAAGTTGGTCCGTTTAAGGTGCCGGTTTCTGGTAAGCGCAGGCGTCGCTGAAACACTCGGAGCGCGTGGGAAAAGTTTGGCTCAAACGGTTGACTTAGATCCGGGCGATAGAAGCCAAGATCTTGCAGTCGCATTTGTGCGTGAATCAAGATATCTCGCCTCACGGGCTCAGGCGCCCCTTGAAAAGGTCCGCCACTGAGAAGTGCATCAAGACTGTCTGGCCCGCGCGAAGAATCACGGTCAAGTTGGCTATCTCTATGGGGTTCGTTTTCCAAACCAGCCCACTCCTCAGGGGTGACAACGCGACCCCGGTAAGCTTGTCCGGGTTGAAGAGGAACAGCTTCCTCCCGGAGAGGTTGTTGGGGGGGTACTGCTTGCTCCCGAAGCGGTGGGATTGGCCGGGAGCTTTGCGGCGGCTGAGTTGGTTCGCCTCGCACCGTTGGTGGTGGCATTGGAGCCGAGCTATCGTCTTGTCGCAAAAAATCTTGGTCTTCAGAACGTCGCTCCTGCACCGATGGCGTAGCTTCACGTGCCGTTCCTGAACGAATAACTGGCTCGGCTTCCGTAGTAAAAAGCTCTCGTTCAGTCTCCTCATCAAGCGATCCCGTAGCGCTTAACCCGCGATGCAGCTGAAATCGACGCAAGGCCGCGTTGGTTTCTGGACCGGGCTTGCCGTCGGGTTCACCAATGTAGAAGCCCTCGGTTTGAAGTCGTTTCTGCACTTCAAAAAGGTCACGGGTTTGGGAAGGGGCGAGGGTCAGAAAGACCCCGAACAACAGCGCAGCAGTGAGTAAGGAAGCTCTCATGGATAAAAGGATACTAAGTGTAGACAAGCTCCCTGGGCGTTTATTCAAATTATGTCCGAAGGAATGACCCATGTTCCCTCGCGCTTCGGGCTCCGTCGAGCTGAGCTACAAAAAGACCTCAGCCGCTCAAGGCGGGCTGAGGTCTTAAAAAGGTCTTTGTAGACGATTGGGAAATCCAGACGGAGATCCTTATTTGATCTCGACCTTGGCTCCAGCGGCTTCGAGTTTCTTTTTGATCTCTTCCGCTTCTTCTTTGGTCGCGCCTTCTTTGACGGCTTTTGGTGCGCCCTCAACCAAAGCTTTCGCTTCGGCTAGTCCGAGTCCGCTGACTGCGGCACGAACTTCTTTAATGACGGCGATTTTATTGCCACCAACTTCGGCGAGGATTACGTCGAAAGCGGTTTTTTCTTCTGCCGCAGGAGCGGCTTCTCCACCGGCGCCAGGTGCTGCCGCAACCGCAACCGGTGCTGCTGCGCTAACGCCCCATTTTTCTTCAAGCTGTTTCACCAAGTCGGCGACTTCCAAAACGGTGAGTGAGCTGAGTTGATCTACTATATTTGCTGTATCTGCCATAGGCCTCCGTGGTATCGTCGCAAAAAATTCCCCGCATGGTTCCGACCATGCTTAAGGAGTTTCTCAATTAAGGCTGAAGTCCCTAGGATGTGGAACTTCGGCCCGACGAGGAACCGTTGAGGTGATTGTTGTGTCTTTCTCTGCCACCACTCGACGCGGTGCCCAGAGAAAAATTGGTGGTGAACTGCCTGCCCAGAGCTGAGACGTAATCCGAAGATTTCGTCGCAGTGGGTTTAGGCAGCCATTTTTTCTCGGTAAGCCTCCAACAGCCTGGCCAAAGAAGCTCCAGGCTCGTTGAGGGTGCGAACAAGCTTGCTGGCCGGCGCCAGGAGCACACCCAAAAGCTGCGCACGAAGCACATCTTTGCTGGGCAGCTCGGCGAGAGCCAAAATTTGTTCCGCGGAAAGCTGCTCCTTATCAAGGACTCCCCCACGGATTTCTGGTTTTTTGAATTCCTTTGCGAAGGTTTTAAGCACTTTCGCGGCGCCGCAGACATCTTCTTCGCCAAAAACGATGGCGGTTTGGCCGTGCAGAAAATCAGCACACTCTGGGCTGCCAATTTCGCGACTGGCTAGGCGTAGCAGGCTGTTTTTGACCACATGACATTGGCTGCCCACATTGGAGAGACGATTGCGCAGCTCGTTGAAGCCAGTGACGGTTAATCCTTGGTAGTCGACCAGGATCATGAAAGGAGATTGGTTGAGCCATCCGCTGATTTCGCGGACGATGGTGGCTTTTTCCGAGTTCATAAGATAAAAAAGATAAGTTAGAAAATTGAGAAGAGCGAGTTACGCGGGGTTGCTTGCGAAGCTTTGCATTAGGTCACAGAAAACTCCCCAAGATCGACAACTAAGCCAGGGCTCATGGTGGCGCTTAGCACCACGTTGCGAACAAACTTTCCTTTCGCGGATGAGGGGCGTGCTTTACCGACCGAATCAATCAGCGCGGCGGAGTTGGCGAAAAGGTCTTCCACGGAAAACGAAATCTTCCCAACCGGCGCGGCGACGTTGCCATTCTTATCAAGTTTAAACTCAACCCGTCCCGCCTTGACTTCCTTAACCGCAGTGGCGGTGTCGTCGGTGACGGTCCCGGTTTTGGGGTTGGGCATTAGGCCGCGCGGACCAAGCACTTTACCTAGCTTACGAACCTCGGCCATGGCGGCCGGCGTGGCAATCGCGACGTCAAAATCTTGGAAGCCTTCTTGGCATTTTTTAATCAGATCTTCAAAACCGACCATCTCGGCCCCGGCTTCTTGCGCGGCTGCTGCTGAAGGGCCCTGTGCAAAAACCAAAACCCGGACGTTTTTTCCACTCCCTTTCGGCAAAGGGCAAGTGCCGCGAACCATTTGATCCGACTGGCGTGGATCAACTCCT
This sequence comes from Verrucomicrobiia bacterium, assembly GCA_036804205.1. Lineage (GTDB taxonomy): Bacteria > Verrucomicrobiota > Verrucomicrobiia > Chthoniobacterales > CALDSX01 > DAIRSW01. Next base: position 5,651 of record DAIRSW010000037.1, on the reverse strand, counting down.
AAATGAAAGGACAAGGTGACGGTTTGGTCAAACTTAGGAGCTGGCAAGCTTTTCAGCAAGGTCAAGGCTTCGTTGAGCTTGTAGTGTTTGGAGCGATCAACTTTCTCAATCGCGGAGCGATAACGTTTGCTGCGAACGTCTTTTGCTTTGTGAGAATCAGCAGCCGGAGCTGCGGATTTGATAACTTTTTTTGCCTTCGGACCACCTTTGGTGTTTTTGACGGCTTTAGCTTTGGATGCAGTAGAAGATTTACTCATAGTATAGGCAGTGCATGCGGGTTGTGTGAACTGCTAGCTTCACGTGAAGCTTACAGCGACCCTCCTGCGGGGTGGCATACATCGGGTTGTATCCCTGCTTTGTCAACTACATTTGAGCGAGAGCTTAGAAGCTTATTGACATCGGTAACGTTTCGGTCCGTCAGAGTTTGGGCCCGTCAG
>DAIRSW010000037.1:1673-5114 GCA_036804205.1 Verrucomicrobiia bacterium | reverse complement strand
CCGTCAGAGTTTGGGCCCGTCAGCGTGTCGGTCCGCCACCCAGGCTTCGGATCAAAGAAACCCGAGCGCGATTTAGCGACGCTCGCACCTCAACTAACCGTAGGCTTGTCTCCAATGCGGTGCGTTCGGTGTCGACCACCTCCAAAAAATTTACCAAACCCGAGTCGAAACGATCCCTGGCTAAACTCGCGGCGCGGTTGGCAGCTTCGGCTGCGATTTCTTGAGCACGAAGTTCTTTCTGAAAAAACTCCACCTCTGCAAGACCGTCCTCCACTTCCCGGAAAGCCGTCTGCACCTGAGCCAAGTAGCTAGCGGAGAGTTCTCGAAATACTGCCCTCGCTTCTTGCACCCGAGAGCTGATGCGTCCCCCATCAAAAAGCGGTCCGGCCAGGTTGGACTCGATCAGCCCAAGCAAACCTGCCGAGCGAAACCAATCCGCGATTTGCGAAGCTGATCCACCTGCTTCACCACGCAGCGTCAACCGCGGAAAAAACTCCGCTAATCTCGCCCCCACCAATTCACTTGATGCAGCCAATAAGCGTTCGGCTTCACGCAAATCCGGTCTGCGCAAAAGCAGCTCCGAAGGAAGCCCACTCGGTAAGGATGGTTGACGCACCTCCCAGGATTGGTCCGCTGGAAAAAACCTTTGCTCTGTTGGAGCACTCAATAGAGCGCTTAGGGCGTTTTCGGTGAGTACTCTTTGTCGTCGGAGCGACTCGAGACTTGCTAAAGCCGTAGCCCATTCCGTACGGGCTTGAGCCGCTTCCAAATCATTCGCCAAACCAGTTTCTGCTCGCAATTCGATAAGCTGGCGCCGCTCCTCACGGCCATCCACGGTGGAACTCAAAACTGCAATCGACGCATCAAGTCCACGCAAGGCAAAGTACGTATCTGCTACCGACGTTTGCAGCAAAAGGACCGCTCCCTGCAATGCTGCCGCCGCAGCTTCTAGATCCCTTTGGGCGGCTCGGTCAAGCCGCCGCAATCGGCCCCAGGCATCCAACTCCCAGCTGAGGACACTGCCGCCAGCGCGCAATGTTTGGCTTTCAGCGCCCCCTCGTCGGTCGCGTACGGCGTCGACGAAGTAACCAATCTCAGGTAGCAATTCCGCTCGCTCGCCGCCAGCGCGGGCCTGGGCTTGGTCTAGGCGAGCAAGCGCCCGGTCGATATCCGGACTTACCTGAGTCGCTTGCGTGATAAGTTTGTTCAGTGTGACATCGCCAAAACTCTCCCACCACCGTCCAGGCGTTGGCCGCCCTTGGCTGGCGCCTCGAAAGCTTTCTGGGGCGTCAACCTGCGGCGGCTCGTAGTCTGGTCCGACCGTGCACCCGATCAGGCCAGCAAAAAGAAATACGCAGATGCTTGCGAGTCCGAGGCTGATGCTGTTTCTCATTCTTTAAATTCAACCAGCTCTTCTTCCTCGGCAATCGCACGAGAACGGGCTTGAGGCGAAGTGGTGTAGCGCCCCAGTTTGTCATAAAAAAACGGAATAACGAACAGCGTAAACAAAGTTGCAAAACTCACTCCAAAAACCACCACAATGCCAATCGTCATTCGGTTTTCGGATCCCGCACCAGTAGCCAGGGCGAGTGGCAGCGCACCGAAAACTGTGGAGATCGAGGTCATTAAAATGGGCCTAAGCCGCAATTCACAAGAACCCAAAATCGCTTCTTTGAGCTGGTATCCTCGGTCCCTCAGTTGATTGGCAAACTCGACAATCAAAATACCGTTTTTGGTTGCTAACCCAATCAGCAAGATAATGCCTATCTGACTAAAGATATTTAAGCTGTTCCCGGTCACATAAAGCCCAAGAAAAGCCCCGAACGCCGCCAGCGGCACGGTAAACAAAATGGTAATCGGGTGCAGCCAGCTTTCAAATTGTGCTGCCAAAACCAAATACACCACCATCAACGATAAGATCAGCACAAAGAAAATTGCTCCCTGGGCCTCTTGGAACTCTCTGGATTCTCCTTTGTAATCAATCCTGGCCAGCGGCGGGAGGTTTTCACGCGCATAATTATTCAAATACTCTAAGGCTTCCCCTAAAGTCACCCCTTCCACAAGGTCCGCACTGATCGTCACCGCGCGGAGACGATTAAAGCGATTCAGCGATGGCGCAGATGCTTCTTCAACCAACTCCACCAAATTGGTAAGGGGAATGAGCTGGTCACGGTTGAGCGACCGGACGTAAAGGTTTTCTAAATCCTCTGGACCCGAGCGATCTGCGTCAGCCCCCTGCAAGATGACGTCGTAATCCTCGCCTCGCTCGATAAAAGTTGTCACGCGTCGCGATCCGAAAAACGTTTCCAAAGTCGTGCCTATTTCCCGCACCGAAACACCCAGGTCAGCTGCCCGCTCACCCAAAATTCTGATAAGCAATTGCGGTTTGGTCTCTTCAAAATCGGATTGCACATTGGTCATCAATCCACTGGATTCAGCGGCCTCGAGAATGATGTCGCGCCAACCCCGTAATTCGTCGTATGTTGCGCCCCCGATCACGAATTCCACCGGCGAGCTAACCCCCTGCACCAGGCCGCTGCGAGCGACCGGAAACGCTCTCACTCCAGCAAGCCGTCCGAGTTTTTGACGCACCTCACCCATCAGCTCGCTAGCTGGTGGCCGCTGTCCAAACGGAGCGAGCACCACAATGGCGCGACCATTATTAAAATCTGTCGGAGACCCAAAAGCGCCGGGCGTCCGGGCGAGAATTCGAATAGCATCGCCGCGTTCAACGATAGGCATCAGCTCCGACTCGATCTCCCTCATATATCGCTGGCTGTACTCAAAGCTGGCCCCTTCCGGCCCCTGCATCAAAACGAAAAACACACCTCGATCTTCGGCCGGGGCAAACTCATTTGGCAAACGACGGAAGAAAAAAATGGTCGCAGCGACGATCAGGATCAGTGAAGTCACCACCAATATTGGCTGGTCTAAAGTAAAGGCCAACAATTTACGGTAACGAACAGCCATTCCCGCCATAATCCGCTCGATTGAGCGCGAGAGCTTGCTTGTGCCCCCCTTGCCGCCCAGGAGGACCGAGCATAACATCGGCGTTAGAGTCAGCGCGACCAGACTCGAAAAACCTACGCTAGCGGCCAACGCGAACGCAAACTCTGCAAAAAGCCTACCCGCATTACCCTGCAAAAAACCGATGGGCACAAACACAGCAACGAGCACCAGAGTGGTGGCAATCACCGCGAAGCTTACCTGCACTGCTCCTCGCATCGCCCCCAGTCGCGCCGACTCGCCTTGGTGCATGCGTCGATACACATTTTCCAAAACCACAATCGCGTCATCCACCACCAATCCAATGGAAAGAAGGAGAGCCAACAGTGTCAGTAGGTTCAGGGAAAAACCCATGAAACTTAAAAAGACCAGAGACCCCAGCAAAGCAATCGGAACGGTGATGGCCGGAATAAGCACCGCTCTTAGGCCTCCCAA
>DAIRSW010000037.1:0-1663 GCA_036804205.1 Verrucomicrobiia bacterium | reverse complement strand
AAAAAGATAACCAAAACAACCAAGGCTAAAGCGACGCCCAAAGCGCGATAAATTTCTACGATGGACTCTTCGATAAACACTGTCCGGTCGAAGCTTTGAAAAATGCCCGTTCCCTCAGGCAAGGTCTCTTGCAAGATGTCCGCTCTCGCTTTCACCGCCTTAGCTACTTCAAGAGTATTGGCGGTCGACTGGGCTACCACACCCAGACCAACCATGTCCTGGGTGTTGCCTCGCAACTCCTGACGCATTTCTACTGCGCCAATGGTCACATTGGCAACCTCACTCAAACGAATCAAATGGCCATCGGTCCCACGGCCCACAACGAGCGACCCAAAATCCTCAGTGCTGCGGTAGCTCCGCTCAGTGCGCACCGTAAAATAGCGGTCCACAGACTCGACTCGTCCGGCGGGAAGCTCCACATTTTCTCTTCGCAGAGATTCTTCAATGTCCGCCACAGTGATTCCACGCGCCGCCATGGCGTCGCGTTGCAACCACACCCGCATAGAATATTCCCGGCTACCGCCCACCCGGATGCGAGCAACTCCGTCCACGGCCGATAATGGGTCAACCAAATACCTTCTCGCGTAGTCGGTTAACTCGAGTCCGGAAAGATTTTCGCTCGCCAAGTTCAGCCACATGATGACTTCGTTGCCGGCTTCGACCTTAAACACCTCCGAGGGATCCGCTTCGCTAGGCAAATTCCCGAGCGCCCGGCTGATTCGGTCACGCACATCATTTGCGGCGGCGTCAATATCCCTGCCCAACCGAAATTCAATAGTGATATTCGACTCCCCATCCCGGCTGGTGGATGAAATAGTTCTTAGACCTTCAATCCCAGCAATCTGATCCTCCAAGACTTGCGTGATCCGGGTGTCCACAACCTCCGCAGATGCTCCAAGATACCGCGTTTCGATCGAGACAATGGGCGGATCAATGGCCGGATACTCACGAACCGGCAGCTGCTGGTAAGCCACCGTTCCTAGCACAATCAGAATCAAACTAATGACTGCGGCGAAGATCGGCCGCTTCACGGAAAACTCAGAGATATGCATTATTCGACCTCCACATTTTCATTCTGTTGCGCGAAGACTTCGCCCTCCTCCATGACATTCACCTGAGCCCCATCACGGGCACGGTGCCCATGCGTCACCACAAACTGACCGGGCTCTAAGCCCTCCTCCACTTCAACCTTATCTCCAAGGCGCCGTCCCAAACGCAGCCGCACCTTTTCCACCAGATGTTCAACTTCTTCTCCAGCACCCTCGGTCTCAGACACCACAAACGCAAAAGTCTGGTCGCGCTCGGGAATGACCGCCGATTCGGGAATGATCACGCTTTCTCGAGAACCAAGCTTCAACTGCAATGTCAGCAACATACCCGGGTAGAGTCTGCCGTCCGGATTATCAAATCGTCCTCGCACCCGCAAAGCCCTGGTCACAGGATCAACGCTCGGATCGACCGCTTCCACACGACCGACAAATTCTTCCTCGCGAAATGCCGCCGACCGACCCAAGAGAGACAGGCCAGGTTGAACAATTCCAGCGTAACGCTCAGGAACGGTGAACTCGACTCGGAGCGGATCCAGATCTTGCAGTGTCACCAAGGCTTGATCGACACGCACCAGCTGGCCGGGGCTCACTTCCCTGAGTCCAAGTTGACCGTC
>DAIRSW010000036.1:0-21032 GCA_036804205.1 Verrucomicrobiia bacterium | reverse complement strand
CATAGACAACATAAAGAAAGCCGTCCGGAGCGGAATACACATCTCGGATGCGTCCGGTCCGCTCCAACAAAATTTCTTGGTGCACCACCTTGTTTTCCTCAATCACCACCCGCACCAATTTTTGGTGAGCTAACGCCGTCACAAAAAGATGATTTTTCCACTCTGGGAAAGCTGAGCCAGTATAAAACGACATGCCACACACGGCAATTGAGGGAGTCCAATGAATTACTGGCGGCTCCATGCCTGGAGCCTCGGTCTGCTCGGTGATAATGGTGCCGTTGTAATTGATGCCATAGCTTACAACCGGCCACCCATAGTTGAGGCCCGGTCGAATGATGTTGAGTTCATCTCCGCCACGCGGCCCATGCTCAGTTTCCCAGAGGTCTCCAGTCACCGGATGAAAATCTAGACCCTGGGCGTTGCGATTGCCATAGGACCATATACTAGGCGCAGCCCCTTCCACGTCCACAAAAGGGTTATCTGACGGAATGGAGCCATCCCGGCCAATGCGGTGAACTTTTCCTGCCACGTTTTCAAGGCTCTGAGCATTTTCCATCCGGCCACGATCGCCGATTGCAAAATACAGGTAACCATCCGCATCAAAAACAATCCGGCATCCGAAATGAACGCCTCCCCGGGTATACTCTTCAGGAGGGGGTCTAAAAATAACTTCCTTCTCCACCAGCTCCGCCTGATTTAGCTTAGCTCTCATGATGACGGTGTGCCCCTCGTTTTCTTGCGGCTCAGAGTACGCCAAGTAAATGGTTTGGTTTTCCGCAAAATCCGGATCAAGAGCCACCTCCAAAAGACCACCTTGGCCGCGTGCAAAAACGTCGGGCACACCGGTCACCACAGTCTTTTCCCCTGAGCGAACCAAACTTAAAACACCAGGACGTTCCGCGACGATTAAGGTGTCGGGATCGATTTGCCGAACCGACCAAGGGTTTTGCAGGTTTTCGATGACGGTTTCAACGCGGAATTTCACCAACTCCGATTCGACAACTTTTTCTTCAGCTTGAGAGGCCGTCATTGACAATAGGAGGGCTACAACAACAAAACCGGATCTTTGTAGAACGAGCATCTTCATTGTTCGACCATCTTAGGGAAACATGCAACCTTAGGAGCGTGAAACAAACCTACCTGTTCATTTTCTGTTTGATGGGGTCAGTAACGCTGCCACAGCAGGTGGGGTTGTCTGAAGAAGAGTTGGCCCTCGGAGAAATGGTTTATGCTGAATCTTGCGTGATCTGTCATTTAGACGGCGCGGCTTCCGGACTAAACCCTTCACTCTGGGACTCCACCATGCTGGCCGAGGATCTAGAACTGAGCGCGCAGGTGATCCTGCATGGGCAACAGGGGATAAGTCAGGATGCCGATGGGCACATTCTCGGAGGAATCATGCCCGGGATGGCGTGGTTGTCAGATGAAGAAATTGCCGCTGTGGTGAATTACAGCCATCAACGTTTTCACCCTGAAGCGGAGCGGCGGAGCCTGCCTGTGGAAGAGGTGGCAAAGATTCGTCAGCAAGCGCCCTAATCCGTGCTTCGCCATTTTTATTTTAAGAATCACTCGCCAAAAGGGTGAGTATGCTGAAAATGCTGCTATGCGCGTGCCATTATTAGATGTTCCAGCTCAAAACCTCCCTTTGGAAGCTGAGATGCAGGCCGCTTTCCTGCGAGTGTTCCGATCCGGACGTTTTATTTTGGGCGAAGAAGTCGAAATGCTGGAGAACCAACTTGCCGGGTTTCTTGGCGTCAAGCACGCCATCGGCTGCTCCTCGGGGACGGATGCCTTGCTAGTGGCTTTGATGGCCGCAGGGATTCAGCCGGGCGATGAAGTCTTGTGTCCCGCGTTTACCTTTTTTGCGACTGCCGGCTGTGTGCGTCGACTGGGAGCCGTGCCAGTGTTTGTTGATGTTTGTGCTCGCTGCTTTAACATTGAGCCTTCGGATGCCGAAAAGAAAATCACCGCAAAGACCCGCGCCATGATTCCGGTCCATCTGTTCGGGCAAAGCGCGGCCATGCCGGAATTACTGGCCATCGCCGAACGACACAACTTGGTTCTCATTGAGGATGCCGCTCAAGCCTTTGGAGCGACCTCACCGGCCGGCTCGTGCGGAGCGCTTGGTCTTGCCGGGATTACCAGCTTTTTCCCTAGTAAAAATTTGGGCGGGTGCGGCGATGGCGGAATGCTTTTTTCTAATGATGATTATTTCGCCGCAAAAGTCCGGATGCTTCGCAATCATGGTGCTGAGCCGAAGTATTATCACGCTTTGGTCGGAGGAAATTTTCGCCTTGATGCTTTGCAGGCCGCCTTGCTAGCAGTCAAGGTGCCTCACTACGAAAGTTACACCGCGCAGCGGCAGGCAAACGCAGCTTTTTATACCCAGGAATTACTTCAGCACCCTGATTTTGCGCTGGAACAAGCCCCGTGCCAAGCGGAGAGCTGTGCTTGCTCTCAAGGTGGGCAACGGCAGTCTGATCCAAAGATCATCCTTCCGCAGACACTGCCAGATCACTTTCACATTTGGAACCAGTACACCCTAAGGGTACCCAACGGACAACGCGACGCGCTACGCCAACACTTGGCAGCAGAAGGGGTCGGACACGAAATCTACTACCCGCTCAGCCTGGATGAACAGACTTGCTTTTCCGATCTGCCTTCTCATTGCCTCGGTCCGTGCAAGACCTCTCGACGCCTAGCTTCCGAGGTGCTCAGTGTTCCGATTTATCCAGAATTGAGCCGCGACCAGCTTTCCATTGTGGCAAAGGCACTCATTGATTTTTGCGAAAAAAATTAATTGGCCAGTAGAAAACCGCTTGGATTATGCCTGCTCATCAGCTCCTATCCCTATCATGAACGAGAATGCTTGGGAAAACAGCCTCCACCCCTCAGCAGTCACGGCTTTGAAGTCGAGGGACTACAGTGCAGCGGCGCTCAGTGAACGGCTCCAAAGCGCCGGCTTAGAAGCGGGCCAAGTTTTAGCCAATAAGAGTTTGTTGATCGAGCGCGGTGCCTGGATTCCAGGAGTGGAGCTTGTCCCAAGAAACGTGTATCCCCAAAGGCATCGCGGTTTTTTTTCCGAACTCGGTCGAGAAGGAGAGGGGCGAATTGGAGAACTCGGGTTTTGGCCAAAACAGTGGGCCTCGGCCACGATGTATGCCGGCACGGCCAAAGGTTTCCACATTCACCCGCCCTACCTGCCTGACGGAGTTGCTGCGGAGGAATGGTTCCAGAAGCTTTACCAAAACAACAACAGTTCTTCGGCAGACCGGCCGTATGATAAGGAGCAGTGGGACTTGATGCACTTCGTTGCGGGACGATGCCAGTTCCTCCTTCGGGATGAGCGTCGCGGATTACCGCGGCGGATCATGGTGCTCTGGATCGACGGCGACAATCATCGCGGTGACAACAATGTTTCGCTTTTGATCCCCGCTGGGGTCGCTCACGCGATCAAAGCGGAGGGCAGCGAAGACCTGGTCATGGTTTACGGGACCAGCACAACATTTAATCCAGCTTGGGAAGGGCGTATCGGCTCGGAGGTTGAGGCAGCGAGTCTGCCGACCGAGTGGACAGACTACCTTGCGGAGTAAATCGATCCGACGGAGCAGTCGGATCGGATTGGTTGGATTGGTCGGCTTAAGCTGGTCGGGCCGGCGGGATTCGAACCCACGACCTCTTGAACCCCATTCAAGCGCACTACCAAGCTGTGCTACGGCCCGTTCAACGGGTGAATAAGCTGGCCTAAGCTGCAAACACATGCAAGCAGGAAATTGCGTGATTCGGCAGGTAGACAGCTAAGGAACCGCAGAGATTGCCCGAGCCCAGACGTTGATCTGGTCGCCTTGAGTCCTTTCCAGGCTCATGATTTCAAAGGGCACTGCTTGGCTGCTAACCACCCGCGTATTTTCTGCGGGTGGGCTAAGACCCGGGGGGTAGTCAACGATAACCCGAATTTCTGGATGCTGCGCATTTCTCAGGATGGCTCGGCCTGGGCCGGAAGCATTCACTTCAAAATCGCCAGACAGATATACCCGACCGGCTGGCAAGCCAGCGTCCACACGACCAGATATATCTGTGACCTCAAGTAGCGGAGCCTGGGGAGCTTCGCCGGCGGCATAAACGTCCCAAGCTGAGGCACCGCTCGGGGCGCGGGTGACGGGACCCTGCGGGAGAAAAGGTTGCAGAGGCCCGGAGGGCTCGGCAGAAGCAATGGCTTCTGCGGGTTCAGAAGCTGTTGACGGCGTGGCTGCTGGATCTGCTGGGAGATCTGCAGCGGTGGGCTGGTCGGTTTGGGTATCCGCAGGCACCGGGGTTGTTTGCGGTGCGCGAGGCAGCGTGGTCTGAGCAATGCGAGGCAGTTCTTGCTGCTCAGGGGCTCCGCGATCAAGCCCAGGAGCGTTAGGGAGTCCGGCCAACCGACCCCGGGCACCCACCGGAGCGTGGGTGGCAACAAGCTCGAAAGCTTCGCCGTGCACCGGCCAGGGTTCTCGTAGATTAAACGTTTTTGGGGGGTCACACTGAAAATTGACGACGCCACCAGATGTTTCCAACTGGTAGGAACTATACAGCAAGGGCATGATGGTCAGGAGCAAAGTCTGATCGTTAATCCTTTGAATGTTGATGACGGCGGAGAGGTCCTCGGTGCGGGCTAGGCTTATGGGTGTTCCTTTTTTCAAAATGGCTTGCGCTGCATCAGCTTGATCGGCGCTTGCTGGGAAAATGTGTTCAATAAAGAGCCCCGGTTCAGCGTTGGACTGCGCGAGTGACACAAACCCTTCCTGGACAAAATCGCTTTCTCCAAGCGGCCGGGTGTCCAAAATCGTGAATGTTCCGGTCACATAAGGCACCCGCTGTGAGCTTCGGTCGTAGTTTCTTAAGAAATCACGAATCAATCGGGCGTTTTCGTCCCGAAGAGCCGTCTCATCCATTTCCAAGAAACGCTCCATAACCTGACCGGGCCGGAGAAAACGTCCTTCCGGCGCACCGCGCAGCAACTCGAATCGACGCGGCGGATCCATCCGCTTTATTTTACGGAGGATATGATAAGACGTGTGTTCCTCGGGATTATTGAAGACATGGCTTCCGCCCACCCACAGGGCGACAGCCAATCCGGTGAGCAGTAGTATGGCCACCGTCCATAGGAGTAGACCGTCTGTTCTTGAGGATTTATTGCGACTCGAATACATAGCTAAGTTTGTAAACCGGGTCTATTGATCGTTTTGTTCCGGCTCAAACGAAGTTCCGCAGCCACAAGTCCGTATCGCGTTCGGATTAAAGATTTTAAAACCCCGGCTGCTCAAGGTGTCTTGGTAATCAATGACGCAGCCTCGGAGAAAAGGTAGACTGGCCGGCTGCAAATGGAGCAGCACTGAGCCAAAGCGGTAAGTCTCATCGCCCTCCTCAGCTTTATCGATCTTCATTTGATATTGCATTCCCGAGCAACCTCCTGAGTCGACGAACACCCTTAATCCACCGTGCTCAATCCCTTTGTCATCCAACATTTCGCGAAGATGCTCTTGCGCTGCGGGAGTAAGCTGGATGGGGGCTTCATTGGTTTGTGCTGCTTGCATAGTTTACAAAAGTTACGTTAGCAGAACTTTAGAAAGACGGAAGGGGCTAGGGGAAAAATCACCAAAGTTTTCCCGCTCAACCTAGCTTTCCCGCGGCTTGTCGGTAAGCGGAGCATCGGTTTTTTTTGGCGTGCACCAGACCGCCAACCAAAACCAGGAGAGAGCCGCGATCAAACACAAAACCGCAACCCAAGTAAACGAGGCCAACCATCGACCCGAATCATAGGCCAGCACCGAGCCGGCCACGTACAAGCAAGCAAAAAGGCCCAACCACGCCCAACCTGAGCTTAACCCCATTCTCACCACGCTACCACAAACCGCGACAACAATGGGCACCAGCAAAAGTTCGAACCAGATTGGCAAGGGCTTCGCCGTGGCATCTTCGGTGAGCAAAGTTAACGTCTGGGCAAAAACCTGCCCTCGAGTCTGACGTCCATAAGGAGTCTCGTAGACCGGCAGATCAGGCCGCTCCGCGAGGCCCAAGATGAGAAAGCCATTTTTGATCGATTGCCACTTTGCACTGGGCTCGCCGCTTGCTTCAAAGCGCTCTGCTTCGTTTAAGAAAGTTGCCATATCCCAATGCATGGGCTCCTCAACGCCTTCGCCGAGTTCCAGGGAGAGATCTCGCTTCAGTTGCATGGAACGATTGCCCACCTTGAGCACAAAACGGGAGGTTAACTCGACCGCACTTGAGCCCAACTGATCATACAACATGGCCGCACGGAGCACAGCGCTGGGAACCCAGGCTTGGGGCAGCCTATAAAAGAGCGGCAGGCTTTCTAACCGCAGCTCTGGAGGGTGCAGCAGGGTAGCCGGTCCCTCAAAACTCACTGCTCCCACCGTTTCACCCGGCCAGAAGCGAACGCCTCTCCACAATGGGGCAAGATCTTCAGCCAATGTCGGCAGGCCTTCGACCTGTATGCGAAAAGCACTCACTGATTGGATCGGCTCGAGGGCGAGTTCCCAGGCCCAAACCAGCCTAGGTACGCGCACAACCAAACGTTCAACCGCACTCTTTTCCATGGCGGAGAGTGCTTCCAAACTGAAGCTAGGTTCAATGATGACCACCCTTGCTTCGCTCAGCACCGCCGCACGCAGGAACAAAGCCAAATCTAAGCCCCAGGCGTTTTGACCAACCGGAGTGTTCATTTCTACTAAGTGCACCTGAGGATTGCCGCTCGGACCCGTATCAAGAGTCTGGCTCACCGCATAAAGCCAATGCCTCCAAGACTCTTCAACACCAACAAAGGTGCCACGGTCTTGCTCGCGCATGCAAAACAGGGCGAGCACAGCAAAAACAAGATAAACCCAGCGAGTTTTGGTGCGCATGACCATCTGTTATAGGCCCAGAGCGCCAGGAATCAAATGAAGCTTCGCGCGGGCGGGTAACGCTCTAATTTTCAGTCAACGAGAAAATTGCGTCGGACTTGGGGCGAAAGAGAAGGTGAACACTTTCAGCACCGACGACGTAAAAAGCTTTGCCGCGCAAAAATAGGGCTTGCGTTGTACAGAACAAAGCGCATCTATAAGCTTTGTCTCACAAAGCTTACTATGAATTCAGAATTTTGGTTTCAACATTTTTCTCTGAACGCTCAGAGAAATCTCATCCTGCCTTTACCCACCTCGCTGCCCTGTTCGCTTGGTGATTCAGAAAAGGCGGCCCTCGCTCGCTCCTTGGCCATTTTTCAGCTCGGCGAAAGCGGCTCCGGCACCCGACTCAAACGATACATTGAGCGCACCCGCCTTCAGGCTCTCCCGGGTTATGCCAAGGCCATCAACGCCTTTGTTGTGGAAGAGCAAAGCCACGCCGCTCTTCTTCTGCGCCTGATCTCTTATCTGGAACATCCTCCGCTGGAAAAACAATGGACCAACTCGGTCTTCCGCACCATTCGTAACCTGGTGAATCTTGAGTTTAACATCCAAGTTCTTCTTACCGCCGAACTCATTGCGGAAGTCTATTTTGGAGCCCTGGCCATGCACACCACCGACCCGGCCATCCGCACGGTAGCACGGAAAATTCTACGCGACGAAATGGGGCATTTGCAATTCCAAAGGGAATTTCTGATCACTCGGCTGGGCCATCTTAAGCCCTGGCAAAAAACCTTATGGACCACTCAATTTCGGAGCGTGCACCTGGCCACCGCCGTGGTCGTGACTTGGGATCACCGCCAAGCGCTCCGGGTGCTAGGTTGGACGCCTTGGCGGTTTGTCCGCCGCACCCAGCAAGCTCGCGAGGCCTTCCTCAAAAGACTTTGGAGCACAAAGCAAACACACCGTCTTCCTTCCAAAGAAAGCGCCTGGCCCCAACCCATCCCTACTTTCAGCTCCGATGCATAATTTACGGGATCTGGACCCCGCTCGCCACAACCCTCAAGCCCAGTATTCTAAGTGGACTCGCTTGAGTTGTTCCATGGTAAGCTTTTCATTCATGATGCGAATGCGCTTGCTCATGGAGCTGCCAATCTGGATCAGAAGCTGGGCCGCCGCGTCCGGATACTCACTCATGAAGTCTTCCAAATCGGCTCGCACCGCTTTCCAGACTTGTGAAAACTCTTTGGCCGTGACCGAAGCACTCGCCGTGGTTGGATCAAAGAGATTGACTTCACCAAGAGTTTCGCCGGGCTCGATGCGGGCCAAAAGGATGTTCTTGCCGCTTGTCTGAGAGTGCACATGGAGCAAACCCGAGATAACGAAATAAAGTGAATTCTGCTCTTCACCTTCTTGAATGATGCTTTGCTCGGCCTGCACGGGTAAAAATTCACCATAGTTGCTGAGCAACCGGCGGTGTTCCGCGGTCAGCGCGCTCATGATGCCTAAATCGGGTATTTCTGGGGTTGTAAACGAATCAGCCATAAAAACAATTCTATCGGGATTGTGGGACGGTGAACGGATCTTGTCGAGAGTTTTGTCATGGGCTTGAGTTTAGGACACTCGATCGTGTTGGCAGATCCACGTTTTCACGTCTTACCCGTTTCAAGCTACGACGACGGATGGGAGCGCATGACTTGCATCGACGAGAGTGGTTTCGCAATTATTTGAAGGAACTTGACGGCGCCATCCAGGAGGGCGTGCTCATTAGGGGATGCTTTTTGTGGTCGTTTGTTTTGGACATTTTTGAGTGGGAAGGTGTCTTCAGGACGCGTTTTGGGGTGGTTTTCTTTGGATCCCAACGCAAAAAGGGCCTAGCGGCCTCGTGCTGGCCATATTCCTAAAGTCATAAGCCAGAACACTTTACCCTAACTGCTCGCAAGCACTTGGTAGGGATAAAAGCAGCGCCTGTGAACAAGCTTGGTTGAGGGAGTAAAATTTTGTGAATAACCGCAAATTTTGGGAGACTTTGTTGGGATAATCAGATAACATCGGATACGAGCCTCCCGCGGCACGCCTTCTGCTCAACAGGGCTATTACCCGAATAGGAGGAACCTGCTTCTCGGGTTGCCAATTTTTCACCATTACAAGAAAGGGGTGTCGCCTGTATAATATCCAGCAATTTCGGAGTCCACTAATTTTATTTTACCTGACCAGCGAGGCTAAGGCCAACCCGGCCCGCCGGGCTAATGGAAGTCGGACAAGAATGTGTATCCTTAGCCTTTTTTCAGCAGTTCGGTAGCGGCAAGACCGCAAAGAAAAGATGGAAAACAATTATCAGAGACAAACCTTTTAAAAACGTGCTATAATCCCAAGCCCATGAACGCACAATTGACCCAGGAAGAACTTCAGCAACTGCTGGATAGCATTGAGATGTATGAGGTTGTGACTCAAGCGTCTCCCGATGATATTCATTCTTTGGAGATTTTACGGGAAAGCTACGATCGACTTGGACGTCTTGATGACGTCACCAGAGTCACCCGAAAGTTGATCCAGGCTTTGTGTCACATGGAGCAATTTCCCCAAGCTCTGCAGGAATGCGAATTCGCGCTCACACTGCAACCGGACGCCCCAGACATCATCGCCTTACAAGGCGAATTGGAACAGCACCTAGGTTCTCAACCTGCACAAATCGATATGGAAGAGCAAGCTCCCCCACTAAGAACCATCCCGGCTCCCAGTGACCTGCCTCAATCCAGTCCACTCAAGACGCAGGAAACGCACCAAAATAACGGGTCTCCTATGCTGATTCCTGGTCCAGCAACAATCCCCGTTGCCGTGCCGGAGATGTCTTACGCCCCAAGCCCTCCCTCGCAGAGCGCGGTCGAGGGCCACCTGGTTAAACGAGGTGGCACAAGCAACATCGACATCCCTTTCAACACCGGCGAACAATCCGGACACCTTGTAGAAACCATTAACACCGGGGGCGGCCTCCCGCGGGTCAACCCGGCCACCACGACAAGCTTGGAAAGTGATGGCACCGAGAAGCTTGCTACCTTTTTGCTACACCGCGGCCTCTGCGACAGGAGTGCGTTAGAAAAAGTCGCGCCGGCGGTGATCGATTACAATCGAATGCTGACTTCAGACCAGATGGGGGCTTCTTTGCTTTGGGAGCTTGACAGAGCTGGCCTCATTGATCTGGATAAGATTTTACTGAACATCGTCGAAATGGTGAACTTCGGGTTTGTGCCCCTAGAATTTTATGAAGGCGACAGAAACACAATGCGCCTTCTGCCGCCCGAGCTGTCTTTACATCGGATGGTGGTCCCCTTTGAAGTGATTAGTCGCTGCGTCATGATTGCAACCTGCAATCACGTGGATGGTGGGGCCAAAGAAGCCATCCAACAGAGTCTGGATTATCATGTGCAATGGTTCATCGCGCGTCCCGCCAGCATCGCCAAACAATTAAGTTATGCCTTCGGAGTCGATGCTCCCAAAGCACTCGTATAAATTTAACAAACTATGAGCGTTCAAGCCCCAGTCACCCGCCGAAGTGCCATTGCCGACCGGATCGCAGAGATCTTAGTGGAAGATGGTCTAATCAGCTCCTCGCAGCTCGAAGAGGCCATGGAAGAAGCTCGTCAAAAAGGTGGGCAACAACGCCTCGCCAAAGTGTTGGTCGAAAAAAATCTGGTTCAAGACCAAGACATGGTGGTGGCCATGGCACGTTGCTTAAACTTTCCGCCAGTCCAGGTGAACCGCATCCGTATCCCCGAGGAAGTCATGGACTTGCTCCCCAAAGATATGGCTATGCAGCACCGAATCGCTCCGGTTGCCAAGTTAGCCAACGTTTTATTTCTGGCCATGGCCGACCCCCTTGATGTGGTGGCACTGGACGATGCCAGAACCCACTCGCATCTCGAGATCAAGCCCATGATCGCCACGGAAAGGGCAATCCTTGACGCTCTCTCTGGAGTCCAAGGCAACTTTGCGATGGACGACGTGATTCGTGAAGCTCAAGAAGAGGGCGGCATTGAAATTACCACCGAGCGCACTGACACCGTTGACCTGGATCGTGAAGCACGACAAAGCACTGATGCCCCGGTCATCCGACTTGTTAACCTCATCCTCGGCCAGGCGGTCAAGGAGAAAGCGTCCGATGTCCACTTGGAACCAGGCGATGGCGTTTACCGGTTAAGATACCGCATCGACGGAGACTTGATGGAAGCCAGTTCTCCTCCGAAACATCTGCAACTACCCATTACCTCACGACTCAAAATCCTGGCGGGTCTGGACATCGCTGAAAAGCGTCTGCCGCAGGATGGTCGTTTTCGAGTCGCCATCGGTGGTAAACAAATCGACTTGAGGGTGTCCTCTCTGCCCACTGTGTTTGGCGAAAAAGTGGTTATCCGTCTTCTCGACAAAGCCGCTCTGGGTGGAAGCATTTCGATGCTCGGGATGGACGAACAGACCTCTGCGGTTTTTCGCGGAGCTGTTGACGCTCCACACGGCATGATACTGGTCACCGGACCTACCGGTTCCGGAAAAACCACTACACTTTACACAGTGCTCCAAGAACTCAACAGCCCGGTATACAACATTGTGACGGTTGAAGATCCGGTGGAATATCAGCTGCCGGGAATCAACCAGGTAGCGGTGCGCTCGGAGATCGGGCTGGATTTTGCTGCTGCTTTGCGATCAATACTACGCCAAGATCCGGACATTGTCATGGTAGGGGAGATTCGCGATAACGAAACCGCAGACATTGCGGTTAAAGCCGCTTTGACCGGGCACCAGGTGTTGTCAACCCTTCACACTAACGATGCCGCCGGCGCCGTAACCCGCTTGGATGATATGGGGATCGAGCCCTTCTTGATCTCCAGCTCCGTGCTTCTGACTTGCGCCCAGAGGTTAGTACGCAAGCTGTGTCCTCATTGCATTCAGGAGGTTCAGGCTGATCAAGAAATGCTAGACCGGCTAGGTGTGGACCATATTGATCCCAACTCCACCTTTTATGAAGGAGGTGGATGCGACCGCTGCAACAACCGCGGCTATTCCGGACGAACGGCGGTACTCGAAGTCCTGCCGATTTCGGAGGCAGTTCGCAAACTGATCATCAAACGGGCTTCTGCTTCTCAAATCAAGGCCACCGCTGTCAAAGAAGGCATGAAAAGCCTTCGCGCCGCAGGCGTTGACAAGGCTCTTGAGGGGGTTACAACATTAGAAGAAATCTGGCGAGTCACCTCAGAAGACGCATAAATACTAGCTCCGTTCAATACTTTAAAATTCACCTAACACTTCAACTCAACCACCCGTTCTACTATGGGAATATTCGGTAAAAAAACTAAAAAGCAGGAAGATGAAGACAGCCCCTCCACGGGCTCGCCGCAGCATCGGGTAATCAAGGCCATTGAGCCCCAAAACATTCAGTCGATCAAGCTGGGTGGAGGGAGCGATGATCAGAGTTTTTCTTTCGGGCCAAAGCTTAGCTTTGATCCCCTAAACACTGGGGAAGAGGCCAATGATGGTCCTTTGCCCTTTGAGGATAAAGATATCTATCTGGAAATCGCCGATGTTGTGAATAGCATTCCTCCGCAATATTTGGGCGACACCCGGACGCATTTGCGGCAAAGGATCTGCCTTCGGCTCAGCGAAATTTTTCCCGACCTATCTAAGGGTAAAGCAACGATTCCTCTGAACATTCTTTATCAGTTTTGCCCACAAATCTTTAAGCAAGCCATTGGGCCAGAAGGCGCCGACGTTAATGTAACCTTGCCACTTGCAAAACTTGTGAGCCAAGTTGGGCAGTTTCAAACTCGCGTTGACCAAAGTCTGCCGGAGCAGTTTCAGCAAATCGACACACCTATCGCTCGCGTAGCACAAGAGGATGGGATGCACGCTTTGCCGCTTCCTGGTGGCGGGACTCAGGCCGGCAGCTCGGCCAATGTAGGAAGTTCCCCAACCACCAGACCTGCACCTCCCGCACTAACCACACCTGCGGCACCTCCCCGACCCCAAACCGATCCGAGCACCTCTACGCCGGCACCAGGGCAAGGAGCTCCTCCCCCGCTCAAAATCGCAATGCCAGGTGCAGCAGCTCCGAGCATGCCCCCAGGAAATGCCCCGACACGTTCGCCCATCTCCATGCCAGGAATGACTCCGAAAATGCCCCAGCCAGCCGGACCAGTATCCGCTCCCCCACCCAAGGGTTCGACCATACGGATTAATGCTCGTCAGCCGCGTGACTCCCAGGACTCAGGCAGCGTTCCGCCAGCCGTTCCGAGTCCATCCTCCCAACCTGCACGCGGGCCGGCGCCAATAGGAGCAATCCCATCTCCCGGCTCTAACACGAGCGATGGTCGCGCGGGTCAACCAGGAATCAAGCGCCCTCCAGCCACGGTCCGGGCTTCCTTTGCCGGAGGTAAAATCACCTTAAGGCCAGCCGGGGCGCCACCTATTCCTGCGCCACCAAAGATTACCGTTCCTACCCACCACGTTGCCAACCGAAGCCCCTCTCCTGAAGGCTTGGCCAATCTTCCGGTTGGCCCGGCAGCCACGCCAAAGCCACCGACGTCATCCCCGAACATTGGGCTTTCCCAAAACCCGAAAAAGATCACTGCTCGGATCCCGATTCCACCGCTGGTTTTACAGAAACAAGCGACTCCTTCTGCCGCTCCAGCAACGCAAGGTCCACGGGTGACAAACAGCTCAATCGCTTTACCAAAGCTCAGCTCGCCTCAAGTTGATCCGCTCCCTACTTCGGCTCCGCCTCCGGTCCTGCGCAATATTGATCCGCCAACCCAAGCGAACGAAGCTTCTACTGAACCAGAAGCTTCGACCGGATCAAAGAACCTTGCCTTTGGGAGAAGCCCATCTCAAGCGGGTTCAGAAAATGTCTCCCTTGAGTTGGGATCAATTCTGAGAGGGATTCCACCAGAAATGATTGGAGGACCCATACCGACCGGAACTACAGCCGGGATGAAAGTCCGACTGCCGTTAAACCTTATCGAACCCCAACTCGCCACGGGGAAAGTCACTCTCAAGATCGGGGACCTGCTTCTTTGCATGCCACAGGAGCATCATGGTTTATTTAGTAACCTTGATCCCGGCTATGCGGTTTCACTCTCCCTGCCCGAAATCTTCCAAAACCTTCCTCACTCTGTTGTAAAACGTCGGCAAGATCAGGTTGTCGACGCGCTCGACGAGGTGTTTGAGACGCCATTTTCGGCCAAAGCCGAGGAAGATGCAGAACGATTTGGACAAGATCCTAACCTGGGCATGCCACCGCTGAAGAAGCCAGAAGGCCGCGGCGAGCCGGTTACCGTCGGGCAAATCAGGCGCCCGTCCCCGGCTACTGCTCCACCCCAAGCGGAACCGACTCAAACCAGACCCCCTTCGGTGCCGGTCGAAGATCCGGTCATCGTCGCAAAATCACCTGCACTGAAACCCCAGCTGGCTCATGCGACTCCGGCACCCGCAAAAGCGGAGTTGGCTACGCCTTCTTCCAAGCCGGTTAAACCAATACTCCCTAATCAAGGGGCAGCCGGCGATTTCGATCTCGCCCGCCTGCAATCCATCTTCATGACCGATGAGCACTTGGATGCTAAAAACGTGGTGCGTCTAGCCGGCTCGCTACCCGGCCTCGGAGGCTGTCTCCTCATGTTTGCAGATGGTCTTCCGCTGGCCAACAGCATGCCCGACTCCATTGACGACAACGCCTTCAGCGCCATTGTGCCCAGATTTTTCTCAAAGGTCACGGACTATGCTAAAGACATGAAGATCGGTAGTGTGGAAACCGTCACCGTCTACACCGACGCACAACCAGTCAGCTTTTTCATGCATGAAAACATTTGCATGGCCCTGGTGCATAGTAAGTCGAGATTTCTGCCAGGAGTCAGAGAAAATTTGACCGTGGTCATTCAAGAACTGGCCAAAATGTATCCAGCGCACTAAGCGCACCAACCATCTTTTGCTGCAATCATCCTTGCCAGACAGGCGACTTGAGAGCATGCTCTAACTAGAAACGTCCAAGACTTAATTCGAGCGACCGCTATGTCCATCATCAACTACGCCAGTAAAGAGATTCAGTTTAAGATCGTGTATTACGGTCCGGCTCTTTGTGGGAAAACCACAAACCTCGGCTACATTCACTCAAGGATTGATCCTGGAAATCGTGGGGATTTAGTCTCGTTGGCAACCGCAGCCGACCGAACCCTGTTTTTTGACTTCTTGCCGCTTAACGCAGTAGTTATCAAAGGTTTCAAGACCAAGTTTCAGCTCTACACAGTCCCTGGGCAGGTCATTTACAATGCTACCCGCCAACTCGTGTTGCGCAGCGTCGACGGCATTGTGTTCGTTGCTGACTCGCAGTGGGACAAAATGGAAGAGAATGTCGAGAGCTTCAAAAACATGGAAGAGAACCTAGCCAAGCAAAACATCATGCTTGATGACATCCCTTACGTTTTGCAATACAACAAACGGGATTTACCAGGAATTGCCCCGGTCGACTACTTGCAGTTTTTGCTCAATAATCGCAAAAAACGCGTGCCAGATTTCGAGGTCATTTCCACCACAGGACAAAATGTATTCGCAGCTCTCAATGCTGTCTCTCAACTTTTGCTGCACAAATTCAGTCGTGATAGTAGCAGCACTCGTTCATCCACTCCAAATCTTGCTCAATCGATTGTTTGACCCGGTCCGAACCCTATATCACAGATTTTTTTTGATTGAGCCTAGAAAATGCTTCATTTTACCTTGATTTCATAAAGAAGATTTCCGACCAAGGTACTTATTTGCACTTCATAAACTCCTGATTGCCAATACCTTAGATATTACCTTAAATTTTGGTGCTTTTCTCATAGTTTTATTTCACTCATCTCCACGGACCAACACCCAATACTCTCATCATCTCCCCCTTTTCTAATTATGGACGCTATTCCTGTTCTCACCATTGAAGATGTCGCTAATCTCGACAATATTCTTCAGGACTACCTGCAACGATCAGAATCAGATCTCATCGTGGTTATTGATAAGGGAGGAAACCTCATCGCTCAAGTTGGTGATCTTGAGGTTATGGACGTGACGGTGATCGCCGCTTTAGCCGCAGGTTCTTTCGCTGCCACCAAGGAGCTTGCTCGACGTATCGGCGAGGTCGAGTTCAATGCTTTGTATCATCAAGGCAATGGAAGTCATATTTTCATGAACTCCGTCGACGAAGACACCATTATGATCACCGTATTTGGAGCCAACACCACGGTTGGCCTGGTCCGCTTCTACTCCGCGAGCGCGGCCACCAGCTTGGCCGAAGTTTTAACCTGTCTTCGAGAAAAAACCAATCCAGGTTTCCAATTCGACGCTGACGACTTGAGTAACACGGCGGTCTTTGACAAAACCTAGTAGCACTTGGTCAGCACTTGTAGGCTTTATAGACTGAGCTTTCGGACTAAGCCTCCGCAGCAGCTACAAGTTCATCGGCAAAAAGACTGAGCCTCTGAGTCGATCGATCCAGAGCGACCTCCCAAGATCTCTTGTCCAAAATCAGGCTGAGTCTCGTTCTCGCTCGAGTCACCGCTGTGTAAATCAGCTCCTTGGTGATATGCGGAGCGTCATAGCCAGGCAATATAAAGATGGCGTGCTCGAACTCTGATCCCTGGCTCGCATGAACTGACAGCGCAAAAGCTTCCTGCACTTCGCTCATTGCGCCCAGTGGAGCGGCCACCACCCCATCTCCGCGGCGAAAATAACAGACCTTCCCGCCCTGCAAATCCATAACCCCCGCATCCCCGTTGTTAATATCGAGATCGCGGTGGTTACGCAAACAAACCACCGGCAGAAAACGTGCTACACCACTTCGCAGTAACATCTGATGAAGCCGGCCATTAATTGCTGTTGAGCCCCAAGGGCCTTTACGAAACGGGCTCAATACCCGTTGTCTCGACAACAAAGCCAAGGCGTCATCCACCGATTTCGCACGCGTTAAGGAAGAAAAGTGCCCAACGATCTCCTCCCAAAGTTTTCTTAAAGCCCTTTGATCGTCCAGCCATACTGCTTCCAAGTCTGGACCTGCTTCAGCAAAAAAGCGGGGTTCTCTTATTTCCCGGCGATCAACTCGAATCCCCTCTGCCAACCGACCAATGCCACTCTCGGGCCCAAACCGGTGACTCTCGACAAGCTCTAGCAACTGATGCCTCCAAGGCAGATGCCCGGCCTGCGCCGTCTTCACCAAATCGAGAAAAAATGCCCCAGGCTCAACAGATGCCAGCTGCTGAGGATCGCCAATCAGAACCAGCCTCGCTTCGTTCGGCAAAGCCTCCATCAGCCGAGTCATATGCGGCAAATCAATCATGGAACACTCATCCACCACGACCAAGCCCGTCGCCTGAATCCGGGCATGATGATCATACAAAAAACGGTGCAAGGTCATGGCTCGCAAAGGCGCATAAAATAGGTCGGTTGAATTTCCCGGCAGCTCCTCGTTCAGTCGGGCGGCAGCTTTACCGGTGGGAGCCAACACGAGCGGGTTCAATTCGGGCGCCCGCTGCTGGATCGACTGCAAAATGTTAAGGGCCAGCCAGCTTTTTCCAGTGCCCGGTCCACCGGCAATCACCAGCAAGCCCTGCTCGTGTAAAATTCTAAATGCCTTTCTTACAGAACGGTCGAGTTGTCGTTCTTCACAGAGCTTGCTCCAAACCCGATCCGTCGGCAGTTTATGCTTTGCCAATAAAGCGGCAGCCAACTTTTGCTCTTGTATCGCGTGTCGTTGAAACGACAAATATCGCCCTTGCCTAAATAGAAACGGCCGAGTTAGGAAATCGGAAGTTTCGTCGGACGCAATTGGTTTCAACCACTCCTGCCACTGCACTAAGCTAGGCCACCGCCCCTCCTCAATGCCGGTAGGTACAGCCTCAAGATCGACACTCAAATGCTGGCTGTGCCAGCTTTGAACGACCGCCTCAATCAAAAGTCCAAGCTCGTCTTCCTTGACCATCGGCTTGAGTAAACTGCGCAAGCCTGCCGAGATACCAGAATGGTTGCTACTTTGACGCTCAATCATAATGCTAAATGTTGGCGAAACGGCTCCAATTGGTCCTCCGTCGGGCGCGCCCGAAACACCCCAAAATCTGCTCGTCCGTCAATCAGTCCCCGCAAAAAGACGTAATGCACTCCGCCAAAGTGGGTGGCGTAATCATAATCCTTAATCCGACTGCGTAGATGCACGTCCAACGCCAGCGTGTACAAAAAATACTGCAAATGATAGTTATGCCCCTTCATCGCTTCGGCCAGTGCGGCTTCTCTGTAATCCATGGGATCATGCCCCAAAAAGTTAGACTTCCAGTCGAGCAAATAAAACTTTCCATTCCAACGATAAATCAGGTCCACAAACCCTACCAAAAGCCCCTCCACCGCTACGGACCACGCACCATCACCCTCACGCAACTCATCCGGCAGCAGTTCGCTAAGCACCAAACCTGCTTCTTGTTTCCAGGGTAGCGCCACCTCGGCTTCGGTCCAACGCTCCTTCACGTCCGCCAACCGAAGTCCTGGTTCAAGCTCTGTGTGCATCGCCAAGGAAATCAGATCCTTGATGCGCTGCTCAACCAACCCTCCGGCGAAACCGTGCTCACGCAGACACGCCTCGATTAGCGCATCCATCTCGAGGCTGTTCGAATTTTGAAAGTCCACCCTCTCCAAGATCGCGTGCAAAAGAGAACCGGTCCGAGCACCAGGAGGGAGGGGATCCACCGCTTCAGGCTCATCAGCGGGAGCGCCACCAAGATCGTCAAAATCTTTCCCCCCCGCGTGTTCTTCCGCCTCCATCCTTGCCAGCCGGGAATAGCTTGTCAAAAATGCAGGGCTTTCTAGGTAGCGTGGCTCATCCGGCATCTTGAGATGGACCCGTTCTTGAGACCCGAACTCCACAGCTTGCGAGAGATCCAGGGAATCGTCATTCTGCACCGCGCGTTCAAAACTGATGGCATGCGAACAAGCTTCGGCCAAAGCCTGCCAAGCTTGTTCGCTCTCTCCAACAATTTCATACAAAGGTGATTGGGCTTTGCTACTCGGCCACATCCCATAAATGGTTAAGTAATTCTTCGCCCTGGTTGCGGCCACGTAGACCAAGCGCAAACCTTCCTCCTCAGAAAGGTTCGCCTCGTCCTCTTCCTTCTCATTTTTTCGGCTAAAGAATGGCACGTAAACACGATCAAACTGTAATCCCTTGCTTTTGTGAATGGTCATGATTTGCACCGCATCGCTCTCTTTCTCCAAACGCAGCTCTCCCTTTAATCCCTCACTCTGAGCTTGCTGGATCTTCTCTTCTACCCAGCGGACGGTCTGCCAGGCTGACATGCTCCTTTCCCTCTCTTCTTTCGCAGTGAGTTCCAACAGGTGCAAAAGGTTGGTCACGGCGCGATCTCCCTGAGGGCGCTTTAACATCCGACTAGCCATCGAAAGCTCCTCCCAAAGGAAGTTCACTCCGCTCGCCACGCCTTCATTCAGCCACCGCTGATGGGCGTTGCGAAAGCATTCTCGCAAGTCTTGCGGCACCCCTTGCTCGGCGTCCAACGCATCAAGCGGCTCGCCTAGCAGCCGCGAAGCCATCATGCGCCTCAACAAGGGAGCTAACCATGGCTGTAACAAGGCTTGGCACAGCAGCCGGAACTCCCAGCTTTCATCCGAAAACCAGACACTCTCGCTAGCGCTTAAAGCGGCCGGAACTCCATGGCGGGACAGCATGTTTTGAATTTCTCGGGCTTCACGATTGGAGCCCACCAACACGCAGGCCTGGCCGAAAAGAAAACCACCCCCTTCCTTTCGACAATCCTGCACAAGATCTTCCACCACTTTGGTTCGCTGCAAGCGTTTGCCATCTTCAGAAGATCCTTCGTGCGGAAGACTCACCAACCGGATCCTTGGCTCTTCACTCCCTTCCCTGCCACGACCCGCTTCGACCGCTTGACACACCACCTCGCCATATTGCGAAAGTCTTTTGCCTGCAAAGATATGGTTGAACCCTTCGACCAAAATTGGGTGAGACCGGTAGTTAACTCCCAAAGTCTTCTGTACGTTTGAACTCGCGGCCGCCTCAACGTAGACCCTCACATCCGCTCCACGAAACTGATAGATGGATTGCTTGGGGTCCCCGATCAAAACCAGGCGGTGCTCCGGAGTTTGAAATGCTCTTCTGATCAACTGCCATTGCAAGGGGTCGGTGTCCTGAAACTCATCAACAAGCACAGCCTGATACTGTCGACCGAGCCGTTGACTCAAGCCCTGAACATTTTCAAGAGCCCAGGCGGTGTGATGCAGCAAATCATCGAAATATAAAACCCCTTCCGCGATGCGACGTTCGTGCATGAACGCTGGACGCCACTGACGAAAATCCTCCATCACCGCTTGCCAGAGTCGATCTTGCGAACCCAACAGTGCTTCCAATACCTCCCAAAACGCATCCAGCCCGCGCCCACGCCTTTGCTCATCCTTACTCATTTTTTTTAAAAACTGCTCGTCATCAAAATCCCAAGCACGTACAGCTTCAAAAAACCGGGTTCCAACTCGAGGCCAATGAGCTATTGCGAAGTCCCAAAGCCTTAAACACCCCTCGGCTGCACGCCGACACGGCGCTTTCAAGTGCTTGGCAACCGCACCCAGTTCCTCCCGCACCTGGGCATCCTGGATCAGCTCATAAAGCCGGACGGCCAATTGCTCGAGTCGCTTGATCTCATCCCAAGGCAACTCCGAGTCAACCCACCGGGTCGAGGGCGCACTGCGAAGGCCTTCTCTTTTTAGGCGATCCATCAAAGTGTCTTTACCCCGCTTGGCAAACAAGGCGGCACGCGCAAGAGCAGGGACTTTTGCCAAGCGAGTTAGGTAACCGGCCAACACCACCTGTGCCAACTCACGCGAGTCAGGCTCCACCACCATTTCCAATGGCAGTCCGCATGCAAAACTGTGCTCCTTAAGAAAGCGGGTGCAGAATCCGTGAATAGTGAATACAGAACTATCGTCCAGATCAATTAAAGCCCGACGCAACAAGTGTTCTTCAACGGACTTTCGTTCCTGGTGCTTCAAAGCCTCGCGCACACCTAAGTCCAAGCGTTCTCCCAACTCGGCAGTGGCCGGTTCGGTGAAAGTGATCGCTAGAATCTCTTT
>DAIRSW010000035.1:0-21485 GCA_036804205.1 Verrucomicrobiia bacterium | reverse complement strand
CTGTGTTTGTCCATTCGGGAGGCCCGGAGTAAAGAGCAAGAGCAAAATTCAAGTATTCAATTTTCTAAGACGAAAATCGAACTCGTTTGTGGGGTGCGAGGTGTCGACTTGGTGCCTCCAGGGTATCGTCCTGTTTCCTACCCCCGAATCAATGAAAGCCAGCCGCTCTCGTGGTCTGGTGATGTTCCTCATCAGGTTCCCAAACCGACAGTCTAGTCGCAGAGTCTGTTGTGGTGTGTCGCGTGCAGGCGACCCAGCGAGTAATCGCCGGGAAGTCGTGTGGGTCAACGGCTTGCGGGCCGGACGCGAGGCTCATGAATCTTAGGAGTTGAAGTGGGGGACTGTTCACGTATTGGATACCACATTTTCTAGAAGTCCAAATCGATGAGCGTTTCCAAATCAGATCTCCACCGCCGCTCGATCCCACCGGGGATACGTGCGGCGCTTTTTGTTGTGGTGGGGTTGTTGTTTATTCTCGGCCATCGCTTGGTGCCTGGACAGCCTTTGCAGGGAGGACTGGATCCTTCTTGGAACGTGATGTTACACTACTCGGCGCAGGAGGGTTTGCAATTTGGGGATGAGATTTTCTACACGTACGGGCCTCTCGGTTGGTTGGTTATTGGAACGCCGCCCCTCTCGGGGAACGTTTGGCCCCAGACCTTGACTTGGGCATGTATCCATCTGTTCGGATTTTTTCTGCTGGCCACGCTGCTCAGGGGCACCGCTTGGTGGTTACTCGTGGGTTTATGGTTCTGCTATTTTGCGCTGGGTCGAAGTTTGGACACGACGGTGCCACTTTATATTTTGGCGGTGGGATTTGTTCTATTGAGAGCATCGATCGGAGTTTTGACCGCGGTGTTGTGCGGGTTGAGCTTGGCTTTCCTGGCTCTCGCCAAGTTCACGTATTTGGTGATGGCCGTGGCGCTGCTTTTGGTGGTGGTTGTCGCAGCGGTGCTGTGCAAAAGGTTGGCATATGGTTTTCCGGCCATCGTGGCTTTTGTCGTTGGACTCGCCATCTTTTGGCTGGCGAGCGGGCAAGAGATGCCCAATTTTGCCGCTTGGCTTAAAGGATCTTGGGAAATCGCTGTCGGTTTTGCCGCCACCATGTATTTGGCACCAGACCCGGATCACCTCAGCCGAGCCCTAGGGCTGTGGGGCGCGGCCATTCTGGTCGGGCTTGTGGTGGTGTGGAGGGTGTGGCAAACAAGCAGGTTTGAGGTTGGCGTTCGCGGCGTGGCAGGATTTTGCCTTTTCATGGGATTGGCATTTCTAGTCTGGAAACATGGTTTTGTACGAGCCGACGGGCACGTGCGCTTTTTCTTTCATGGGATGCCAGCGATGTTTGCCTTGTTTTTGGTAAGCCATAGGAGTGCGGCGGCATGGAAAGTGACGGCAATGCTATTTCTGTTGATGGGTTTGGTGCTATGGCAAACGGCACCTGGCGGTTTTCGAGGACCCCGACCCTTAAGCAAGGGACAGATGACGGGTGGTTTGGTTCAGGTATGGGCTCAGTGGAAAAGCTTGAGGCTGATTAGTGAACCCAGTAGTCCGGGATTCGTATTCGATGAGCACCTGCCCAAGATCCCACGCCTGAGAGAAGCGGTGGGCGAGGAAAACGTTGATCTGCTTGGTGACAATGTTGCGGTTCCGATTGCCCATGAAATGAATTTTCGGTCACGGCCCTTCTTTCAGAGCTTTAAAGCTTACACCCCATTTCTGGCGGAGAGGAATGCGGTATTTTTTCGAGGCTCAGAGGCACCGAGATATGTCATTTTTGATGTGGATCCGCTGGATAGGCGTCTGCCTTTTTCAGCGGATTCTGCGGCTTGGCTGGAGGTTTTGTATGGCTACCGTCCGGTGCTGAGCGAGCAACACTTGGTTTTGTGGGAAAAAAGAGTGCCACAAGCAAGGCGACCGGAGGGCCGGAAATTAACCTTGAAGAACGTCGACTTGAGTGAGGCCATTGAGCTTCCTGAGGTGACGGATGACGAGCTGTTGGTGATGCAGTTTGCATTAAAATCCGGAGCATGGGGGAAAGTGAAGAGCTTTTTCTATCAACACGACGCGGTTTGGCTTGTGCTGGATGACGTGCAGGGCGTGCCAGTTGCTCGTCGGCGCTACCGCTTAACCTATGGCCTACCAAAAGTCGGGATGCTCATCGATCCCTACTTAGGGGACAGTGTGAGCATGGCCCGCTTGCTCGCGGGTGGGGAGGTGCCGAGGGTGCGCAGGATCCGAATAGAGGCTGGCCCTAGTTTTGAGGCCGAGGTCGATTTAAACTTTGAAATACTGCCGCGACCACACGCTGACAGTTTGGACCTTAAATTGATGGTTGAGGAGCAGCTAGGAGTTTCGGTCAATGCTTGGCCGGAAACCCTCGGGCGAGAGATGCTCAAAGGCCGTTGGGGAATCTTTTTGGCGGGCGGCAGTGAAATTCGCTTACCAGTACCATCGGGGGCGACTCAATTTGCCATGGACTATGGCGTGGTGCTTGAGACTTTGCGGGGTCATCAAACGGTGCCGACGGAATTTAGTATTTGGTTGGCGGAGTCAAATCAAGCACGTCCGCTCTGGCAGGCAGTTTTGGATCCCATGTCCAACCGAGATGAGCGGGAATGGATTACTGTGACCGTTGATTTACCTGCGATAGCGGAAGGTGAGGGTCATGAGTTGATTATCAAGGTTGCTTCGCCAGTGGATGTCGGAGATGACCGCAAGGCGCATGGTCTCGTTTCTCGGGCACGTTTTGAAAGATAATTTTGCATTGAATGCAGACTGCGAGTTTCTTGGTCGTTCTCTTTATACTTCATGACACAACAACGAGTTCTTATTACTGGCGCCGCGGGGCGACTGGGGTCGGCGGTTTTTAAGCATTTGGCCGAAAATAATTTTGACGTGGTGGGAGTGGATAAAGTTCCCAGCTCCCGTCTTGAAAACCGAAATCGTCCGCCTCACTTTTATTGTCTTGATCTTACGGATTTCTCGTCCTGCGCAAATTTTATTCATGGGTTTGACGCGGTGGTGCATTTCGCGAATTGGCCCCATGCTTCCGCCAATCATCCGAACGTGGTTTTAGGTGATAACTTAAAAATGAATGCCAATATTTTTGGTATGGCCATTGAAATTGGAGTTAGAAAAGTGATATTTTCTAGCAGCATTCAGGTGGTGACCGGAATTGGCATGTATAAAGATGCACCCCCGCTGCCCGAGTATTTGCCTTTGGATGATGAGTATCTTGCAAGACCGGGCAATCACTACGCTCTGAGTAAACGCTTGACCGAACTTATGCTCAGCAACTTGTGTGAAAGACAGGCCGATTTGCAGGCTATGAGTCTTCGCTTTCCGGTTCTCATTTCGCGTCACTATCCTTGGAAGCGCAAAGACCTTAGCGGACCCGCTGGCAGCGAGGCTTATAGCATGTTGCAAGCAGCTGATGCGGCGAAATTAACTGAGTTGCTTTTGAACGCTGACTGGGCCGGGCATAAAATCGCAATACCAGCCGATAAGACTCCAACATGCGGTGTCCACGTCCAAGAGCTGCTAGCCGCAGATCTGGCTGGAATCCCTGTCAAATCCCCATCGCTAACTGCCTTGACCCATAGCGAGATTTTGCAGAGCTTGGGATGGGTGCAACCTCAAACCTCTTGGGACAGTATCCTTTAGCAGAAACACTCACCACGCTTTTGCTTTATGTTTTCGACACTTGTTATCTTAACTGCCGCCGGCCTCTTGATGATCATCATTGAGCTGTTTATTCCCGGAATGATCATGGGCATACTCGGCGTAATCTGTCTCGTCGTGGCCTGCGTTTTTGCCTTTACAGAATTTGGCCCAGAAGTCGGAACTTTGTTCGCGATAGGCTCAGTTGTGGCTTGCATCATTCTCTTCTTCGTGTGGATGAAAGTTTTTCCACACTCGCCGTTTGGAAAGATTTTCACTCTTGGTGCTTCCGTCGGCGGCGGGGGTGAGGCGCGTCGGAAGGAGATGGGAGAGGTGATGGGTAAAACAGGCGAAGCGATCACTCTTCTACGACCGACGGGTGTGGCGTTGATCGAAGGCAAACGAATCGATGTGGTCGCCGAAGCAGACCTCATTCAGCCGGGTGCAAAAGTCGAAGTGATCGCCATCGACGGCCTGCGCGTCATCGTCAAGGCGTCCAAAGATTAATTGTCGAAGGCCTCATGCCCGCGCATTAGGGCGTTTTTCCCAAAGCGCGCCCGGACTTGTACCAGAGCATTGTGCAAGGCTTGATGTTTGAAATGTTCCGGTGCGCCTAAGAGCGGAGGGAAAGCCGGACTGTTGTAAATGTGGGATAGCTTGACCCGAATCATTCTCAATCTGACGCGGCGCTCCCAGGCTTGTTTAAGCAGTCGCCAGCCGAGATCATAAAAGTTTTCGGAAAGATCAGCCGGCTCGTCGAGACTGTAAGAACGCTCAGTCTGCTGCATATCGGAATACCGGATGGTAACAGACAGTGTGCGTGCGCTTTTTTGGTCTTCACGCAGCCGGGTGATGGCCTTATCGATGAGGCATCGCAGTGTGCGCTTAAGAAAAAACTCGTCGGTGGTGTCGGAATCAAAAGAATCCTGATGCCCATAGCTCAGAGGCTCGGGACCATCTTCACTGGGAACAATGGGTCGAGTATCGAAGCCCTGAGCAAACTCATGCAACTGAGCGGCCTGCTTGCCAGCAAGAAAAGAGAGTCGGTCCAAAGGTGTGTTTGCTACGTGCTCAATTTGCTTTAATCCAGCGTCATGAAACTTGGCGGCTAGCTTAGGGCCAACCGAAGGAAGCCAAGCCACGTCGAGCGGAGCAATGAAGGCTTTTTCCTGGCCGGTTGGCACGCATTGCAAAGCGCGTGGTTTGTGAAGCTTACTGGCAATTTGGGCAATCAGCTTGTTACTGCCTAAACCTTGCGACACGGAAATTTTTAAGCTTTGGCTTATGTACTGCCGAATTCGCTGAAGAATTTCTGTAGCCGGGAATTTGTTTTGACCCGACAGATCAAAGTAACCCTCATCAATCGAGCCAATCTCCACCATGGGAGTAAAGTCGTAGGCAAAAGAAAACATGAACCGGGAAAACCGTTCATACTTTTCATAGTCGCCCGGAACCAGAATGAGTTGCGGGCATATCTTTAAAGCCCGGCTCGTGGGCATGGGAGTATAAACGCCAAACCGCCGTGCCTCATAGCTGGCCGAGGCAATGATCCCACGCCGGGCGCCGCCTACCGCAATGGGACGACCCCGCAGCTTGGGTGAGGCCGCTTGTTCGACCGATGCAAAAAAGGCGTCGGCGTCCAAATGGGCACATTGTTTGGTCGAGTTCATAGAATTCCTAAAAGGAACGATACCCCAGGAATGCCTGGATGTTTAGCGGAATACTCCCAGCAAGTTTAGAAACACGAAGACCACCCCAAATATGGCAATGGCACAAAACGATGCCGCCAAAAATAAAAATCCGTAGACCACAATATATTCTCGTTTCTTGATTGGCCGCTGGTAGCGGAGGTGGTCCATGAGCAGCCGGTAATTACGTCGGTTGCTCTTGAACCAAACTGAAAAGAGATCACCAATGATAGGGATGGCGCCGACGCCGGTGTTGATGAGAATATTGATGATCATGCGGGCTACCAGTATACCAGGGATCTTGAGCCGCGAGGCTTGGAGCAGGGCCGCAAAAGAAACACAAGCTCCCACCGCATTTCCTAAGCCCGGCACCAGGCCGACCACGGGATCAAGGCCGAATCGCACGTTGATCACTGGAATCCGAATCGACTCGTCCATTATAAAAGCAACCTTCTCCAGATAAGCCTGCACGCGTTGTTGCAGCTTCGCCGCTTTGGCTCCCTTGCGCACGATGGGTCGGGGCTGAGCATTGTTTTGCCCGCGAATGGAGGGTGCTTTGGCTTTAGTCTGGCGACGGCTCATGAGCTTTCAAACCGGAAGGTTGCGCATGACCACTTGGCTGGGAGGCTGGCAAGATAAACTTGAGGTCCTTTTATCTTTTTGCTGGCCACAGAGACAAGTGTTGGTCATGATGCTATTGGATATCATGAGCACAACTTCTTGGCTAGACAAAGCACGACCTTGGTTTCTCCCAATTTTTCTGATTTGCATGCTGATTGTTTTATACTTGGTGGGGCAAGAAGAGCCCGAACCAGCTGCAAGAACCGGAGGAAGCGGTCTCACGGAAGATTCAACAGCGACTCCGGAGAGCGAACCCACACCGGAGCCTCCTTCCCTGGCTCCACCTGCCGAGCCAAACCCTACGCAAGCAAGCCCCACACAGGTCGAGCCTTCGCAAGCCACCCCAACTGTCGAGACTCGGCCGGTGGTGGATCGCACCGCAGCGGATATTGAGGAAAGTCGGTTGGTTCGTGCTGAAGTTTTAAAAAGGATAGACATCATGCCCGATCTTAGTCCTACCGAACAAGACAAGCTATACATCCAAGTGGAACGGGCTGAACTTTTGGAATGTGTGGCAAGATTGCCCTTTGGAGTAGGTGGCAGCAGACCATCCGCAGCTCAGGCAGCGGAATTATGCGTGGCGATGAAAGAGGCGCATGCATCTCGCCTGCGGGATCCCACCACGGTGGTAGTGGTCCTGGGTTACGCCGATCGCACCGGCGACGAAACAGTCAATCGACGCGTCAGCCTGGCCCGCGCGGACTCGGTGAGGGAAGTGCTGCGGGATCAATGCGGAATTCTAAACGTTACGCATTCCATTGGTATGGGAAGCTCGGATATGTTTGATGCAGAAAATCTCGAAAAAAATCGACTCGTCGAAGTTTGGCTGGTCGTTCCCTAAGCTTTCCTAGAAGAGATTGCGGATATGCCCAAGGACGTCGTCATTCCTCCGCCACAACGCAATGGGGAGGACTGCATTGTGTGTGGTCTGGAGGATGGTCTTGAGATCGGTCGAGCCGTTCAAGGGCTGGTTGTTGATGCCCCATCCATTTCGCGACGGCAGGCCCGGCTGGCGCGTTCTGCCGACGGCGGCTGGTTGATTAGGGATGAGAGCGAGTCGACAAACTCGTTGATCAATGGCCAAGTTTTTAATCAGCATCGGCTCATCATCGGCGATCGCTGGCGCTGTGGACCATACCAATTTCGGTTTGATGGGCGCTCCTTGGTCTGGCAAAAGGAGGAACTCCGGCCTGTGGTCGAGGTTTTCGGGGTCACCAAACAGTTTCGTCAAAGTGCAATTCTAAAAGGAGTAAGTCTCCAAGTAGCAAGCGGACGCTTGGTTGGACTTTTGGGAGCCAGCGGTGCTGGGAAATCGACGCTTTTGGATATCTTATGCGGCCTCCAACGCCCCACAACGGGGTCGGTAAGGCTTCTAGGGCATCTCGACACCGCGGAGGTGTTCCGGGACTACGGGGGTTATGTGCCGCAGGCAGAGGCGGTGCATGAGGGTTTAACAACCTGGGAAGTTTTGCACCACGCCGCCCGCTTGCGGCTGCCGCCGGGAACTCCCGAGGCCGAGCTACGATTGCTGGTGCGCAAAACCTTGGAAACACTCGGGCTAGAGCATCGGGCAACTCTCATGGCCGGTCGATTGTCCGGGGGGCAAAAGCGCAGACTGAGCATTGGGGTCGAGTTGGTCGCTCGCCCAAGCGTTTTAATGCTGGACGAACCGAGCAGTGGCTTGGATCCACAAGCTGACTTGGCCCTGATGGAAACTTTGCGGGACCTCTGCAAAGCCGGGGCCACCGTCCTGTTAACCACTCACGTGTTGGAGAACATTCATCTTTTTGACGAGATCCATTTGTTAGGTTCCGGGCGTATTCTTTATTCAGGCCGACCGGATCAAGTTTTTGAACATTTCCAAGTGCAGACGTGGAGGGAAGTCTACCAGGAGATCGAAGAAGGCGAACTGGCCGCGGTAGAGACCGCTCTTGTCGAGGTGCAGTCTGATCATGAAACGCCCGAGCTTGTTCCACCAAGCCAAAAAGGCCTCTCACGTTGGTGCAAAGATTTCGCGTTGACGGTCGAAAGGCAATACCGCTTGGCTTGTGCTGACTGGCGCAATCCGGTCCTTTTGGCATTGCAACCACTGGCCATCGGCATGCTGGTCGGTTGGGCTTCCACCTCCTGGCCTCTGGTTTTGTTTTTTTGTGGAATCGCTACGCTATGGTTAGGCTGCAATAATGCCGCAGAAGAGTTGGTCGGGGAGAGGGTGATCTTTCAACGAGAAAAGTTGAGTGGCTTAGGAGTGAGCAATTATTTTCTGGCAAAAATGTTATGGTTGACCGGGTTAACCACGGTGCAGGGCCTTAGTATGCTGCTTGCCGCTCGTTTGGCCTACGGAGAACCGGGCGGAGCTTTGCCCTGGCAGGTTTTGGCGATGTTTTGGGCAGGGGCACTGGGTTCCGGCTTAGGCCTGGCAATCTCTGGGGTAGCACGAGACCGGCGTCAGGCAATTTTAGCGGTGCCTTTGGTGTTGATCCCACAAATTCTGTTGAGTGGTTACGTGATTCCTGCCTTTGAAATGAGTAGTGCCGTTCGAACTGTGGCTGGAGGACTGCCTTCTTTTGGCGTACAACGGCTGCTTGATGTCTCGCTTTTGTGGGGCGAGCCACTAGCCCGAGATGTTTTGTCGGACTATTGGACAGCCTTTCGTAACGTGAATGAGAGGAACCAGTTTCATACTGGCATGGTCTTTGAAGAATGGTCCATCCCCCTTCAGGCATGCCTCCAGCAAGCCTACTGGTTGGTTTTGCTGTGTGCGGTGGCTTGGATAAGCCTGTGGAAAGTCAGCCGACCGCGCTAAGGCGAGGCGCGAGTTTGAACCCTGATCAGCTAAATGTCTTGCGTCCGTGTTCTTTCAAGTGGTCCTGAATCACAGCCAAAAATGGCTCGGCAAAGTCCTCAAGCTTACGAATTCCCACTCCAGAAATTGCACCAAAAGACTCCCGGTCGGTAGGATAATTCCGAGCCATCTGTCGAAGACTCACATCACCAAAAATGACGAATGGCGGCACCCCGCGCTCCTTGGCTAGCGAGCTGCGGACTGTGCGAAGAGACTGGAAGAGTGCTTCATCACACTCAATGTAGCCCGATTTCCGGGGTCCGGTTGGACTGACCTCTCCCGTTCTGTGTTTCGTGCTGTCGGTGCTGTCGGTTGGCCCAGGCAACATCAGCGGCTCACGATTTTTTAAGAAAGCCATGCCTTTGTCCGTCACCGTGAGTGCGTTGTGCGGGGGGAGTTGTTCCAAGTAACCTTCCGCAAGCAAAGCCCGTCCGATCTCCATCCAATAGCGTCGATCATGATCTTTGCCGATCCCGAAAGTAGTCAGAGTGTCGTGTTTCCAACGAGTTACCTTTTCATTAATGGATCCTTGGAGTACAAGCACCACGTGATTCAGCCCGGTTGAAAAGCCGCTGTGCTTTTGAATGCGCCAGACGCAGGAGAGCATTTGTTGGGCGAGAATGGTCGCGTCAACCAGGGCGCGAGGGTTCAAGCAGTTATCGCACTGCCCGCAATTCTCTTCGTGAAAAGCTTCATCAAAATACTTCAGCAGCAGGCGTCTGCGGCAAGCTGTGCTTTCGGAGTATTGTGCCATTTGCTGCAGCTGCCACTCACCGTGCTGTTTTTCCTTGACCGGTTTTTCCTCAAGAAAGCGCCGCATCTTGACTACGTCGCCTCCGCTATAAAGTAGCACGCATTCAGCAGGCAAGCCGTCACGACCCGCACGACCGGTTTCTTGATAGTAATTCTCGATACTCTTGGGGAGGTCGGCGTGCACTACAAAACGGACATTGGGTTTGTTGACGCCCATTCCAAAAGCAATCGTGGCGCAGATCACCGGCACTTCATCACTCAAAAATTGGTCCTGGGTCTCGCCGCGCTCTTGGTTGGAAAGCCCAGCGTGGTAGGGGCGGGCTCGGATTCCTTGGTCGGTGAGAAATTCGGCCCATTCTTCGGTTGAGGCGCGGCTCTGACAATACACGATCCCGGTCGCATCTTTTTGCTCGCTTAAGAACCGCAGCAATTGTTTTTTGGGCTCCTTGCGAGGGAGAACGCGGTATAGTAAGTTCGGACGATTAAAGCTGCCGACATGCACTTTCGGTTCTCGTAGACTCAAAGCTTGAATGATTTCCTGCCGA
Organism: Verrucomicrobiia bacterium; assembly: GCA_036804205.1. Lineage (GTDB taxonomy): Bacteria > Verrucomicrobiota > Verrucomicrobiia > Chthoniobacterales > CALDSX01 > DAIRSW01. The sequence continues at coordinate 11,373 of DAIRSW010000035.1, read as the reverse complement.
ACCTTGGGAGTCGCCGTGGCAGTAAGGGCTAAGCAGGGGACGCCTTGCAGGGTCTTTCGAAGTTTGGAAAGCTGACGGTATTCAGGCCGAAAATCATGACCCCATTCGCTGATGCAGTGGGCTTCGTCGATGGCAAGCAGTTGGGTGTTCCACTGGGCTAAGGCCTCCACAAATCCGTCCACTAAGGCTCGCTCTGGCGATACATACAGCAACCTAAACTTTCCCTGATGGAGCGCCGCCCAGCGTCTTCGGCCCTCTTCTTGGGTGAGAGTCGAATTGAGAAAGGTCGCGGGCACGCCAATGGCCAGGAGTGCGTCAACCTGATCTTTCATCAAAGCGACGAGCGGAGAGACCACCACGGTGAGACCCGAGAATGCCAGGGCCGGAAGTTGATAGCACAAAGACTTACCGCCGCCGGTGGGTAGGAGTGCGAAAACGTCCTGCTTGGCTAAAACATCAGCGATGATCTCCGATTGATGCGGACGGAAGGTGTCAAAACCAAAATGTTTTTTGAGCAAGCCTTGAAGCTGTTGGCCGGATCTTGGTTCCATGACAGACGGAATTTCTTTCTAAACGCGCCTGTGTTCTTCTTCCACGACCCATTCCAAAATGGCCTTCTGAGCGTGCAAGCGATTTTCTGCTTGGGTAAAAATCAGGTCGGCGTGTTCTTCCAGAAGCTCTTCAGTGATCTCCATGCCTCGATAGGCTGGCAGACAGTGGAGCACTTTCACTTTGGGTGAGGCTTGCTCGAGCAGAGCATGGTTGAGTTGGTAAGGGCGCAGTCGGTCGATCCGCTCCTCGCTTTCGGTCTCCTTACCCATGCTGACCCAAACGTCGGTATAAACAACGTCAGCATCCTCCACCGCTTCGCCGGGATCTTCCGTAAAATGCACCGCCCCTTTAAACAACTCCTGGTCCTCAGTGCTGGGCAAATACTCGCGTGGCGCTCCAATCCGAAGCTTCAGCCCCAGCCGGAGAGCGGCCCACATCCACGACCGCGCCACGTTGCACGTGCCGTCACCCACAAAAGCAATCTTTTTGTTCTCCCACGTTTCAAGCGCTTCGGAGATGGTGTAAAGATCCGAGATGATCTGGCACGGGTGCTCGTCATCGGTGAGCGCGTTAATGACCGGTTTTTTAAGGTAGTGAGCCATTTCTTCCACATAAGCTTGCGGTCCAGTGCGAATGATCACTCCAGAAATCATACGGGCAAAGACCCGCGCGGTGTCCCGAATGGGCTCGCCCCGTCCGAGCTGCAGATCTTGGCCGCTCATAAAGAGGACTTCGCCGCCTAACTCACGAAGACCCACTTCGAAGCTGACCCGAGTGCGGGTGCTGCTTTTGGTGAAAATCATTGCCCAAGTCTGTCCGGTCAGGGTTTTTTGATAAATCGCAGCGCCACGCTCGCGTTTTATGCGCGGCGTGCGACGCAGGATTGAGTGGAGGTCATTGGGACTAAGGGACTCGATACTCAGTAAGTGTTTCATGAGGCAACTTGGGAAAAGCTTCCTGCAAACGAGAAGGCAAGAAGAATCCATACCTAAGACTCAAGCTCCTTTGAAGTCCAGCACGGCTTTTTGATGTTGCCCTTTTATGGGCAACCTATCGTCTCAGTCGCTTCAAGTGGTGGACGTGCGTAGGGTGAGAATATCTAAAACTCCGATTCGTCGAGTCCTTTGGTGATGACGAGGTCATTCCGGTTGATCAGCATAGGGAGCATCGGAAGATGATAGAGTTCGCTCCCATAGTTTTTATACAGCAAAGCCCACTGATCATGCTCTGGATCAATCTTGCGCTGTAAGCAAATCAGCTCCGAGCCCAGTGATAAAAAACTAAAAGCCAAACGGCGTGGCGCGTCCGTCGGGGCATGCACAAAGTCCAACCCGCTGCCAAGCTTTGTTCCGGAGCCCTGTTCTTTCAGAATGCTTTGAAAGGTCTCCAACATCACACCGGCGCCAGTGCCGTGTTCACTATCCCACTCGGGTATCGAGTCAAATTCTTGAGATTCCATACCAGTTTTGCTCGGAAAAACAAAAAGCGCCAGCCCTAGCGAGCAAAGACCAGGTTTAACCTTGCGCAAAGAAATGGTTGGCAAAAGTGCTCCACTAAAACCAACCCGCGCAAAAACGGTGAGACAACGCACCATGAGCAGACTGGACTCCTCAAACTCCTGCATCGCCTCGGCTTCGGGAAGAGCTTTTTGCTCCGCCATCATGCAGCGCATTTCCTTTTCACCACAGCGCATGGGTATGCCAAACCTAGCACCCTCCTGCGGTTCCTTGAGTCGTGCGATTCCGTAAGGCAACAACTCGCGCAGCGCCGACAACGTCGGGATAGGAGGCTCTTGTAGGTGAAAAATCCCACTTTTGGTCATTAGCTGCTCCATGATTTTCAAATCCCTTTCAGTATATACATTGGCGTTCTACGAATCGACAGTTTTTTCGGTGTGTTATTCGATAAATTCTCAAAACGCCCCGCTGGCGCGTCGCATTTTATTGTTGAGCATAGATCAGGCCAACTTAGCAAAACTCTGTGCCTTGGTTTGATCAAGTGCACAAAACGCGGTATAGAACAAGGCATGCTGAAACTTGCTTGCCTGTGCTTTTTCGTTTGTTTGTTGGTATCCGGATGTTCCACCGGACCACGCACCTCTGCTCAATGGGTTGCCGCACCGCCTTCTCCACAGACCACCCAGATTCAACGTAATGGCCAAGCTCAACCCCCTGCGCAAGCGCCTCCAGCAGTGCGCGCTGCGGTGGCCGCCGCAAACAGGATTGCAAACAAGCCCTACCGACGGGGAGGTGGCCATCGTCGGGTCGAAGACAGTGGCTATGACTGCTCAGGTGCAGTTTCTTATGCGTTAGGCCATGCCCGGCTGCTGCACTCACCAATGCCTTCGCATGCGTTCACAAAATACGGCCGACCGGGGCGAGGGCGGTGGGTCACTATTTATTCGAAGCCCGGTCATGTCTTTTTGGATATTGCGGGACGCCGTTTTGACACGGGTTGGAACGGCTCTCATTCCGGCCCAAGATGGACGGCTCGATCGCGACCACTGGCCGGATACGTGGCGCGTCATCCGCCAGGTCTTTAGGCTGAATCTGTCGATCAGGCACCACGGAAAAAATTCAGCCAGCGGGGCTTGATCGCCAGCCATAATGCGCTTTGCTGTCGATTGCCCTAAATGTGATGACAGAAATTCTTGAAAGCAGTAAACTCAAAATCGTGATCGTCGGACATGTCGACCACGGCAAGTCCACTTTGGTAGGAAGACTTTTTTACGATACTGATTCTTTGCCCGAAGGGAAAGTCGAGGCCATTCGTAAAGCGTCGGAACTGGAAGGGATGGAGTTTGAATTTGCTTTTTTGCTTGATGCACTTTTGGAAGAGCAAGAGCAAAACATTACCATCGATACGACCCAGATTCATTTTCGCACTGCCAAGCGGGGGTATGTTATTATTGACGCCCCCGGTCACAAAGAGTTTCTCAAAAACATGGTCACTGGCGCAGCCAGTGCGGATGCCGCAGTGCTCTTGATCGACGCCAACGAAGGCATCCAAGAGCAGTCGCGACGGCATGGCTATCTCTTGTCTCTTTTAGGCATTCGCCAGGTTTTGGTAGCGGTTAATAAAATGGACTTGGTCGGTTACAGGGAGGAAGTTTTCCAAAATATCAAACGCGACTACCGAGTTTTTCTTAAGCAGCTAGGTGTGGAGCCCTCGTTTTTCGTCCCAATTTCTGCTAAGTTAGGTGACAACATTATAGCGGCTAGTGCCAACATGCCCTGGTTTCAGGGCCCTGCCATCCTCGAAGCGCTGGATCGTTTCGACAGCCCCGGCACTCAGCTCGACTTGCCTCTGCGCTTAATTGTTCAGGACGTGTATCGTTTTGATCATCGCAGAATCTTGGCCGGTCGCGTGGAGGCAGGGCACCTGCAAGTTGGCCAGGAAATTGGGTTCTGGCCTTCGGGTAAAAAAAGTCGGGTTCGCAGTATTGAGGCTTACGGGGCGAGCACTCCGCCGACCTCAGCTCACGCTGGCGATTCTGTGGCCATCACGCTTGAGGAGCAAATTTTTGCCGAGCGCGGCCATGTGGGCGCTCTTCCGGACGATGGCCCGGTTGAAGCGCGCGAATTTCGTGCCAACATTTTTTGGCTGCACGACCAGCCTTTAGTGGCGCATCGTCCTCTGAAGCTGAGACTCGCCACTCAGGAAGTCGAAGCCCGCGTCGTTGAGGTTGTTCGCGTGGTGGATTCCTCTAGCCTAGACGTGGTCAATCAGCCGCGACAAGAAGTTCTCAAAAATGAAGCCGCCGAAGTTATTATTCGTGTCCGACGTCCCTTGGCGATGGACAACAACGATAAAATTATTGAGACCGGTCGCTTCGTGCTCCTGCAAGGCACACGCATCGGCGGTGGCGGCATCATTCACGGGCTCAACTACTCCGCGTCGGAGAGCAGCATCACCACCAGCGACAATATCACTTGGACAGAAAACAAAGTCACCAAAGAGGTGCGTCAGGACCATTTTGGGCATCGCGGCATGGTGGTTTGGATGACCGGACTTTCGGGCTCGGGCAAAAGCACGCTCGCCGTCCAGCTGGAGGCTGCTCTTTACCAAAAAGGGATTGCTTGTTTTGTCATAGATGGGGACAACTTGCGACATGGCTTGTGTGCGGATCTAGGGTTCAGCGCCGAGGATCGTACGGAAAATATTCGTCGTGCCGGGGAACTCTGCAAGCTGATGGCCGAAGCAGGACTAGTAGTGATCGCATCTCTCATCTCACCGTACCAGGCTGATCGTGACCGGGTGCGAGCCATTTGCTCCGGGGCCGGGGTAGAATTTGCTGAAATCTTCGTCGACGCTCCCCTGGCGCTTTGCGAGCAGCGCGATCCGAAACAGCTTTATCAACGGGCTCGCGCCGGTGAGATTAAGGGATTTACCGGGATCGATTCACCCTACGAACCCCCGTTAAAGCCCGAAATCATTCTTAAGACGGGAGAGAAATCCATTGAAGAGTCTCTTATCATTCTTGGTGAGCATGTCCTCAGAGAGGTGCAAAGTCATCGCAGCCAGGAAGTGTCTCCAATGATTTAGCGTCATGACTGAGCAACGTCCCGTCATGTATCAGCAGTGGCAGCAGTTGTTGTTCTACCACTGGTCCATTGAGGCGGTTCAGGTGCAAAAAACCTTACCACCCGGACTTGAGGTCGAGACCTATGACGACATGGCTTGGATTGGCGTGGTGCCTTTCGTTATGAAAAACGTGCGTCCACGAGGGTTTCCTGCGGTGCCGTGGCTCTCCCATTTCCTGGAGTTAAATGTGCGGACATACGTAAAAACCTCCGCCGGACTCTCCGGGGTATGGTTTTACTCGCTCGATTGCAATCAACCCATCGCCGTGGAGATCGCCCGACGTGGTTTTCATCTCAATTACCGCCATTCCCAAATGCAACTCGAAAAGGGAGCGAAAACGCTCAAATACATCTCCCGCTTGCGAGGTGAAAAACAGGCGTCGAGTATCGAAGGTCAAACTTCGGATTCGCAGGCTGCGGCGGTCCCAGGCAGCTTAGAGGAATTTTTGGTGGAGCGTTATGTGCTTTTCAGTGCCGATAAACGTGGACGCCTTTACTCCGGACGCGTGAGCCATGCGCCGTATCAGATTGCCCTTGTGACGAGCAGCTGTCAGGTTGAGGACACGCCAGCGAAAGAATTTTTCCCAGAACTAGAGGGTTCACCCACGCACTGCTGCTTTTCCCCAGGGGTGCAGGTGGAAATTCTTGGGCTGGAAGGGCTTGATCAGCCACTGGACTAGTGGGCAAGATGGAGGCGGTTGTGGAGGACAGGACGCCCGGGTGCAAAACTCACCATTTTCCAGGCTTTGCCCCCTAAGGCGGCCCTGTAAGCTACAAGGCCAATTAAATCCATTTTTCACTTGTCAAGTGAAAGTCGTTCCGCTTTATTATATCAATAGATTGTGCTTACCAGTCCAAATCTTGTGATTTGGCTGTAACTAAATCCGCTTGGGTAAAGTCTGAAAAATTTCAGGCTTGCCTCCAGTTTTCTCACTTTTCCTTTCCTTTTTTTCTAATTCCTTATTATGGCAGCGCGCTCCGGCAAAACTATTGTTAAAGTAAATGTGCTCTGTCCGCATTGCAGCTTCGAGCAGCTTGAATCCATGGCGGCGAAGTCGACCATTTGCCGAAACTGTGGAAACCACTTTGAGATCTCAGTAAAAAGCAAAGAATCTTCGTCCAATGCCAGCGCCTTGAGTGGCCTGCTCACCTCCCGCAAAGCTCAGCAGTCCGCGCCAAGTAGTCCAGCACCGGACCTGACCCGCACCGTGACCTGCTTTGAGTGTCGCTCCACTCACAAAGTTAGTTCACTTGCCAAAACCACCCTCTGCCCAAACTGCGGCAGCTACGTCGACCTGCAAGACTTCAACATCAACGGCTTCTTCAGCCGCAGCATCCGAACTCGCGGTCGGCTGATCATCTCCGGACGTGGCGATCTCAACTGTGGCCGGGCCGTTTGCGGATCTGCGGTGATTGAGGGCAGAATCCGAGGAAGTCTCGACTGCGAAGGCAAAGCCGTTTTCAAATCCAAAGCAAAACTCGCCGGAGATATTCAAGTCAATCACCTGGTTATAGAACGCGCCGCTGATGTTGAGTTTTCTCGGCCAGTCCGCGCAGGCCGCGTTGAAATCATGGGCAAGCTGACCGGAACTGTGATGTGCGACACCGAAGTGTACATCTATCGTAAAGGCTCCCTAGTCGGTGCCATTCATGCTAAATCACTTATAGTTGATCAGGGTGGCTCCTTTGTTGGCGACACAGAAATTCGTCCGAACCTCAAATACGAGCCACTGCCACAGAGCACCAACACCCAGGAGAGTCTGGGAGACGTTCCGTTGGGTGCCCTAGCCTAAAGATGTGTGGTTCTGCAAACGCAGCCATCTCCTTGGCTTAGTCATCCTTAAATAAGGCGTCGCCCGCCCCTTCCGCTCAGCCCTGATGCGTCCTTCTCATCCAATCCCCGTGGTCACATGGGTCTTTGGTTTGTTATGCGTCGGCATGTTTTTGGCGCAGCTCGCCAATTCCGAGACGAGGGGCTTTGTCTACTTCCTTGGCTACCGGTCCGGTTTTGAAATCTGGCAGGGCAGTTGGTGGGCCATCTTTCCTCCCAACGTCCTACACAGCGACGCTTTCCACATTTTCTTTAATCTCTACTGGATCGCCATCCTTGGGCCGAGGATTGAAAAAAGCCTTGGGCCGCTCGCCCTACTGCTCCTCATTCTTGGTGGCGGCGCTATTTCCTCGATCTTCGAACTCGCCGTAAACGATACGCCGGGCATCGGGGCTTCCGGGGTTGTTTATGCGATGTTTGGATTCATGGCAGTGCTCGGGACACGCTTCCCATCGCTTCGACTGCCCAAAAATCTGATCCTTTTTCTTTCTGGCTGGTTAATTGCCTGCTTTCCGCTAACCCACTTTGAAGTTTTGAAAGTGGCAAATTGGGCACACGTTGGTGGGGTGTTTTTCGGAATGGCTACCGCACTGGGGCTCTTCTGGTCAAAAGCGCTAGTCGTTCGCTTTGCTTACCTCATCGTTTTTTTGGCTTGCTTAGTGCCGCTTTTTTGGTGGCCCAGCTCAGAGGTTTGGCAAGAGGCTCAAGCTACGGGTGCTCAAGCGGCTCCCCTTCTGCCCGATTCCCTAAAAAACAACAAAGGTGAGTGAGATCGTATGTCGGCACAAAAGGTCCTCACCTCCGATTCGCTCCCTGAGTGGAGAGATGCCCAAAGAAGCAAAGGCCTGCGACTGATCTTTACAAACGGGGTGTTTGATCTCTTGCATCAAGGGCATGCCACCTACTTGCAAGAAGCCAAAAAACTTGGTGACGTTCTTTTGGTCGGCCTCAATAGTGATAGCTCGGTCAAGGCGCTCAAAGGTCCGACTCGACCGGTCCAAAACGAAGCCACCCGACTGACGCAGGTCAGTGAATTGCCTTGGGTGGACGCAGTCATTTTGTTCCCAGAAATTCATGTGACCAATCTTCTCGAAAAAGTTTTGCCGGATATTTACGTGAAAGGCGGAGATTACAGCATGGAAAGTATCGACCCCGACCTACGCAGTGCCTTGGAATATCTCAAAATCGACACCCGTTTTGTTTCCCACGTTGCCGGGGTATCGACGACGCTCATCCTGCAAGGAAAAGCTCAAGCCCTCAAACCAAGATGACGAGCGTGACGTGTGACGTCCTCATTCTTGGAGGCGGGGTGAGCGGTCTGTGGTGCTTGCACACGTTGCAAGAGAAGGGTTTTCAAACGATTCTGGTCGATGACCAGGCTCTTGGCTCAGGCCAAACCCTGGCCTCTCAAGGTGTCCTGCACGGAGGGCTCAAATACGCGCTGAACGGCGTTCTGAATGACGCATCGGAAGCCATCGCCGGTATGCCACAGAAGTGGGACGAGTGTCTGCGGGGAAACCAGCAGCCTGACCTCCGCCAAGTCAAGGTTCTTTCCGACCGGCAAGTTCTGTTCTCCCGTTCCAGCCTTAATTCTCGTGTCGCCGCATTTTTTGCTGGAAAAAGCACCGCCGGAAGAAGCTACAAAATTCCACAGGAGCAACGACCGGACTGCTTACGTCCGCCTAATTTTCAAGGCAATGTTTATGCCCTGGAAGAAAAGGTGATCGACATCGAAACCCTGCTTCAAGCTCTCGCGGCACCCTTTGCGGAACGCCTCCTGCTAGCACAAACAAAAGAAATCCAAGCATCCGACTCTGGCGAACCCGTGGTCACGGTAGTGCACCAAACGGAGTCCCTCCGCATCAGTGCCAAACGACTTGTCATCGTGGCTGGCTCCGGCATTCCGGCTCTCTTGCAATTGACCCCATACGTGGATCGCTTTCCAACCCAAACCCGACGGCTTCATCAGGTCTCTGTAAAGCACCCTTCGCTCTCGCCACTCTTTGGCGTCGCCATAGGCTCAGGACCCAAGCCGCCTTTTGTGGTCACCAGCTACCGCCTCGCGGAGAGTGACCCATGGACATGGTATCTCGGTGGAGAGCTTGCTGAGCAAGGAGTGAGCCTGGGCACTGAGGATCAACTTGACGCGGCGAGATCTCTGCTGGTCGCATACTTTCCCAAGCTTGATCTTGAGGGCGCATGTTGGAAAACGCTTCGGGTCGACCGGGCCGAACCGCTTCAAGCCGACGGGCAAAGGCCCAAAGAACCCGTATGGAAAAGTCATCAAAGCGTCTATGTGGGCTGGCCAAGTAAACTCGTTATGGCCCCACTGCTGGCCCAAAGATTGACCACACTTTTCGAAAAAGAAAATTTTCTCCCGCAGGCAAGCACAACTCCGGTCCTTTCATGGCCGCGAGCTGAGCCCGGTCGCATTCCCTGGCTTTTTTCCTAATGCAGCTACCTTTGCGCACCATCGGTTCTCATCCAGTTCAAGTCTCGGCGCTCAGTCTTGGCACCGTCAAGTTCGGGCGAAATCAAGGGGTCAAATATCCTGCGGCCTTTCAGCTTCCCTCGGATCAGCAAATACTCGACCTGCTTGATCACGCAAAAGCCTATGGTATCACCCTGCTCGACACCGCTCCGGCCTATGGCAGCAGTGAAAGTCGGCTAGGACAACTTTTGGAGCAGCAACAAGAATCCTGGCAGATCTGCACCAAGGTTGGCGAAGAATTTGTGGACGGCAAATCTGTCTATGATTTTTCTCCGGACGCCGTAAAAAAAAGCGTGGAACAGTCCCTGATAAGACTCGGTCGAGAAAAACTCGACATCGTTCTCATGCATTCCAACGGGGAGGATGAGCGAATCTTACGGCATTCAGGAGCGATAGAAACACTGCGCAAGCTTCAAGACCAAGGCGCAATTGGTCTAGTCGGTTTTTCTGGAAAAACCGTAGAAGGAGGTCTACTGGCTGCGAGCCTGTGCGACGTGCTTATGGTTTACCATAACCTATGGTATCGGGAGGAGGAAAGCGTTCTCGACCGGTGTGGCGAGCTTGGCACAGGCGTCCTTATCAAAAAAGCCCTGAACAGCGGTCACGCAGACCGGACTGCCCATAGAGAAAATCTGCGGTTCATTTTGAGCCACGCCGCAGTCAGCAGCATCGTTGTAGGTACGCTAAATCCGGAAAACCTAAAAGCCAACGCAGCGGCCTGTCTGGAATAGATTGTTGACGGCTAAAGCCACCGGACGCTCGATATAACTCCGGTTGTAAGCGTGGTGGCCAGGGCAAATCTCAATGAGCAATGAGTTTTCAGCTGGGCAAAAAAAATCTCCGGCGAGTAGCCGGAGATTTTCGAAATTTGCTAGAAACTAATGATCTGCTTTACGCTTGTAAACGGCGACGGACGATAAGCATTCCGATGGCAAACACTCCGAGAATTAAACCGTAGGTGCTCGGCTCGGGGATGATCGCGGTGTAAATCACTGTCGCGGTGAATATCGAGCTACCCGTGGATTGTGAAGCATCGATGTTTGGCCCACTGATGACTGTTTCGAGGCCGAAGGCAGCGCGAACGTCAAAATTAAATGATCCCGCCCCAGAGTAACCTGCCCAGAAGCTCGAATCGACATCTCGCTCTTCAAGAACAGTAGATCCGGTTGAGCTTGTTGAGGTTGTTCCAACTTCGGCAGGAAGGTTCACACCAAAGAGATCTAATTCAACCACCGGTGACGCGGTAAGAAAATCCCCTACGGCGATATTAGGATTCGAAATATCTTGTGCCGTTCCAGCGCCGAAACTAAATGTTGGCAGGTTTAGATTAGTTCGTGCAAAGTCACCACTTGGACCTGTGTAATTGTTTATGGGATCATTGTTGATAACCACAACCTCAAAGTTTCCAGTGACTTGGTTCTGGATGATGACTGTGACGCTTAGCAGATTCCAGCCAGCATAAGCACCGGCCTCGACAGCATCAAGCCTGTCAAAAACAAAACGACGGACATCTTCCCCGGCTACATTGCTCGAACCGGTTTGGGTAATCGTGTGAACGCCAGCATTTTCACTGGTGTTCGTGTTCATGGTGACAATGACTTGCCCAAGTGAGGATGTTGTTATTGCCAGTAAAGGAATAGCGATAAGGCAAAGGATTTTGCTCATAGGAATTATGGTTTATGGTTAATGATTAAGCGAGAAGCTTGATGATGGTTTAAACTGTATCTGATCGGTGCGAAAAATCAGGATTCAAATTTATAATTTTTCAGTTGCCTGATATCTAAACATCTGATATTGGCACTGACTCGTAACTCTCTGCAAGCAAAAAGCAAGCGGAATTTTCACATTTTCTACGAGCAAACACACGATCTCAGTGCTGTTTTGGAGTGTGGCGAGGCTTCAACATCGCAAAAATC
>DAIRSW010000034.1:0-21848 GCA_036804205.1 Verrucomicrobiia bacterium | reverse complement strand
GGTTCGGATTTTGCTTCGTTGCACGCACGCTTTCAAGAAAAGCAAAAGTGCCACCAATCCTATGTGCAGGCCTATCAGCACTATTGCTGGCCGGTGAATGCACTGTCGGACTTTAAACTTGCCCCATTTCATCTCTTGGCCACGGAGGGGAAGACTCACACTGGTCGCAACCATATTTGGCACATGGAAGCGATCCACAAAATTTGCGAAGCCGACCCAAGCGGGTTGCTACTAGCAACACCATACAGGATTATTGACCTTCTGGATGAAGACAGCATCCTCACCGGCACCGCGTGGTGGCTTGAACTGACTGGGCAAGGAGGGGAAGGCATGGTCGTGAAACCACTGGATTTCATTCCCAAAGGCCGGCGAGGTACTATACAACCCGCCATCAAATGCCGTGGGCAGGAATACCTTCGCATCATTTACGGTCCCGAGTACAGCTTGCCGGAGAATCTGGAGCGGCTCCGTAAGCGTGGCTTGTCGGCTAAGCGTTCGCTCGCTCTGCGTGAGTTTGCCTTAGGAATTGAAGGATTGGATCGTTTTTCTCGTAAAGAACCGCTGCGACGCGTGCACGAGTGCATTTTTGGAGTATTAGCTTTAGAAAGCGAGCCGGTGGATCCTAGGCTGTAAATCATTCCTACTCCCTAATTTTCTGAACCAGTGCCTGGGACGACCGGGGATTACTCGTTAACCCTCCTCCATCACTGGAGGAGGGCGCCGCCCATTCTCATCCTGCTCAACAAGTAGCAAGATTGACCGTGGCTTAAAACCGGTCGAGCACGACAACTTCACTGTCAGGCAAACGCTGACCTCGAGGCCACGGCTCTTTAGTCGGTTTGCCCACTGCGATCATAAAGCTGATGACGTGGTCCTCCGGTAATTGGATGAGTTCTGCGACGGCATTGAAGTCGAACCCCACCATCGGGCAGGACTCATAACCAAGGCCTACTGCCGCAAGCATAAGCGTCATTCCGGCCAAGGCACTACTTCTTATGCCTTCGTCCCGCATGATCTGTGGTTTGCCAGCGTAAAATGGTGTGACAGCGGGTACCAGAAAATCTTGCACTTCTTGGGGTGCGTGCGCCCAGTAACGTCCGGGATCTTTTTCATGAGCGTTTAGGTCCGCGCACATGATAAAAAGGGCCGAGGCTTCTGTGACTCGCGCTTGATCCCAGGCGACCGCCCGGATCTGCCGGCGAAGATCGGAATCTTCGACCAAAACAATCCGGTAGTTGTGCATATTAAAGGACGAAGGTGGCAGCTTGGTGAGTCGGATAAGCTTCCGCCGAGGCACATAACGGCCTCATCGTGCTGTGCCAAACTGGGGCGTATGGCGGCCTAAGACATGCTTTTCACAAACAGCGGCAATCCAACACAACACGAAAGCCCGGCGGCAAAGCGCTGACCAGGCTTTTCGCTTTCCTGAAATAATCCGCATTGCTAGTAGGTGGAGCAAAAGGCAACGCGGTTAGAGTTTCCCAACCAAATCTAGCATTGTCTTGCTCTCCAGCGCCACACAGGGTTTCAACGACGCTGAGATTCTGCGGGCGGAATGGTGGGCAGGACAGGATTCGAACCTGTGAAGGCAGAGCCAGCGGATTTACAGTCCGCCCCGTTTGGCCACTTCGGTACCTACCCATTTTTCCCTTTGTGGGGAATGACTGACCTACCCCGGAGTCAAACTGCCCGCAAGTCGAATTTTGAAAAAGACCGTGGCCACATTGGTGAGCGGGCATTTTTAGGCTTTGGCTCAGCTTTGGTTCACTGAGCCCTTTGCAACTCTTCGCACCAGGCTCCAACCACATCATTAGCATCCCCACGAACCGTGATCCTCTGGTGGCCAGGATAAAACAGCTCCGCAGAGAACTCGACACTGCCATCAGGCAGTGGCACCGCCAAAGCTGCTGCTGGGGTTTGGCATCCAAGTTGTAGCTCGGCCATCCAAGCACGTTCGACCTCCGCAGCGATTTTTGATTGGGCGTCGTTAACCGTATTTAGCAGACTAAGCAAAAAGGAATCGCTGGCGCGGACTTGCCATCCCACGATTCCTTGACAAGGAGCCGGCAGAAAATCGAGTCGCACCACGCCTAACTTATCGCGGAGGTGCATAAGCCCTTCTACGCCATCCAGCAGCTCAAGCCGCCGCAGACCGGCCTCTGCCAAAACCAAACCAGCCCAGGATGTGTTCTCCTCAAATTTCTTGATGCGCGTGGGCACGTTGCCGCGAATCCCAACAATTTGAAGATCCGGTCGTCTCGCAAGCAGCTGGGCTCGTCGACGGACAGAGCCTGTGGCCACCACAGCGCCTTCCGGCAAGTCGGCCAGATGACTTCCGTTGCGGGTGATTAAAACATCATGCCAATCTTCCCGTGGAAGAAATCCAGCAAGACAAAGCTGGTGATCCATCAGCGAAGGCATGTCCTTAACGCTGTGCACTGCGAGATCGATCTTCCCGTCCAAGAGCGAGATTTCAAGTTCTTTGGTGAAGATACCCGGATTCAGGATGCCTACTTGCTGAGCGGTTGAGTCGACTTCTCGATCGCCGCGAGTTGAAATGATCACACGCTTGTAAAGCTGGTGACCGGACAAGCTCAGCTTGGCTTCAGTAAGTTCAACCTGCTTGAGTGCAAGCGCACTTCCACGCGTGCCTAAGCGCAAACATCGATTTTCCATGCGGTTGTCCTAGCCTGCGACCGACTGGCGATTTTTTTCGACGCAATAAATTGCCGCAGGCGAGGGCGTAGTGGCAGCTCGGGCTTTGATCCAGCCTTCTAAAACTTGCACGTCGGCTTGCAGCAAATGCCGCGCCTCCTGCACTTCGCTCTCACGAGCTTTACGACCCTCGCAAGCAATGGTTTGGAGGCTATCAATATCATACACATAAACCCCTTCGACCTCATTCACCGAGGCCTCCACATCCCGCGGCACAGCAAGATCAATCAAAAACAAAGGTCGAGCCGGACGTTGTTGCATGACCTTGCGGACCATCTCCGCACGAACCACCGGACGAGGTGCGGAGGTGCTGCCGATGATGATATCAACCTCTGCCAAATAATTTTCCCATTCTTCGAAGCGTATTGCTCGTCCGTTCATGTGTCGCGCCAACATTTCAGCTCGTTCGAAGGAGCGGTTGGAGACCATTAATGCCTGCGCTCCGCGCGACAGAAGGCTGCGGCCCGTTCGTTCGGCTGCCTCGCCGGCGCCCAAAACCATGACCCCGCACGGACGCAGATCCCCGAAAATTCTTTCTGCTAAATTCACCGCCACGGAACCTACAGAAGTTGCGCCTCGCCCTATGCCGGTGTTAGACCGGATTTTTTTGGCCGACGCAAAGGCGGTTTGAAACCACTTATGTGTGTAGCCACCCAAGGTGCCGGCTTCATCCGCAAGACGATACGCATCCTTAACCTGGCCCAAAACCTCCGTTTCCCCTAACACCATAGAGTCCAACCCGCTTGCCACGCTGAAGAGATGTTCAAGCGCTGGTCTGCCGTGTAGCCGAAAAAAAGGTTGGCCCAGCTCTTCAACTTCCTTGAGCTCGGGCTCAAAAAAACGAGCAACGTGCACCAAGCCCTCCCCATCCGCTACCAAGGCATAAATCTCCACCCGGTTGCAGGTGCTCAATAACACTGCCTCACTCACACCCGGCGAGTCGCAAAGAGATTGCAGCACAGCTGGGTGCTGGCTCCTATGCAGGGCAAATCTCTCCCGGACCTCAACACGTGCTTGGTGGTAGCTTAAGCCGAAGCAAACGGGGATCATGGGACAGAGGCAGCGAAATAGTGAACGGTGGATAACGAGGCTAAAGCGAAAACAAAGCACAACACAGAAAGAAACGCCAGATGCCTTGACCCTAATCGTGTCCACAACTTTGCAGCAAGCAGCAGTGCATAGAGAGTCCAAACCACGACTCCCGCAGCAAGCTTGGGCCAGGCAGTTTGAATTCCGGTCGCAAAGCCTAAGGCCAGGCCAATCGTTAAAAGGATCAAGCCGAGAATAAGCAGACGCGTTACCACGGCACGCAAATCATTGATGGGCGGCAGGCGAAACAACCAGCGGCGTGGTCGCTGGCTTTTGAGTTGACGATCTTGCACCAAAAACAATAATCCGGCCAGCCCAGAGATGGCGAAGGCTCCGTAGGCCAACATCGAGATCGCCGCATGGGCTTCTCGCAAAGATGAACCCGGCTTGTCGACAGGCTCGGGCGGCACGTAAAACAGAACTCCCACCAAAAGCACACAAACCACAAAAGGCGCGGTCGAAGCACCAAGGGTCGACAGACGATAGGGGGCGCCAACCAACAAATAAATAAGGGCAGACGCCCACGCCAAAAACATGAGCACTTCATAGTGCCCGGTCAGGGGGCAGGCCCCGATCATGTTTCCCCGCCAAAAGAGCAAAACACTCAAAGCCAAAAAGCCGAGCAACGAAGCGCCGTACACGATCCTTGAAGAGCGATTCGCACGGCCGCCGCTACGAAAAAAAGCAATCCTAAAGCTAGAGGCAAAAACTCGTCACGCGGCATAGGCATCCGCGATTTTCGTCCATTTCATCATGATAAATCCTAGCATGCTTCTAGAAAGTTTCACTTTTATGTGTGGTCAGGTTGAGGGCGTCAAAGAAACTTTGCGTTTTGCATTGAATAAATCACCCAGTCTCGGCAACCATGTCTTGTCACATATTGACAACTATGAAGAAACCATCTTTTCCAACAATCCTTCAAAAAAGGAAATCCCCATCCTGGATACTTGCTTTGGCTGCCATCGCAATCTTCCTGGGCCTGCCCAGCGCAAGCTTGCATGCTGTTGAGGTTATCCGGGCCACCTGGGGCACCTCGCACCGCAGCATGGACGTCACCGACGTTGTGCAGCGCTATGCGGATCGCGGAGTTCGCAGCTTTCCCGTAACCCGAACCTCGCTCGGTGGTGATCCCCATCGCGGATTTGCAAAATTCCTAGAAGTCGAATACCGCAATGGTCGGCAAGTTTATCGCGAGCGGGTGAGTGAGAACAGGCACTTCACTTTCAGTGGACCAGCGAGAGGCCCAGTCCGCGTTGTGCCTGATTTGCTGCCCGAGCGCGGTCGCACCGAAGTTCGATTTATCAACCGTCGTCATCAACCCGTTCATATTTACAGTGTGAATCAGTACGGCCGTTGGAACTGGGCTGCCCTGGTGCGCGCTGGTGAAGATTACTCCTCCCCGTCCTCAATCGGACAAGAATGGGTGGTGGCTACTCGCCGCGACGAAGTGCTACTCCGGGAAACGGCGCGTTGGAGAGGTAACACTTTCGTTATTGAGCCGACTCGTGCACCGACGCCCGACTTCTGTTATCCCGGGACTGGTCATGGTCCAACCTCGGTGGAGTTCATCAACAGCACCGGAGAGCGGCTGACCATCTACACCATCGATCAATGGGGCACGTGGCACTTCGTTCGTTATCTGGCACACGGCGATCGGTCCGAAGTCGCTGCGGTCCCAAATCAACGGTTTATTATCCGTGATCGAGGAGCGCGAATCGTGGCAGATATTAACGCCTCAGTCCGGCCATCCACCGTTCGTTTGCGCTAGGCTCTACTCGTAAAGATCACGCCTCTGGCTCGTTCAAAGAGCCAGAGGCTTGATCATAAGCCTCTGGCGAGGTGGCGTGTTTCCGATAGAAGAAATCCTAAGGCAGCAATAAATCCGGCCAAAACGTGCCAACCCCCAGGAGCAGGACTCCCGCATAAAGACCGGCCAAAAGGTCATCAAAGACCAAGACGCCGGGCCAGCGCATTTTCTCAAGCCAAGCGATTCCGGGTTTAAAGATGTCAAAAAGCCGAAAGAAGATAAAGGCCAGCGCAAAACCTTCCCAGCCGGAGGAGTGAGGTAAAAAAAGGAGGGTCAGCGACATGCCAGCCACTTCATCGAGAACAACCGGCCTTGGGTCTTGTGTTTTGTAGATTTTGGTTTCGGCTCGCTTTTCTCCAATGAAGCAAATGAGTGTCGCTAAAATCGCAGTGATCGCGAGCTTGCCGAAAAGGATGTGCTCAAGGGTGATACTCAAGTAGTAGGCAATGCCTGCTACCGCTAAGCTGGCCATGGTTCCCGGGGCCAAGGGAAAATATCCGCAGTAGAAAAAAGAGAGAAGGATGTCGAACACTCGATCCACCCCGCTCAAGCGTGGAAGCTCTCGATCTGGTGCGTCACGATGTCGAAGAACAATTTCCTGGCTGGCCGGCAGAGCCTTTTTAAAGAAGCGCCCTCCAACGGCCTCGTTTAGCCGTAATCGAAAGCCTAAACTGCGCACGGATCGAATCAGCCAGCGCGGAACAAAGAGGCTCCGTGCAGCGAACTGCAAAAAATTTCCCAGTGAATAAAACGGTTTGAACCTCTGCGATCTCAATAGCACCAAGCCTGGAAAGGCTCGCATCCTTCCGGTACGTCGAAACACCAACACCACGTGCTGCAGTTCGGGCAGCTTTTCCAAGAGCCGAGCGACATCAGCGTCCTCCACATATTCATCGGGAGCAAACCAAACCAGAACCCGAGCAGACTCGCGGGAGCTCGTGGTGGCCCAGCCGGCTCGCTGGGCTTCTTCCCGAATCATGAAGTCGTAAGGGCCAACGGCCAACAGCCCTGTTTTTGATTCACTCACCGCATCCAAATCTTGCAATAAAGCTCTCACGTTGAGGCGGAGACCTTCAATTTCGAAGAAAAGGATGTTGCGAGACATAAGTTAAAGGGACCGCATGCTGACTGCGGCTACACATTTACTGACCACCAGGAATTAAGTGAAGCAAGTTAAGTTTTTCAGGAATATCAATGGGTGTCCACAAAAGAAATGCACTTAAACCGACCACACACACGGTGGCAATGATGATCCAAGGGTTTTTGAGCAACTCTTCCGGCTCAAGTTGAGCGGCTTCATCGGCCATGGCGCTATTGAAGTAAATGACAATCGCCCCCACCACCACAGGGAAGACCAAAAGAAGATTCGGAAAATAATAGGTGATCGCAACACCCATACAGAAGCAGAAAAAATTGGCGTAAGTGATCATTGATATCACCAAGCTCTTCTCTGTGTAGTGCGCGAAAGATCGACGATACATGGCACTTTGTTCGGCATCATTAATAAACCGAAACTCTGAATAGCGTTTGCCCGCCATAAGAAGGGCACCAAAAAACCACCACGCTAACAGGATCGATAATGGCGGAAAAGAATCGGCTGGTCCTAGAGCATACCATCCAAGCCACAGACGGATGGGGTTGTTAAAAGACTCGGCGATCACATCAAGAAAAACACGGTCTTTAAGCCGGACGGGAGGCACATTATACACCAGTCCGCTGATAAACAGGAGAACCAGGGCGATTAGATAAGAGGTATTAAACCACCACCAAGCCATTCCAAAACCAACCACCAAAAGCCCCAACATGATGCCCCAAAGAATTGGAATACTCACGAGGCCCGAGGGGACGGCTCGATGCTTTTTGGTGGGATGCGCGCGATCAAAAGGAGCATCCAAGATCTCGTTGAGAATGTAGTTAGCCGAAGCGACGAAACAGGCAGGGATCAGACTTAAGGCAATGACCCACCCGTAACCGATCCAGGCGCCGTCGCCGAGGGGTAGCTCAAGCAGCACGATCGCGGCGGCATGGCCGAATAAAATAAAGACGTTTTTTAGCCAGTGATCCGGGCGCATGACCCGGATGTAGTGAATAGCAGAACTTTGAGACATGAGAGAGGAGATGAGCGACTACGTAATAAATCGCAGACCCTGCTAGTGGAACGCACCCTTGGCAAATGAGAAGTTTTACCCTCTCAGAAAAAACACCCTACGGATGCAGCCCCACAAAATAGGCCACACGGGACTAAAGGAGGCTCCCTGTCCACTGAGCCTTTCACCCAGCAGTTGCTGAGCTCATCTGCGCTTGGGATCAGGGCATTCTACCCTGGGGTAATGCTTCATAGAGCGCAAATGCTCGCCCTGGATTATGGAATAGAGGTGATTTTTATTGTGAGTGAAAAGTGATTTGGGAATACGAGTAGAGATTCATCAATTGCAAGGAAGTGCGGGAAGCGATACTGTTTGAATTATGCCCACTCTGGTTTCAGAATCAAAAACAGTCCGCCGTGAGCTGTGGACGGCTGAGGATTTCTTGGATTGGTTGGAACCTGGTGTCCACGCCGACTTGATCGATGGAGAAAAATTTATGCATTCACCAGTGAGCTTACGACATGCGCGGTTATTAAATTTTGTAGACAGCCTGCTTCGACGCCACATTGAAAAACATCTACTAGGGGAATTGTTTCGCGAGGTGGTGGCAGTCCATTTGGGTTCGCGTAACGTGTTTCTTCCCGATCTCGCGTTCATTCCCACGGAGCGCCTGCCCGACTTACTGGAAACACACATTCCTTTCGCCCCGCCCCTGATTGTCGAGGTTCTGAGTCCCCGCACTGCGGACCGGGATGTGGGGCCCAAGTTTGCTGCTTACGAAGAGCATGGCGTGCAGGAATATTGGGTGCTCGATCCGCAAACTCTGGATCACCGATTTTATTATCGGGAAGGCGAAATCCTGACCGCATTTGCCGAGGGGGAGGAAGACATCGTCTCGCGAGTGCTTCCCGGCCTGCGCCTTCAACGCTCGTGGCTGGATCCGGAGAAGCTTCTGGATGTCGGTAACTGTGTTTGAGGAATTGTTGATTGGAATTCAACACTTTTAAAGTTGGGTAGACTGGGCCTCAGGACGCGGCTGGGTTGTCGACTTGGTAAGGCACTCAGCACCCCCACGGCGACCAATATTGGGATCCCGGACGGGAGTAAAGACACCCCGAGCGCGTAATACTCGCAAAGCCCTTCTCCTCGGATTGTTGCAGCCTAAGGCGCGACTTGTCGAAGCCGAAGAACAGGGAGATTTTGCCAAGCGTTTAGCGCTTCAAGAAGATGCCCGCAGTTTGCCTTGGGGTGCGGTTTGGGAGGAGTTCTCTGCGCGCCAGGAGACTCCGGTTGATGGGCGGTGGTTCGATAGCGTTAAGAGCTATGAAACCTCCGTGCTCCTGAAGCGCAGCCTTGCGTAACCATGGCATGCTCTGAAGCCCAACGGTTCGGGCGGTTCGGGACGGAATGGGACAGACTTTAAAAAGGGGGTTTGCGCACCGGCGTGGATGATGGAAGCCTGCAATCTTAACAGGGATGAATGCACAATTGGAGATCACATTTCTTGGCAGTGGCACCTCGCAAGGTGTGCCAATGATTGGTTGCGATTGTGCGGTTTGCCGGTCGAAAGACCCTCGCGATGTGCGGACCCGCAGCTCAGTGTTGGTGCGGAGTCCCGAGGCGACCATGGTGATCGATACAGGACCAGAGTTTCGCGTGCAATGTTTGCGCGAGAATGTGCGGCATCTCGACGCGGTGCTTTATACCCATGCGCATACGGATCACATAATGGGATTTGATGATTTGCGTCGTTTCTGCGATTTCCGCGGCGGGAGCATCCCGATCTACGCTTCTCCGGAGACCATGGCCGATCTGGAACGAATTTACCAGTTTGCTTTTAAATCCCCCCACCAAATTCCCGGCTACGTGAAACCTGAAGCACGAGTGGTGGACGCGCCATTTACGATTGGTCATACCGAGATTCATCCGCTGGTGCTGCCTCACGGAAAGATCACCAGTCAGGGTTATTTGTTTTCACGTGAAGGCCGTAAGCTTTTTGCGTATTTGACCGACTGCCATGCCGTACCGGAGCAGGTGATTCACCAGGTTTACGGAGTAGAAATGATGGTGATTGATGCGGTTCGACCGGAACCGCATCCGACGCATTTGTCGTTTCATCAAGCCTTGGCAGCCATCGAACGGATCAAGCCTGGCTGCGCCTACTTTACTCACCTGGCTCATGTGGTGTCGCATCGGGAACTTGAGGAGACGCTGCCGGCACGGGTTCGTCCGAGTTACGATGGTTTGGTGGTGGAGATTTTATGAAGTTTTGGCTGTTTTTTTTGATGTCGCTTGGGTTGGGAGTTTGCGGACACTCTTTGTTGGCGCAGTATCCCATTGGAGCAGAGAATTTGGCCGCCGCGACGGTGGTTGTTTATAATGGGCGTGACCCGCTTTCGACCGAATTGGCGCTTTTTTATGCCAAGACGCGAGGCATACCGCGAGAGCAGGTCATTGAACTCCGAACGTCGAAGGACGAATCGATTTTTCGTGATGATTACGACAAGCAAATCGCCGAGCCACTCAGGAAAGCGTTCGCGGAACGCGGTCTATGGGCAGTTGCCTCGGGGGATGAAGCGCGACTGACGAGCACCCGGATCCGTTTTGTGGCTTTGATTCGCGGGATTCCCTTAAAGATTTTGCCGACCGAGTTTTATAAAGGCGACAAGGCCGAAGGACCGGAGCCGCTACGGCAGCATAACGAAGCATCGGTTGATTCGGAGCTGGCGGCATTGGGTTTCTTTTCACGTCAAATCACGGGGGCTTTGGTGAACCCGTACTATCGAAGCTTCCGTCCGGTTCTTGAAGACACTCAGTCGCCGGTGCTGCTGGTCACCCGGTTGGATGGGCCGAATGAATTGATGGTACGGCGTATGATCACCGATTCCTCCTCCGTAGAGGAGTATGGCCTGTTGGGGCGCGCTTATATCGACATGCGCGGAATCAAAGAGCCTGGTCTCAAGGAAGGGGATGATTGGTTGGCCGGCGCAGGGCGGTCACTCCGACGACTGGGCTGCTTGGTTATGGAGGATCGTCGAGGAGCACGCTTCCCGGCGAATTTTCCCATGCAGGACGCCGCTTTTTATTTTGGCTGGTACAGTGCTCGGGCGGAAGGACCATTTATCCGACCGGAATTCCGGTTTTTGCCGGGAGCAGTGGCAGCGCATATCCATTCGTTCAGCGCCAGTTCAGTGCGGCTTCCGGAAGAGGGATGGGTTGCTCCCTTGATTGCAGCAGGGGCAAGCGCGACTTTTGGAAATGTTTTTGAGCCTTACCTGCAATTTACGACCGAGATCGATGTGTTCACGGAGCGACTGGCTCAGGGAATGACTTTTGCCGAAGCGGCCTACTCTGGCACGCGCGTTTTGTCCTGGATGAACACATTTGTGGGCGATCCGCTCTATCGGCCTGCCGCCGCTCTTGTCGACATAGCAACCGAGGGGCGACGGCCCGGGAGCGATCCTGCGTGGCTGGACGTGCGACGCGGCGCGCAGATGTGGAGTGGGGAAAGTCCCCAGCGCGCGGTGGATTTTTTGGAAAAAGCTGCGGAACGACGTCGAAGCGGCCTGCCACTGGAGGCTCTAGCTAGTTTCTATATTGAGAACGACGAAGTGGAGAAAGCGCAGCGTTATTTGCGGCGAGCTCGCGCTTTTTACGGGGACCTACGTGATGTGGGACGATTGATTTGGTGGGAAGCTGAGGCGCACCGCCTTCACGGTCGTCGCGGACGTGCTCTGGAGCTCATTGATGAATATTTATTGCGCGATCCGACTTCCAATGTGGCTCAGTGGCTGCAGGAATATCGTCTGTCGATTCAGCCCGGTTCCCGATGAGCACAATTACGAGAGTTTTTTCCCTGTTGAGAACTTGCCCAGAAGCGAACAAGTTCACAGTGAAGAGCTTGACGACTATTAGTTTTTCTTATACTATGTATTTTTGCAGTTCATTGGGTGCCATTGGCTGCCTGAGCGGTCTGGTTCAAAGAATTCCTTGGTCATCTTTGCCATATCCGCTTGTTTTTCTGCCATTCCCCTGTTTGTCTGCCTTAGAGACCTTTTTCATGAATAAATCCGCCCTACCCGTATGAATCCTTTGATAGCCTACTACCAGTCCTCGATTGGAAAAAAAACGGTCGTCGCCGTGACGGGGCTTTTGTTGATTGGTTTCGTAATTGTCCACTTACTGGGAAACCTTACCATTTTTCTTGGGCCGGCAGCACTCAACTCTTACGCTGATAAACTGCACTCGCTGGGTCCTGTTCTTTGGTTATTCCGGATAGGCTTGGCAGCGATTTTTGTATCGCACATTGTTGCAACCATTCAGTTGGCTCGAGAAAACCGAGCCGCGAGAACACCTCGCTATGAGCACGAAAAAACCGTGCAGGCCGGGCGAGCTTCCCGGACGATGGTGGTAAGCGGCTTGATTCTGCTATCGTTTCTCATTTTTCACATACTGCATTTCACGGTCAAAGTGACCAACCCAGAAATCGCACAGTTCCGTTTTGATCTTGACGGAAAGGACGTGCCGGACGTCTTCACCATGGTTGTCCTTGGCTTTCAAAACGTCTGGGTTTCAGGATTTTACTTGCTTAGCATGGGCCTGTTATGCGCTCACCTATCTCACGGATTTTCAAGCGTCTTCCAGAGCTTGGGTGTTCGTAATAAAACCAGATGGCCGTTACTCGCAGTCGCGGCGCATGCCCTAGGTTGGACACTGTTTTTGGGCAACGCTGCTATCGTTTCGGCTTGTCTTTTTGAATGGATCGAACCCCTACACACATTATGATCAGCACCCCACAAAATGGCTCTAACAGCGTTGTGGTCCCGGATGCCAAAATTCCTTCAGGCCCGTTAGCGGACAAATGGTCAAAGCACCGTTTTGACTCTAAGCTTATCAACCCCGCGAATAAGAGAAAGTATCGCCTCATCATTGTAGGCTCAGGATTAGCCGGCGCGAGTGCTGCCGCAACTCTTGGTGAACTCGGTTACAACATCGATTGCTTTTGTTACCAAGATAGTCCACGGCGCGCGCACAGTATTGCTGCGCAAGGAGGCATCAATGGCGCAAAAAATTACCAAAACGACGGCGACAGCGTCCACCGCCTCTTTTACGATACGATTAAGGGGGGAGATTTTCGCTCGCGAGAAGCCAATGTGCACCGTCTCGCGGAAGTAAGTACCGACATCATCGACCAATGCGTCGCACAAGGCGTGCCGTTTGCTCGTGAATATGGCGGGCTATTGGCCAACCGGTCTTTTGGCGGTGCCCAGGTCTCGCGCACATTTTATGCACGCGGCCAAACCGGTCAGCAGCTTCTCCTTGGAGCTTATTCGGCTTTAAGCCGGCAGATCGCAGCCGGCACGGTGAAGATGCATTCCCGCACAGAAATGCTTGACCTCGTTGTGGTGGATGGGCATGCCAAGGGCATCGTCACCCGCGACATGGTCTCGGGCAAAATTGAATCTCATTCTGCCGACGCGGTTCTTTTATGCACGGGTGGTTACGGCAATGCGTATTACCTGTCGACCAACGCGGTGGGTTGTAATGTTACTGCTGCATACCGAGCTCACAAACGGGGGGCACTTTTCTCCAACCCTTGCTTCACGCAGATTCACCCCACCTGCATTCCGGTCGGTGGAGACTATCAATCCAAACTCACTCTGATGTCTGAGTCGCTCAGAAACGACGGACGAGTTTGGGTTCCAAAGAAAAAAGAAGACGCAGGCAAAAATCCGAGTACCATCGCCGAGCTCGATCGCGATTACTTTTTAGAACGTAAATACCCTAGCTTCGGGAACCTTGCGCCACGAGACATCTCCTCGCGCGCAGCCAAAGAAGTGTGTGATGAAGGACGAGGCGTTGGCCCAAGCGGCTTAGGTGTTTACCTTGATTTCGCCGAATCAATCGACCGGCTCGGTGAGAAGACCATAAGGGAACGTTACGGCAACTTATTCGAAATGTATGGGCAGATCACTGGTGAGAATGCTTACAATACACCCATGCGGATATTCCCGGCTGTCCACTACACCATGGGAGGCTTGTGGGTAGACTACAATCTTATGTCGAACATTCCCGGCTTGTTCGTTCTAGGGGAAGCCAATTACTCTGATCACGGTGCTAACCGACTCGGAGCGAGCGCTCTCATGCAAGGCCTAGCCGACGGGTATTTTGTCATTCCCTACACAATCGGGAACTATCTGGCTACTGTGCCACCTAATTCGGCGCCGTCTGCCGAGGGCGCAGAATTCAAGAAGGTAAAAGAGGAAGTCAGCAACCGGGTCCACAAACTTTTGTCCATTAAAGGCAAACGCACTGTAGCCTCGTTTCATCGCGAACTAGGTTTGTTGCTATGGGACTTCTGTGGGATGGCCCGAAACGCTGACGGGCTTAGGAAAGCCTTGCAAAAAATCCCTGCGCTTCGTGCAGAATTCTATGAGAACGTAGCCGTCTTGGGCGGCAACGAAGAAATGAATCAGGCCCTAGAGCGTGCCGGTCGCGTGGCTGACTTCCTTGAGTTTGGAGAACTCATGTGTCACGACGCTCTTGATCGTGCCGAGTCCTGCGGCGGGCATTTCCGTACGGAAAGTCAAACCCCAGACGGCGAAGCGTTACGCGACGATGACAATTTTGCCTACGTATCCTGCTGGGAACATAAGGGTGCTGACGTGAAGCCCGCGCTTGGCAAAGAAGCCCTCAATTACGAAACCGTGTCTATGACACAACGCAGCTATAAATAATCCACTTATGAACCTCACTCTCAAAGTATGGCGTCAAAAAGATACGAATGCCCCAGGCCGTATCGTGGAGTATCCGGCCAAAGACATTCCTGAAACCGCATCCTTTTTGGAGATGCTTGATATTGTCAATAGCGCTTTGACCTTGCAAGGCGAAGATCCCATCGCCTTTGACTCAGACTGTCGTGAAGGCATTTGCGGCATGTGCTCTTTAATGATCAATGGAATCGCCCATGGGCCTGACCAAAAAACTACCACCTGTCAGCTGCACATGCGCAGCTTTAAAGATGGAGATACAATTCACATCGAGCCCTGGCGTGCCAAAGCTTTTCCTATCTTGAAAGATCTGGTTACCGACCGAACTTCATTCGATCGGATTATCAATGCTGGAGGTTTTATTAGCGTCAGGACCGGCAGTGCACCAGATGCAAACTCCATCCCGATCGGCAAAGAAATTGCTGATTGGGCTATGGACGCAGCTGCTTGCATCGGTTGTGGTGCGTGCGTGGCAAGCTGCAAAAATGCCAGCGCCATGTTGTTTGTCGCGGCCAAAGCTAGCCACCTAAACGTCTTGCCTCAAGGAGCGCCAGAGAAAAGTCGGCGGGTTCTTTCCATGGTTCGCGCGATGGACGATGAGGGATTCGGCAATTGCACCAACCAATTGGAATGTGAAGCGGTATGTCCGGCTGGCATCAGTGCCAACCACATTACGAAACTTAATCGCGACTTCGCTTTGGCGAGCATTGAAGAAGCTTGGGCAAAATAAAAGGGGGGCGCGGTCGGATGGGAATGATCAACCCATTAGAGCCTTGGTATGTCGACTCCTGTCGACTATGAAGCTGGGAGACCGCACTGAGCCCGTTGCCGGAGCAGGTGATCCGCAAGCACCAACCAAATCATGGCTTCGACCATCGGCACCGCCCGTGGTAACACGCACGGATCATGCCGTCCCCGCGCCGCGAGAGTGGTGGCTTTTCCTTGATCATCCACCGTCTGCTGCTCGCGCAGGACGGTGGCGACCGGCTTAAACGCAACCCGCAGCTCAATAGGTTCGCCGTTACTTATCCCCCCCTGAATCCCACCGGACCGGTTCGTCTCCGTACCAATCGTGCCGTCCTCGCGTGGCACAAACACATCGTTGTGCTCCAACCCAGTCATTAGCGTTCCGGCAAAGCCTGAGCCAACTTCGAAACCTTTGCTAGCGGGCAGGCTCATCAGGCCTTTGGCAAAATCTGCTTCGAGTTTGTCAAACACAGGATCACCTAGGCCAGGAGGCAATCCCCGAACCACAGCACGGACCACGCCACCGACCGAGTTTCCTTCTTTCCGCATACCCTCGATGAGAGCGATCATTTTTTCTGCGACGGTAGCGTCCGGACAGCGCACCATATTGCTTTCGACTGCCTCCCGGCTCACCTCGCTCGAAGATACCTCAGCCTGGATGGTTTGCACCGCGTCGACCCAAGCTAACACTTCCACTTTTGGAAAAAATTGCTGCACAGTCTTGGCGGCCACAACTCCAGCTGCCACCCGTCCGATAGTCTCCCTGGCCGAGGAACGTCCTCCACCATGCCAGGCTCGGAAACCATATTTTGCGTCGTAAGTGTAGTCGGCATGAGAGGGACGATAGGTGGTGGCCATTTCGGTGTATGCTTCAGGGCGAGCATCCGTGTTCCGAACGAGAATGGCGATTGGCGTACCGGTGGTGCGCCCTTCAAATACTCCGGACAGAATTTCACACGCGTCGGCTTCTTGGCGCGGAGTCACAATCTTGCTCTGACCCGGACGTCGCCGATCCAATTCCACCTGCACATCCTCTTCACTCAGGGGGATCATTGGAGGCACACCTTCTATAGTCACCCCAACGCCTCCACCGTGGCTTTCTCCCCATGTGGCAATGCGAAATGTTTGTCCAAATATGCTTCCCATAATTTCTGATATTGTGTCGTCTCCTTGTAAGAAAGCACAAGCCATCCCCTTTTAGCCAACGACATTTTGCATTAATGCTTCGGACTAAAACTGCCAACTAGCAGCCGAGTGAATATCACTACGCTTCAATTTCTGCTATTGGTTTGAAGGAATTGATGCCCGGTGAGGTCAGCAAAAATTGCAATTTGATCTAGCCCGAAATACCATACCGGGCGAGCTAGCCGCATTCCCTCCTCTCGACAGTATAAGCCCACCTCCCCGCAGTGCATGACAGAATTTTTCTCCCATTTGTTTGATACCTCCGATTTCCCTTCGCGTTGGACTTGCGGCAATTGGACGGATCCCCACGGCTGGCTCCATATCGGAGCTGACTTCGCCATCTTCGCAGCTTATGCAGCGATTCCGCTGACCATCGCATTTTTTGTTGCTCGTCGACCGGATATCTCCTACCCACGCCTTTATTGGCTCTTTGCCGCGTTTATTTTTTCCTGCGGGTTTGTGCACTTGCTCGAAGCTATCATATTCTGGCATCCATGGTATCGCTTCTCCGGCCTGGCCAAGGCAGTAACGGCGGTGGTTTCCTGGGTCGCGGTTCTTGCTTTGATAAGGGTGCTCCCTCAGGCCCTTCACCTTCCAGGCATTGCAAAACTCAATGCTCAATTGCTTGCAGAAATCGAAGAACGCAAAGCTGCAGAAAATGAAGTTCATCGCTTGAACGCCGATCTTCGAAACCGCGTCGAAGAACTCGAAACGCTTCTCAACGTCATTCCTGTAGGGATAGCCATTACGAACGATCCCAATGCTGCTCATATCAGAACGAATGCCATGTTGGCCCGCATGCTGAAATTGAGAGAACAAGCTGCTGATACTTCGCTGAGCAATGAATGGGAGGCACGCTCGACCCACTTTCGAATCCTTCACAACCGACAAGAATTGCCAGCGGCGGAGCTTCCGATCCAAAGAGCTGCAAGCACAGGTCAAGAGATCCGGGATTTCGAAGAGGAAGTCGTTTTTGATAGCGGAGAACACCTTTTTCTGTTGGGCTACGCTTCTCCTCTGTGGAGTCCGGAAAAATCCGTCCGAGGTGCCGTGGGGGCTTTCGTTGACATTACTGCAAGGAAAACTGCGGAAGATGAACGCCGATTTTTAGAAGCTAAACTCCAGGAAAACCAGCGATTGGAGAGCGTGGGCATGTTGGCCGGCGGAATTGCTCACGACTTTAACAATCTGCTGACTTCCATCCTAGGCAATGCCTCATTGACTCGCCTGCAGTTGCCGGAAAAATCGCCGCTTCTGGAAAATGTCGAGAAGATCGAATCGGAATCCATGCGGGCTGCGGACCTATGCAAACAAATGTTGGCATACGCAGGCAAAGGCCAATTTGAATTACGGCAGCTGGATGTGAACCAGCTGATCCAAAACGCAACAGAGCTGCTGAAAAGCACGATCGCAAAAAATGCGGAGCTGCGTTTGAACTTACAATCCCCACTTCCCTCCGTAGAAGGCGACCCAAATCAACTCAAACAGATCGTCCTCAATCTCGTGATGAATGGCAGCGACGCCCTGGAGGGTCGTGGCGGCCAAATCACTATCACAACGGGACAGATCAGCGTCTCGAGCGAGGACAATCACAATAGTGCCTTGGCGGAGCCCTTGGAAGCAGGTGCCTATGTCTTTTTAGAGGTGTGTGACAACGGCTGTGGAATGACGCCGGAGACGGTAGCCCGTATCTTTGAACCTTTTTACAGCACAAAATTCATCGGACGCGGTCTTGGACTAGCGGCGGTGCAGGGGATTGTGCGAAGCCATAAAGGCGGGCTTCGACTGCAGAGCGAGCCAGGCCACGGCACGACACTCACCGTCTTGCTTCCAGTCAGTGGCCCTTCCATGGATTACAAGCTAGTGACACCCGATGACACCGATGAATGGCAAGGAAGCGGCGAGCTACTGGTAATCGACGACGAACCGGCCGTGCGACTTATCACCGCGCAGCTTCTTAAAATCATGGGATTTACACCTTTGATTGCCGCCTCGGGTGCGGAAGGCCTGGAGTTGTTCCAAAAACACCGCACAACGGTTGTCGGAGTGCTGCTCGATCTCACGATGCCAAGCATGGGAGGCCAGGAAACTTTACGTCGTCTCCGCCTCCTTGACCCGAATGTAAATGTTCTTCTCATGAGTGGCTACACAGAGGAGGAAGTCCGCAGCCGATTTGACGGGGCAGCCATCCCGGCCTTCATCCATAAGCCCTTCGGCATGACAGAACTTCGCCAAAAACTTCAGCAATTGACCGTCGCAGACTAGACTTTCCCGGCGTGCCGCCTTCATCCGGGGAAGCGAGCCTGGCGCTCTGCGGAATTCGCTTCGCGATTCACCCACCTCTTCAGCATCTAAGACCTACGCATAGGCGTTTTCTAGATGACACAATGGGGTGTACCCCTTAGCCTTTTAAACTCGTTTGTTTCCATGTTTTCTGTTTCTGCACCTCACCAAGAAGAATATGCGCGGCTCCGTGAATTGGTGGACCAAACCTGCATCGAGCTTTTTGAACAGCATTGGAGTAGCAAGGAAAAACTAGGGCTTTATTCGATACTGCTCAAAGACGTCAAAAATTTTGTGGTCCGGCCGGGCAAACGCCTGAGGCCTGTATTGTTTTTATTTGCCTGCAAACTGTTTGATAAAAACATATCGCCCGACCATCCCAGCCTTCTCCGTGTGGCAGCCGCGCTCGAGATGCTGCATGCGTTTATTTTGATTCACGACGATATCATTGATCAATCCGATCTGCGGCGCGGGCAACCTAGTCTTCATCGCCAAACCGAAGAGCGCCTGATACCTCTTGGTGACCGGCGGCAGGGTGGGCTCAGCTTAGCCTTAGTCATGGGCGACGTTCTTTTTGCGCTCTCTCAGGAGGTTCTCCTCGACAGCAAACTGGACTCAGAAATCCTGCTACAATTGAGCCGTCAAGCCTTGCAATGCATGATGGAAACCGGGATTGGCGAAGCCGCAGATGTTGTCTATGGAACTCGTGACATCACCAAGGTCAACCTGGAAGAAATTGAAAGAATGTATGCGTTAAAAACCACGCGCTACACCTTTCAGGCCCCTTTTAAACTCGCTGCCATCGTCGCTCGCGCTCCCCAAGAATCCTTAAATTGTGTCCTCCGACTTCTGGAGCCTTTGGGGCTCGCATTTCAGATCCAGAATGATCTCAAGGAATTTTTGGACTACGACACGTCCTACGGACTCGCACCATCCGACATTGTCGAGGGAAAAAAAACCGTGCTTATGCGTTTAGCATATGAAAAACTCAACGACACAGATCGCGGGCTACTCCAGTTGTGTTTGAGCACCCGTCCGCCAACCGAAGCCACGGTCACACGCCTGCGGCAATTGGTGATGAAAAGTGGCGCGGTGGAAGAACTAAGCCAACGCGTGCAAAACCTTTTTCAATCCGCGCTTAATGGGATTTCCGAGTGCGGTCTCAGCCAGGATCAGTCTGAATCACTATCTCAACTTCTCGGCTCCATCCAACATCTGGTTTGCCCCAGCCTTTCCCAAGACAACAATTTATGACGACCTCCACCCTATCTCAAAAACAAACCTCTTCACCAACCGCCCCTCCGGCCGTGGTGGTCGGCAGCGGTTTCGGGGGCATTGCCGCAGCGATTCGCCTGCAAGCGCGGGGCTTTCAAACCACCATTGTTGAAATGCGCGATAAACCCGGCGGTCGCGCCTACGTGTATGAGCAAGACGGCTTCAAGTTTGATGCAGGCCCTACCATTATCACCGCTCCTTTTCTCATTGATGAGCTGTTTGCCTTGGCTGGTCGTAAGACGGAGGACTACATCTCCATTGTGCCGTGCACGCCGTTCTATCGAATCATGTTTCACGATGGAAAAGTCTTTGAGTATACGGGTAAAGAAGACGAGATCACTGAGCAAATCAGGAAGTTTAACCCGGACGACGTGGAAGGTTACAAGCGTTTCGCCGATCAAAGTCGCCAGATTTTTGACCGAGCCTTCACGGATCTTGCTGACCAGCCTTTCTCTAACTTTAGCGAGATGCTCAAAGTCGCGCCGGACCTGATCAAATTCCGGTCTCACCGCAGTGTTTATTGGTTGGTGTCTCAATATGTGAAAGATCCTTACCTTCGCCAGGTTTTCAGTTTTCATCCGCTTCTGATTGGAGGCAATCCCTTCCAGAGCAGCAGTATTTATTCGATGATCCATTTTCTCGAAAGAAAATGGGGTGTGCACTTCGCCATGGGCGGCACCGGAGCGTTGGTTGATGCCTTACTCAAGCTATTCCGAGAAATGGGCGGCCAAATTATTTTAAATACTCGGGTCGAAGAACTGCTCGTGGAAGAGGGCGAGGCGCGAGGCGTGCGACTCGACAGTGGGCAAAAGCTCCCTGCCGCAGTGGTCGTATCCAACGGTGATGTTTGCAATTTCTACCGCAAAGCCGTGAATCCTGCGGTGCGCAAAAAGTGGACTGACAAACGCCTTAAGTCGTTACGCTACTCCATGGGGCTTTTTGTCCTCTATTTCGGGACCGACCGGACGTATCCAGAGCTGGCTCATCACAGCATTATACTCACCAAACGCTATAAAGAGCTTCTAGATGACATCTTCCACCATAAAATTTTGGCTGATGACTTCTCACTCTACCTTCATGCGCCCACCCGGACGGATCCCAGCCTCGCGCCCGAGGGCTGCGAATGCTTTTACGTTCTCTCACCTGTGCCTAATTTACGCGGCGACGTGGATTGGGAAAGCGTCAAAGAATCCTATGCTGACCGGATTCTCGAGTCGCTGGAGGTTCATTGCCCGGATCTCCGCAAGCATGTGGTGAGCAAATATATCATGACCCCGAAAGAGTTCGAAAGCGATCTCGATGCTTATGCAGGCTCGGCGTTTCAGTCTGAGCCGGTGCTCTGGCAGAGCGCCTGGTTTCGACCACATAACGTGAGTGAAGATGTAAAAAACTTCTTCCTCGTGGGAGCAGGCACGCATCCGGGCGCAGGAATGCCTGGAGTCATTTCGAGCGCCAAACTTCTCGAAAAAGTTCTTCCGCCTGCACAAGAATTTCAAACGGTAAGCACCTAGCTTTTTAGATCCGCAAAGCGCGCGGCAATTTTTCTGCCAAGATCTAAAAACAGTTGCCCGGCCTCGCCAAGCCCGGACGACCGCCAAGCCACGGTGTAGCGAAAGCGCGGGGTCGTTTTGGTGACCGGCACAAATGCGACTCCCGAGAAACCGGACCTGGAGATTTGCTCTGGAAAAACCGCCAGCCCCAACCCTGCTGCTACGTAATGCAAAACGGTAGCCGCACGGTCCACCTCAAAGCCCACCTCAGGCTCGAAGCCCTCCTGCCGACACATATTCACTAACCAGTGCTGAGCCATCGGCGAGCCATGCCGACTGGTAATCACCAGTGGCTGATTCTTCAACTCACTTAGTCGTAAGCGGGGCCGCGACGCCAAGT
>DAIRSW010000033.1:0-21924 GCA_036804205.1 Verrucomicrobiia bacterium | reverse complement strand
CGACTTGCCCGATGGTGGCTGCGACCTTGACCTGCTCAGCTTGGAGGGATGGCCAGAAAGCCATGGTGAATAAAAACAGAAAAAAAGAAACGATTCGCATGATTCGATTGAGCTCAACGGCTTGAAGTTTGGTGTGCCGGGTGATATTGATGAATTTAACATGTAGCCTTAGCTACACTATGAACTAGGATCTATATCACTCCATCCTGCTTGTCAAATATCCTTTCACATGGCACTCTCCTTCCATGCGGTCGCCGCTCCCTTCCCATGCTGATATTCAAAAACATACCAGGCTCGCTCACTCCCAAGAGCGCGCTCAGGATTATGTCGAGGCAATCGCCGATCTTATTGACCATACCGGAGAAGCGCGAGCTGTTGATATCGCGAAAGTCCTAGGCGTCAGTCACGTCACCGTCATCCGCACGATTCAACGTTTGCAGCGGGAAGGTTTAGTCACCACCCAACCCTATCGCTCCATATTTCTGACGGACACCGGAAGACGCTTGGCTTCCAAAGCCAAAGCACGCCACCAAACCGTGGTCGCCTTTCTCCAAGCTCTCGGAGTCTCCACGCCCACCGCCCGAAAAGACGCCGAGGGGATTGAGCATCATGTGAGCCCCGAAACCCTCCAAGCTTTCGAACGCTTCCTCCAACAAGCTGAGTGATTACGGCGCGGCCTCATTTTTTGGCACACGCCACCCTCGGACGTCTTGTTCTGCGCGGGATCAAAAAGCGGTTTCGCGCTTTTCTGGTGGACAATCACTCCGATCTGCCCAGGGCCTTGAGCAAGCATGCTGTTCTTATCGCGCCTAACCACACCAATTGGTGGGACGGCTTTGTTGCCTACGCTCTTGATCATCACCTGCTCAAAACCCAGGTGTTCCTCGCGCAACAGGAGGAACACTTAAAGCGCTACCAATTTTTTCGTCTCCTCGGTGCGTATGGTTTGCCTCGGGACCGCGTTCCGCTTGAGGCCATGCACTATTCATTGCGCCTTTTAGAAACACCAGGACACCAGGTTTGGATTTTCCCTCAAGGCCGACTGTCGCACCCGACTGAACCAATCCGAGTTGAGCGAGGTGTCGAGTTTCTCGCCAAGCGCTCTGGATGTCCGGTATTTCCACTCGCCATTCGCTATGAATGGCTGGAGGAATCTCGACCGACCATCTTTGTCCGGATAGGTCCAGCGTGGGATGAGCAGACAACCTTCGAGCAGGCTCTGAAGAACGAAATCGCCTCATTGGATCGAACGATCCGACAAAGTCGGTTTGATACTTTTCAAACTCTTTGGCGCCCTCGGCCCTCCATCAACCAAAGCTGGGATGCTTTTTTGTCGCGAATCCAAAAGCCTCGGCATACCCGCACCTCTTAAGCGACCAACTCTCACCCCACGCTATGCCAATTCTGTTCTGGATCCTAACTTTTGGTCTTGTTTTCTTCCTATTTCATACCTGGATCAACCTGCTGGTGTTCCCCCGAATTCGACTCAAAAAAAAATCTGGCCCGGACACCCCCCGTATCTCAGTCCTTATTCCCGCAAGAAACGAAGCCAGCCGGATTGGCTCCTGCCTTAGGTCTTTGCTTGCGCAAAACTACGACAACTTTGAAATTCTAGTCCTTGACGATAATTCTGAGGATAACACCTCGGCGGTCGTGCAGGAATTTGGTTTCTCCGATGAACCCGGTCACCGCCTCCGCCTTCTCCGCGGGCAAGCCCTCCCCCCAGCCTGGTCGGGGAAAGCCTGGGCCTGCCATCAGCTATTCCTCGAAGCGCAGGGCGAATATCTGCTGTTCACCGATGCAGATACCTTGCACTCGCCAAGCGCACTGCAGGCTTGCCTGCAAAGGGCTCAGAGCCAGCGCATCGGTCTACTTTCGCTTTGGCCCAAGCAGACCACTTGCACCTGGTCGGAAGTTCTGGTCGTGCCGCTCATGCACATGCTGATCCTCACCTTTCTACCCCAATGGCTGGTTCGCTGCTTGGCCGCCAATCCAGGATTGGCGAGTCGATTAAGTCCTGAACAACTCGGCAGCCTGGGGTCGGCCAATGGACAATTTATGTTTTTTCATCGACCCACCTACGAAGCCATTGGCGGTCATCAAACCGTGAAATCGCACATGGTAGAAGACATTGCTCTCGGACGGCTAGTGGCCAGTCGGATGGGCGAGGGGCATCGGCTGCTGAACGCGGATGGCACGGCGCTGGTGGCCTGCCGTATGTATGAAAATTGGGGACAGGTTTGGGAAGGCTTTAGCAAAAATCTGCGACCGGCGTTCGATCGTAAACTGGGCGTCTTTTTAGGGTTTGGAGTCCTCCAATTCATTTTCTTTGTGCTGCCATTCCTCCTACTCCCTTGGGCATTCTTTAACTCGGTGCTGTGGCTGATCCCTGCTTTGCTGGTTTGGCTTTTGCGAGCCTCTCTGGCTCTCCGGTTTGGCACACCCTGGCTGAGCGTGCTCGGACATTGCTTGGGCCACCTTCTAGCTCTTATGATCGCCCTAAACAGTTGGCGTCTCACCGCCTCGGGCAAGTTGCGCTGGAAAGATCGTGTCTACAACAGCGACACAGGCGACCCGTAGGATTTTAGAAATGATATTTAAGGTGGAGCGGGTGACGAGATTCGAACTCGCGACATCTTCCTTGGCAAGGAAGTGCTCTACCACTGAGCTACACCCGCATGTGAACCGATTTTAATTTATCACGCAAGCCCTGCCAAATTGCAAGGGCAAAAGTGTATCTTATTCATAGCGTAATGCCTCGATCGGTTCCAGGCGGCTGGCTTTCCAGGCGGGATAGATTCCTGCAACCAAGCCGACAACCACCGCAAAAGAAAAACCAATCACTAAACTGGGCCACTCCACAATTGGTGCCACATCCGAGGCACCAGCAACGTCCAAAACGCGAATGAGGCCTAATGCCAGGATCAAACCGAAGGCTCCCCCCAACAAACCGATCAAACCGCTTTCTGAGAGAATTTGGATGAAAACATCACGTCGTCGAGCACCCACCGCCATCCTAATCCCAATTTCTCGGACCCGCTCCGTGATGCTTGCCAACATAATATTGGCAATCCCGATCCCGCCGACCACGAGGCTTATCCCGGCGATCACGCTTCCGGTCAATCGGGTTGCGGAAACACTTCGCTCGATCTGATCAAACCAGCCTTCCTGAGTCGAAAAGCTAAAGTCATCGATCCCCCTATGGGTTTGCAAAAGCAGCGATTCTAATTGGCCTAGAACAGCCTGAAAATCATCTAGGTTCCGCAGCTTGATCTGTAACTCTTCCAATCGCCAGTTGGGCCCCCAATCAACCCCGTTGGCATCAACATTGGATGCTCGAAACTCCTGTAAAAAACGATTGATGGGAATGAGCAGGCTTTGGTTTTTGCGATGGTAAGGGTTCCACCCCCTCTCCCGAGCTCGCCGCACGGATGATGCTTGCTGTTGATCTCCTTGTGCCGCTCTTCTTGCTTCCTCCTCAAGCCTTCGTCGACGATCGGTTTCACGCTCATAAAACTTGAGGATTCCCACCACCTGATAAGGTCTTTGACGAATCCGGATGGTTTGCCCTAAGACCCGGTCCGGATCAGTCGTTCGAAAAATTTCTTGAGCAAGGGAATGCCCAAGAACGACCACATTGCGAGCGTTGATGTTATCCAGCTCGCTGATAAAGCGTCCTGCCGCCATTTCGTGCTCATGCGCGTAAAAAAAGTCAGAGGCAATGCCTTCCACACGCTGGCGATTGTTGAAATTGCCGTAATCGATCTCAACATTCATTCGGACTTCCGGGCTGATGTGCTCCACCAAAGGAATCCCTACCCGGATGGCTTCCACATCTCGCATGGTGCGCCCCGGGGACACATCGAGCAGGGGCCGCAATTCTTCTGAGGGCTCTTCTTCAGCGATCCCAACCAAGGTCAAGCCTCCCAAAGCAACTAGATTTTCATAAGCCTGCCGCGCCATTCCGGCAGTGATTGCGAACATGGTTACCAGACTGGTGACCCCTAGAATAACTCCCAGCATAGTCAAAAGACTGCGCAGTTTATGGGCCGCGACCTCCCGCAAACCACTGAGAACGGCAAGGCCAAAATTCATGCTAGTAGGAGAGGTGACTGTGGAGTTTGCGCGCCGTCATGAAAAATTAAACCATCTCGCACTTCCACACGGCGTTCAGCCATGGAAGCCACATCAGGATCGTGCGTCACCATGACGATGGTGCGCCCTTTGGAGTGCAGCTCGGTGAATAGTTGTAAAATGGTGTGACCAGTTTTGGTATCGAGCGCCCCGGTCGGTTCATCGGCCAATAAAAGCAAAGGGTCGTTGACCAAAGCCCGAGCGATAGCCACGCGCTGGCTCTGCCCACCGCTCAGTTGCAGCGGTCGATGATGCATTCGATCCGCCAACTCGACTTCTTGCAGAGCCACCTGCGCTCGATAGCGCCTTTCCTCAGCCGGAATCCCAGAATAAAGAAGCGGTAAGGCCACATTGTCTAAAACAGTGAGACGCGGTAGTAGATTAAAGCTCTGAAAGACAAAACCGATTTTTTCACGACGCATCATTGCAAGTCGATCTGAGCTGGCTCGCGTTACGTTGAGTCCATCGATCTCCATCGAGCCGGCCTTCGGACTATCAAGACATCCTAGCAGATGCATAAGTGTCGACTTACCACTCCCACTCGGGCCAATGATGGCTACTAACTCGCCAGGAAATATATCGAGGCTTACTCCCCGCAATGCTAAAAACTCCGATTCTCCGGTTTTGTAAGCTTTCGTAACATCTTTGAGACGAATCAACGGTTCGGTCATCAGCTGGCGTCGTCCTCCAGCAAACGAGGGTTGATCAGCGAGACCACTTCGCCATCTTCCAGTCCTGAAGTGATTTCTACGTGAAACAAATCACTCACGCCGGTTTCAACCTGGCGCTCTTCGAAGCCCCCATCTTCTTGCTGGACAAAAACGACCTTGGAATTGCTTAGGTTACGAAACACCGCAGCGATGGGGATGGAGACGGCCTCCTGCGCTTCTTCAACCACGATTTCCATATCCACGGTCATACCCGGTCGCAAGCGTTCATGCGGATCGAGCAAAGCTGTTTCCATGGCAAAACCTTTGATGTTATTCTGTACAGTCGCAATCGGAGCGATGAAGGTTATCTGCCCGGTCATCTCAATCCCGGGGAGCGCTGGCAGCATCAGTTTGACGTGCTTCCCAGGGCCAATAAGTGCGACGTCGACTTGATTGATGTGACTGCGCACAATGAGATTGGTGAGATCCGCCATTCGTAGAAGTGTGGTGCCGGCATTCACACTGGCGGCTTCGACGACCACTTGGCCCTGCACGATGTTCACTTGCAGCACCAATCCGTCGGCAGGAGCTCCGATTTTGGTCTTGCTGAGTCGTTCCTCAACCTGCTCAATGCGGCGCTGCGCACGTTCTAGGGTGTTAGCGGAAATTTTTTCATCAATTTGAAGATTCTCGAAGTCTTCCGCACTCAGCAAGTCGCGATCTCTTAACTGCTCAGCCCGTTCGACGGCGCGGGTGGCTTTACTTAGATTCAGCTGGGCTCCCGCAAACTCAGTCTCTGCTGCGGCCATTTCGGTGAGTAGGTCGGCATCGTCAATTTCGACCAGTAACTGGTTGCGCTCCACTTGTTGATTCACCTCGGTCAAAATATGCTTGACTTTGCCACCGACCTCAGCTTTGACATCGATTTCGAAAGCAGGGGCGACATCGCCGCTCAGCTTGAGTGCGAAGGCGAGGTCTCTTTTTTCTGCCTCCGCCACGCGTAATCCTCCGGCGGTGGTCACGGGCGGACCACTTTGCTCCTCGGTTTTCAGCAAAAAAACAACAACTACCGCACTCGCGACTCCCAGAATTGTCACAACAATGCCCCACGGAAAACCCTTTCGTTTGGTAGGTGGAGTGAGAGAGTCAACAGGGACGTTTTGCTTGTGCATCGGGATAGTGAGTCAACATTGCAGAACGCCATTGGCAAGTCGCAAAGTTACAGATGTAACCTAGCCGAGGAAGGTTCAATCGCAAGTGGCGCAAGAAGTTTCTGAGGGGGATAGCAAACTTCTGTCGTACCCTCAAGTGGGTTCTCCTTGACCGGGGGGTAGGTTTCGATGCATTTTACTTCGGTTAACCACGGCGCTTCCCCAGATCATGAACCTTCACTCGTATCTTCTAAAAAATGGCGACTGGTGCGAAGCCACGGAACTTCCCATGAGCGATCGTGGGTTTCGGCTGGGGATGGCACTTTTTGAGACCATACGGATTCACAACAGCAAAGCGCACCTAATCCAAGATCATTTGCTCATCTTAAGGCAGTCTGCTGCCGAGCTAGGCTTTCCAGCGTTCGCTTCAGAAAACCTCCAATCCGCTCTGGGAAAGCTGACCCTGCCTCATCAAGGAGTTCTGCGCCTGTTTATAACCGCCGGACCTGGCTCGATCTCTGATCCCATTGAGGCCCCACAGATTATCGCTTACGTCGAGGAACGAGAAACACGAACAAGCACTTCGCTTAAATTGGTCTCGTCGGCGGAACCCCTAGCCGATCCTTTTCCGTCCACCAAAAGCGTGGCCTACTGGCACCGTGCTCAGACCCTCGCCAAAGCCAAAGCGCTCGGCGCTGACAATGTGCTGGTCTTTAATCAAGCCGCCGCTTTGGTCGGAGCCGCCACCGCCAATGTTTTCCTGGTGCTAGATGGCCAACTCTGCACCCCACGGGTGGAAGATGGGGCCCGCCCTGGCGTGGTGCGAGCTTGGGTTATGGAGCGTCGTCCGGTCAAAGTGCACACTCTTCGAAAGCAAGAACTGGCCCGAGCGAGCGAGATCTTTTTGTGCAATAGTTTAATCGGCATTGCCCCGGTGGGACGTCTGGAATCCACCCAATTTCATCGCTTCCATCAAGCCGAAGCTCTCCAGGCGGATTGGGAAGATGCCCTTAAGGAAAGTGGTTGAGGAAGCGGGCTGACCTGGGGGGCGAAGTGCCGTTGGATCCCGTCGAGAGTTCAGGGTCGAGAGTCGAGAGTCGCGGGCCAAACACAGAAAAACCCTTCCGACCCACTGCACTTGGGTAAAAAAAACGCGCACCTCGATTTCCGAGGTGCGCGCCTGATTATATGAATGGAGCTAACTTAGCAACATCCAGCGCTGCACTCACAGGGGCAGCATTCGCCACTACAGTCTTTGCTAGCTGCTGACGCCGTTACCGGCGCAAGCACAATTGCTAAGACTGAGAGCATACTGAGAATAAACCGTTTCATGGCTATTTTCCTTTCGCATTGATTCTAATTCTGACTGCGGAAAGGCGGCAAACAAAACTGCCAAACCGCACGACGTGGAGTCCTGGCTAGGTTCGCGGTGGCGGCACAGGCGGTGAGTCAACTCGGCTTCTCAAATCTGTAGCATCAGAAAACCAGGGACAATCCGTTACTAAACAAACGGGATATCCCGGTGGCACTAAGCCAGAAATGACCAGGACTCGCGCTCCGCACGGCAAGCAACAATTCGGGTTGCACGGATCATCACTTCCTTCGTCTGTTTGACAGCAAGAGACTTCACACCCATTATCCGCCTCCCAAGCCGCTCCGGGCACCATTCCCATAGCAGATACAGCCATGGCTAAGAGGATTGCGAAGAATTGTTGCATGAGTAAACCTGTATTTGTGCGGGGTCCATGTCAACCTTGCTGATCGAGCTTCTTAGTCCTCTTGCACCTATGCCACCTTCTCCCTGCCCAGAAAATTATCTCTACCTCAGGCCAGCACTTCGTTGACGCGGTCCACCCCCGTGCCATAGTGCACCTCATCCTCTCGTGCCAAAGACTTCGCGGTTGGCCCGAGAGCATCTCGATTTACGCGTTATTACATTTCTTCTTCTGCACCCATGATCGGTTGGATTATCAAAAAATTTGTTGGCTCAAAAAACCAACGTCTTATAAAAAAAATGCTGCCCATCGTGGAGCGGATCAACCAGCTTGAACAAGAATATCAATCTTTAAGCGAAGAACAGCTTCTCGAGAAAGCTCAAGGATGGAAAGAGCGCCTCAGGGCAATCGAAGATCCGAAACTTCTTCAGGATGAAATGACTGAAGTCCTACCCGAAGCTTTCGCAGGCACCAAAAACGCGGCACGACGACTGGTAGGGAAATCCTGGATGGTCGCAGATCAACCGCTCCCCTGG
The DNA here is from genome assembly GCA_036804205.1 of Verrucomicrobiia bacterium. Lineage (GTDB taxonomy): Bacteria > Verrucomicrobiota > Verrucomicrobiia > Chthoniobacterales > CALDSX01 > DAIRSW01. The sequence goes on along the minus strand of DAIRSW010000033.1, from coordinate 13,738 downwards.
AACATGGTGCACTTTGATGTGCAGCTCATCGGCGGCATGATGCTACATCATGGTAAGATCGCGGAGATGGCAACCGGCGAAGGCAAAACCTTGGTCGCGACCCTTCCGCTCGTCTTGAACGGACTGAGCGGCCGTGGAGCGCATTTGGTCACCGTCAACGACTACCTTGCTCGACGCGACTCGGACTGGATGGCGCCCCTTTACAAAATGCTTGGCCTAAGCACTGGCTGCATCGTCCACGGCCAGTCTCCTGCTGAACGTCGCAAGCAGTATGACTGCGACATCACTTATGGCACCAACGCGGAGTTTGGTTTCGATTACCTGCGAGACAACGGCATGGCTTCCACTAAAGAACAGCAGGTTCAACGCGGCCACTTTTTTGCCATCGTCGATGAGGTTGACTCGATTCTGATCGATGAAGCCCGCGTGCCTCTCATCATCAGTGGTCCGGTCACCGTGAGCACCCAGCAATACGACCGTTATAAACCTTTGGTTGAACAATTGATACGCAAGCAAACCACCTTCTGTAACCGTTTGGTTTCCGAGGCCAAAGCGAAACTCGAAGAAGGCGACGTCGAGGAAGGCGGTCGCCTAATGTTCCTAACCAAACTCGGCCAGCCACGAAATAAAGTGTTGCTAAGACTTTTGGAGGATCCAGAAAACCGGCGTCTCATGGATAAGGCTGAGCTGAGTTTCTACCAAGACGGACGCAAAGAAGCCCTTATCGCGTTAAAAGATGAGCTGTTTTTTACCATCGACGAAAAGGCCCACGAAGCCGACCTAACCGAACAAGGGCGAGGCTTCTTAAGCCCCAATGAACCAGAAGCCTTCGTGCTACCGGATTTGGCCGAAGTGTTTGCAGGGATCGACGCACAAAGCGAACTTTCTGAAGCTGAAAAAGCCGAACAACGCTCACAAGCCCAGGTCAAATGCGATGCTCAAGCAGAAAAAATGCATTCCATCTCTCAGCTCCTCCGAGCCTACTGCCTCTACGAGGAAGACGTGCACTACGTCGTGGAAGACAATAAAGTGGTGATTGTTGATGAATTCACCGGACGCAAAATGCCCGGACGTCGCTGGTCCGACGGCTTGCACCAGGCCGTTGAAGCCAAAGAAGGCGTGCAGGTCGACCGCGAAAGTCAGACCCTAGCCACTATCACCATTCAAAACTACTTCCGCCTTTACGAAAAACTGGCCGGCATGACCGGAACGGCGGAAACCGATGCGAATGAGTTTCATGACATCTATAAACTGGATGTCGCGGTGATCCCCACCCACCGACCCAATGTTCGCCAAGATCTTAACGACTACATCTACAAAACCCGGCGCGAAAAATATAACGCGGTCATCAAGGAAATCAGCATCTCCCATAGCGAAGGCCAGCCTATTCTCGTCGGAACAGCCAGCGTTGAGGCGTCGGAAGTAGTCTCCCGGATGTTGAAGCGTGACAAAATTCCGCACACCGTGCTCAACGCTAAGTTTCACAAGCAGGAAGCCGAAATTGTCTCTCGTGCGGGTCAAAAAGGTTCGGTCACCATTTCCACTAACATGGCTGGTCGTGGGACCGACATTAAACTCGGTGAAGGTGTGGCCGAAGTTGGTGGCCTGTACGTGATTGCTACTGAACGTCATGAATCTCGCCGGGTTGACCGCCAGCTTCGCGGACGTTGCGGGCGCCAGGGCGATCCCGGTAAATCACGCTTTTACGTTTCCTTCGAGGATGATCTCATGCGTAACTTTGGCGCTTCGGATCGCATGACAAAAATCATGGAACGCTTTGGCCTGGAAGATGGCCAGGAGCTAGAGCATCCCTGGCTTAATAAGTCGGTCGAAAACGCGCAAAAACGGGTCGAGCAGCGCAACTACATGATCCGTAAACGCACTCTGGAGTTTGATGACGTGATGAACAAACAGCGTGAGGTTGTTTACGGGTACCGCAACGACATCATAAATACTGACAATCCCCGCGAGCTAATTTACGAGATTATTGAAGAAATTGTTCCTGACAAAGTTCAAGAGCATCTTGAGACAATCGATGAAACCCCGCCGGATTACCCAGGCCTTCTTTCCTGGTGTAACAACACCTTTCCATTGGGACTCACCGAGGAAAAAGCAGGATTTGAATCCCGGTCGAGTGAAGAAAACGCCGAGCATGTGGTGCAGCTCGTCAAAGATTCTTATGAACGCAAAAGCAGTCACGAAGAAGCCGACGCAGTCAAACGCCTGGAACGACACATTCTGCTCAATAGCGTCGACCGGTTGTGGCAGGAGCATCTTTACAATATGGACGCACTTCGCGAGGGCGTTTATTTGCGCGCTTACGGTCAAAAAGATCCTCTGGTTGAATACAAAAACGAGGCCTATTCGGTTTTTGTGGAGTTGATGGGCAACATCAAAAACGAAGTGTTGAGCAACCTCTTCCGCAGCACCACCAACGTCACCGCATTTAACGAGTTTCTTAAAGCTCTGCCATCCAACTTGCTTTCCGATAGTTTGCGGCAACTACGTGATCAAACCGCCTCAGCCGCTCAAGGAATGGCTCAAGGCCCGAGAAGGCCACCTCCAACGGTGCGGGATCAACCAAAAATCGGACGAAATGACCCTTGTTTTTGCGGCTCGGGCAAGAAATTCAAAAACTGCTGCGGACGCGGCGCTTAGCGGATTTCGTTCCATCTTCAGACCAACTCCTCGACTCGGATAAACGACCGCATATGCAACAGGCCAACAGCATCATCATAAACGCAAGTCGGGAGAAAATTTTTGCTCTTACATCTGACCTCAATAACTGGCTTGAGCTTCTGCCCCACTACCGGAGCATCGAGTTTTTGGGGGAACAAAACGGCCACCACCTCGTTAAGATGGCCGCAGTGCGCTCCGGCATTCCTATTTCATGGGTCTCTGAGCAATGGGCCGAGCCGGACAATTTCGAGATCCACTTTTTGCACCTCAAAGCCTGGACTAAAGGCATGAAAGTGGTTTGGACCATGGCCCCGGTCGCAGAAGGTGGTGTGCGAGTTGAGATTCATCATGACCTCAAGTTTCGTGTACCCGCATTATCCCCCGCCTTAGAGCCAATCATCGGTGGTTTTTTTATTCATTATATCGCTAACCAAACCCTCCGTTGTTTTAAAGAGCACCTTGAAACATTCGCATGAACCAATCACGAAGGGCGGTCATTACGGGTCTCGGACCTCTGACATGTATTGGCATCGGGAAAGAGGCGTTCTGGCAAGGTTTAGTGGCGGAAAAAAGCGGCATTGCACGTTGTGCCCGCTTCGACACCAGCTCACTCAACGCCCATGCAGCGGGAGAGATTTCGGACTGGGAACCCGGTCGCTTTTTCCCTCCCCACCGCCATAAAAGGCTGGATCGCTACGCCCAATTTTCCGTGCACAGCGCCCGGCTGGCGATTGAAGACGCGCAGCTCAACGTGTCTCCAGATCAACCCACATCCCGAATCGGTGTTTCTTACGGAACAGCCCTCGGAGGCATAGCCAATGCTGAGATCGAACACGCGCGCTTTATGCAAGGAGGCAGCAAGGCAGTAACTCCCACCCTGGCACTCCAGGTCTTCGGTGGCTCAGCCCATTCCAACATCGCCATTGAGTTTGGCTTGCGTGGTGTGGGCACCACCAACTCCAACAGCTGCGCCAGCGGGGCCGTGGCGATCGGGGACGCGTTTCGTTACATCCGGGATGGCTACGTGGACGTCATGATCGCCGGCGCAGCCGAAGCGCCGCTTTCGCCGCTCACTTATTCGGCGTTTGCCTTCATTAAAACCATGAGCCAATACGAAGGCGATCCCATCGCCAAGGCTTGCCGACCGTTCGACATAAAGCGTGATGGCTTTGTTATGGGAGAAGGCGGAGCATCTTTGGTCATCGAAGAGCTAGAACATGCTCGGGCACGTGGTGCTCATATTTACGCTGAGGTTCGTGGTTACAGCTTGAACAACGATGCTTACCACATGACCAGCCCACTTCCCGACGGAGCAAGTTGTATTCGCGCCATGAAGCAGGCCCTCGCCGAGGCAGAACTCGAACCTCAGGAACTGGACTATATTAACGCGCACGCCAGCTCCACCCAGCTCAATGACTCAACCGAGTCTCGATGCATTCGGGAGGTTCTCGGCACCCACGCGGAGAGGCCTTTGGTATCTGGCACGAAAGCTTACACCGCTCACCCTCTTGGCGCGACCGGTGCCATAGAAGCTATCATTTGCTGTTTAGCCCTCGAAAATGCTTGGGTGCCACCAACGTTGCATGTTGATCAAGCCGATCCGGCCTGCCAACTGAATCTGGTTCTCAATCACGCACAAGAAAAACCACTCCAGCACATCCTTAGCAACTCCTTCGGTTTCGGTGGCATTAATTCGTGCCTGATTCTTTCTAAGCCGAGCGATTGAGCTCTGGGCGCCAGCTCCCAAAAGTTACTCCCACTCAATGGTGGCAGGAGGCTTGCTGGAAATATCGAACACCACCCGGTTAACTCCGCGAACCTCATTGATAATTCGGGCCGAGATGCGAGCGAGAATCTCATACGGCAATCGCACCCAGTCGGCCGTCATGCCATCCTGACTTTCCACAATGCGCAAGGCAATGGTGTTTTCGTAAGTGCGCTCGTCGCCCATGACCCCAACACTGCGAACAGGCAAAAGCACGGCGAATGATTGCCAAACCTTGTAGTACCAATCCGAAGCTTTCATTTCGCTGATCACAATCCGGTCTGCCTCGCGTAGCACATTCAGTCTTGCGGGTGTGATCTCGCCCAGAATCCGCACGGCTAGGCCGGGTCCTGGAAAAGGCTGCCGATGTACAATTTCGCGAGGCAGTCCCAATTGAAGCCCCAACTGACGGACTTCATCTTTAAACAATTGGCGGAGCGGCTCGACTAATTCAAACTTCATGCGCTTAGGAAGCCCACCAACGTTATGATGGCTCTTAATGAGCGCCGCCGGGTTGCCTGCGATCGACACACTTTCGATCACATCGGGGTACAAGGTGCCCTGAGCTAAAAAGCGATACTGCCCCTTTCCCTTGGTGAGCTGAAGTTTTGCGGTGGCCTCTTCAAAAACCCGGACGAATTCAACGCCAATAATTTTGCGTTTTCTTTCCGGGCTGGTCACCCCCTTAAGCTTGTTGAGAAACCGTGCCGATGCCCGGACCGTCTTAAGTTGTATTTGGAAATGCTCCTTAAAGACACCCTCAACCACCGATGTCTCTCGAGCTCGCAGCAAACCGTTGTCGACAAAGATGCAGGTTAACTGCTTACCAATAGCCCGATGAAGCAGTGCCGCAGTAACCGACGAGTCCACTCCACCGCTGAGTCCGAGCACCACCCGGTCTTCTCCGACTCTCTCGCGAATTTGATTGCAAGCATGTTCAATAAACGAGCCCATGGTCCAATCACGCGCACAATCGCAGAGGTCCCACACAAAATTCTGCAGAATATCTTTTCCACGCGGGGTATGCACCACCTCGGGATGAAACTGCAGCCCATACAGTTTCCGCTTTTCATCCCCGATCGCCGCATAGGGGCTGCTGCTCGTTTTGCCTAAAACCTTAAAGCCTGGAGGCATTTTCACCAGGCGGTCTCCATGACTATTCCAAATGTCAGCACGCTGACCGATACCAGCCAGCAGACTTCGATCATCAATGATCTCAAGTTCGCCAGGGCCATATTCTCTGACTTCAGAATGTTCGACAAGTCCGCCAAGATGAAAGCCCATCAGTTGCAGGCCATAACAAATACCTAAAACTGGAATGCCGAGGTCAAACACTGCAGGGTCCACGTGGGGTGCCTTCTTGTCGTGAACACTGGCTGGGCCACCGCTGAGGATAATGCCTTGCGGTTTGAGTGCAGCGATCTTGGAGGCTTTAACGTGATAGGGTGCTACCTGACTGTAAACTGAGCACTCGCGAATTCGCCTGGCAATGACCTGGGTATATTGTGAGCCAAAGTCTAGGATCAGAATTTTTGATCCATCAAAACTGTCGTTCTGTAGCTGACCGCTTGAAGTACTCATGTGAAAAGAAAACCGTTACCTAAGCCCCGCTCAGCATGAGAAGCAAGCTGGACTCTTCGGCTTTTCTTGTTTCTTACCTCAAGACCCTTGATCGTCTTTGGGAGGTTTTTCCTCGTGATGATGATGCGTGAGGGCTGGATCTGCGACGGTCGGCTCTGCGGCGGGCGGTGGATTAAATCCGGGTTGAGCATCCAACCAATTTTGGAAGTCGCTGGCTGGCATAACCTCCGCGATCGCTTGCATGGTGGCATGGCCCCACCCACAGAGCTGCCCACAGATGATTTCAAACTCGCCTTCGACAATCGGAGTGAACCATAAGGGAATCTCCTGCCCGGGGATGGTGTCATGCGCGACACGCATTTGGTGGATGGCGAAGTTATGAATCACATCCTTTGAACTTAAGCTGATGATCACGGGTTGATTGACAGGGATTCGCATGGTGTTGCGGATCACGATGTCATCGGCGGCGGCAGGATCATCATGATCAAGTCCCAAGGGATTCGTCGCGGTAACCAAGTCAGGATTGCCGCGGCCAAACATGCCGTCCGGACCAGGATAATGCGCTGACCAACCAAATTGCTCGGCCACCATTCGAATCTGAAGACTTTGCTCCGGATCCGGATAATCATTGATTCGCTGGTTCCACAAAGGAAAAGCAAATCCAAACAGCAATAGTACTTCGATCATCACCACCCCAAGCTCGAGGTGGGTAGACATTTTATTTTTCACCCCGGAGTAACTGGCGCGAGGTTGCCGGGAGTGATGAAATCGCCAGAGCGTAAAGAGAAAAAAGGCAGACCAACCTACCAGCAGTATCAGCATGAACCAGTGACAAAACTCCAGCATCGCATCAATCTGATATCCATGGGCGGAGGCGTTGTCGGGAAGTCCGAATGTTTTGTTTAAGCTCATGATTTTAGAACAGGGTTACCAACCAATGCTGGGCTCGCCTTGGGAGCTACACGAGACCTCCGCAACACGTCGGCTTAGCTTCATCAGGTGCCGAATGAACAAGGCAAATCCACCGAGCACCGCCATGATGACAATTAGCAAGGTGAAAATTGCCCAGCTCGCAACTTCAGTCATGTGATCGCCGCGCGCTCCAAAACACACCGCACAAGCCTGCGCCGGCGGGCTGCTCAAAAGCCCGATAAAAATGACTAGCAGTGGCAAAAACATGGGCGTGTTTCGTGTTTTCATGGTCGTAGGGGTGTTTGGGTGGAAATTATGAGTTGCGAGTGGAGCCTTGTGGTCTGCTTTTATGTGCAAACCATAGCGCATAAAACAAAAGTGCTAATCCCGCTAATGAAGCTAAGGCAATGCCCACCAAAAAAATGAAGTCCCCGGTCAAAAGACGTTGACGCAAGAATATGGCCGCTGTTCCGAAGCAAAACAGTGAAGCAACCGAAATGAAAAATATGTGGAATCCGCGTAAGCCCATAAACGATTATCCTAGCAAAGAAGGAATGTGATCTTTATACGCCAGGATCGTGAGAAAAATTAAGCCCAAGAAGAAAAACACCGTGAAGATCATGATCTGATAAATCAGTTTCTTTTCCGAGGTCAAATGCATGAAGAAAGCGGCTACCAGCCCGGCCTTAATTGAGGCAATAAAAAGCGCTATCACAACGTGCCAAGCCGTACTCACCGGAAGGTAGGATGCCCAGACCGTTAAAACCGTAAGGACACCGAGAGCAGCAAAGACCAAAAGGTAGGTCCGAATATGTTTTTTTAGGGATTCAACGTCGTCAGCCATAAATTAAAGAAGATAAAGAACGGGAAACAAAAAGATCCAAACCAAATCAACAAAGTGCCAGAAAAGTCCACCGACCTCAACCCGGTTCGTCAAATGCTCTGGATCACGCTTAAACATTCCATAGCCGGTCAGCCAAAAATAGCCCAGCACCACCATCCCTCCAATGACGTGCAAAGCATGGAGTCCGGTCAAAACGTAGTAGATTCCAAAAAAACTACTGTAGCGAGGAGCGAAGTTGCCCCACCAATCCACATGATCCCGTTCGATCTGAATCGGCTCTAAGTCGCTCGTTTTGCCGCCAATCCCATCTTGCAGATTGGAATCCAAGCCGCGTAACGCAATGCCGTCGCTCAGGCTGAGTTGCGGCGCAGGGTCGGGTTTCACTAAAAAGAAATCAGTCTCCTCGCTTACCTCACTTTTGAGATAACCGGTGACCTCAATCGCCCCAGTGCTACGAAAATGGCCAATCTTAGCTCCCATCGCTTCCAGTTTGGGCAAATACAGCTCCGCATGAGCCGGCTTGATGATGAAGCCATAATGCTCGAATTTAGATTTATACTCAAAACTCTTAATCACCAGGAAGCATGAGGCGCATACCAAGGTGATACCCATCCAAAGCCGGAATTTCCCAAAATCACGAAACTTCAATGCTGCCCACGCGAAAACCATGGTGATCGACGAAGTAATCAAGATGGCCGTGTTAGTAAGACCCATGGGCACGTCCAAGACGTGGTGCGGCCAATACTCGGCGCCCAGGCGCAGGAAAATGTAGGCCGAAAAAAGCCCTCCGAATAACATGACTTCGGAGGCCAAAAATAACCAAATGCCTAACTTGGCGTTCCACAGACCAGTGTCCGGTCTTGCTTTGACTGTATAAGGAATTTCCATGAATAAAAAACGTCTAGAAAAAAGTAGGCTTAGTTAGGGGCCAGTCTTTCAACATTTTGACTGGGTTTTTCCTGGTTGGCCTCACCAGGAATTGGGTCCTCTTGTTGCATGACAAAGTCGCGATCAGTGACCAAGGGCAAAGAATACTCGTAAGGTCCACGATAGACCGATGGCACCTGGTCAAAATTGCCATGAGGCGGGGGCGAGGGGGCAGCCCACTCGAGCGTGGTCGAGTTCCAAGGGTTGCGTCCGACTTTGCGACCGTGCCAAATGCTATAGAAGAAGTTAATCATGAAAGGCACCTGCACGACCCCCAGCAACCATGCGGCCCAGGAGGTCACTTCGTTCATTTGAAACGCGCCTGACTCCTCAACTAACACCCAGTTTTGGCCGCCACTGTGCCAGCGACGGTGCATTCCGGCGAGGCCCTGGTAGAACATTGGCAAAAAGATGCCGTTCATAAAAATCAAGGAGGACCAGAAATGGAATTTGCCCCAACCCTCGTGCATCATCCGCCCGGTCGCTTTCGGGAACCAATAATAAATGCCAGCAAAAATCGCAAAAATCGTTCCAGGAGCGACAATGTAGTGGAAGTGCGCGATCACATAATAGGTATCGTGCAAAACAATGTCCGTCGCATTAAATGCCAGTGGGATCCCAGTTAAACCGCCTAGACCGAACATCGGCAAAAAGGCACAAGCAAACAGCATCGGGGTCGGAAACCGGATGGACCCGCCCCACAACGAGATGAGTAGGCAGGTCAGCAAAATCACCGAAGGAATAGAAATCAAAACGGTCGTGGTCTGGAAGAACGTCGATATGGTCGTCCCCATCCCGGTCAGATACATGTGATGCGCCCAGACGACGAAAGAAAGAAAGCCCAAAACCAAGATGCTGTAGATCATCAAACGATAACCCCACAAAGGCTTGCGGGTGTTGTTGGTGAGCACCTCGGCCACAATGCCAAGAGCCGGCAAAATTAAAACATACACCTCCGGGTGAGCCAAAAACCAAAAAAGATGCTGCCAAAGCAGCGGGCTTCCCCCACCAGCAACCTCTTCCCGGATACCGTCAACAACCAATCCGCTCGGCATGAAAAACGAGGTCCCAGCAACCCGATCCATCAGCTGCATCAAAGCCGCTGCTTCCAAAGGAGGAAACGCAAGTAACAGCAAGAACGCCGTTACCAGCATGGCCCAAACAAAAAATGGCATCCGGAACCAGGTCATTCCTTTCGCTCGGAGCTGCACGATTGTACAAATAAAGTTCACCGACCCGAGCAACGAAGAGGTGATCAAAAAGACCATCCCCAAAAGCCAAAGTGTTTCCCCGGTAAACCACGGCGAGACGTCATCGAAACGCGAAGTCACCGTCGAAAGTGGGGGGTACATAGTCCACCCCGACTTCGCCGCGCCACCGGGAACAAAAAAACTATAAACCATGACCACCCCACCAATGGCGTAGGTCCAATAACTGGCCGCGTTCAGCTTAGGAAAACACATGTCGGGCGCACCGATTTGCAGTGGCACCACATAGTTCCCAAATGCGGCGAATGCCACAGGCACAATGGCCAAAAACACCATGATAGTGCCATGCATCGCACCAAACGCGTTGTAAGTGTTAGGCGTCATTACCCCACCCGGGAAACTTTCGGCCAAACCTTCAATAGGATTAGATGCCCGAGTGCCTGGCTCAAGCTCAACCGACTCCGCTAACTGTTGAATGCCAGGGATTGGCTGATCCGGATAAGCGAGCTGATAGCGCATCACCAACATCAAGGCGAAACCCACGAACATGAAAACCAACCCGGTTAGCATGTATTGAATCCCGATCACCTTATGGTCGGTCGAAAAAATGTATTTCCTCCAAAAGCCAAGCTCTTTGTGCTCATGATGCCCATCATGACCGCCGTTTCCAGAATGATCGTGGCCATCATGGCCTCCGCCATCGACGGGACCTCCGGGCACTTTTTCAATATCGGATGAGGTTGAAGAGCCGGTTAGTGAGGCGGGTGGTTCCATAGAAGTGATGATAGGAAACTTAAGGATTGCGTGAGAATGCGAAGCAAAGGTTTCAAAGGAAAGAATAAACACGCGGTGCAAGGTGAACTGCACGGTTCGTGCGTCGCGTGGTCAATTTGAAGCCGCCAGCCTAAGACGACTCTGCTCGCGATCAATAAAAAAACGACAAAAACTTCGTCAGCAAACAACGTGCGCAAAAACCACTCCATTATTAGCTAAGGTAATAGTGGCGTTCGAAAGTCTGCACGTCAAGCACGGACTTTATCCCTTAACTCATCGGCCTTCGTGTTGACAGACCGACGCAAAGCGCGACCGTTCTCTCTGCTCGATTTCCGAAGGGCTGCTCCCATTCTCTCATGAAAGATCCTCTACTCCGCGCACTCCAAGAAAATGCTCGACTCGACGACCAAAGCTTAGCCCAACGCCTGGGTCTCGCTAAGGAGGAAGTTGCCAGCAAGCGTCAAGAACTCGAAAGCAACGGGACCATTATGGGCTATCAAGCGGTCATCGATCCCGACAAAACCGGCGAGACCTCGGTTACAGCGGTGATTGAAGTCCAAGTTCGCCCCGAACGCGGCGGAGGCTTTGATCGCATGGCTGAAAGAATCGCGCGTTTTGATCAAGTGCAGAGCTGCTACCTCATGAGCGGAGGATACGACCTTTTGGTGGTGGTGACCGGACAGGATTTGCGAGAAGTCTCCCACTTTGTCGCCGAGCGGCTATCCACTTTGGAAGGCGTGCTTTCCACCGCCACACGTTTCCGACTGAAGACTTATAAAGAAAATCATTGCTTAGCAATCAAAGAAGCCGAGGGCGAACGGCTTGCAATAACGCCCTGAAGCCGGGAGGCCCTATGCAATCTTTTGATCCAGCTAGTCGCATCGCGCGACACCTTCAAGACATCCCGCGCTCGGGCATTCGCGATTTCTTTGAGATCGTGCAAACCATGGACGACGTAATCTCGCTCGGCATTGGCGAGCCCGATTTTGTCACTCCCTGGCACATCCGCGAAGCAGCCATCTACGCACTGGAAAAGGGGCGTACTAGCTACACCTCCAACCTCGGTTTGCCCAAGCTCCGCCAAGCAATCAGTGGCTACGTCGAAAAACATTTCTCGATCAGCTACAGCGCCATTTCTGAAATCTTGGTCGCCGTCGGAGTGTCTGAAGCTCTCGATCTTGCTCTGCGCGCCATGGTAAATCCGGGTGACGAAGTGCTCTACCACGAACCGTGTTACGTCTCTTACATGCCCTCCATCGTGATGGCGCATGGACAGCCGGTCGCCATTCCGACCAAGGTGGAAAATAATTTTTCCCTGCAAGCCTCCGATCTGGCTCAACACATCACGCCCCGAAGCAAAATTCTGATTTTGTCTTTCCCGACCAACCCAACCGGGGGAGTCATGGACCAAGCTCAACTCCAGGAGATCGCCAACCTTTGCATCGAACACGATCTTTTAGTCATCAGCGACGAAATCTACAGCGAACTCACCTACGAGGGGCGTCCTCACACCGCCATCGCCTCCCTGCCTGGCATGCGCGAGCGCACATTGTTTCTCCACGGGCTTTCTAAGGCCTACGCGATGACCGGGTTTCGTCTTGGTTTTGCCTGCGCCCCGGCGCCATTGCTTGAAGCAATGATGAAAATTCATCAATACGGCATCCTTTGTGCCCCGATCCTGAGCCAAGACGCGGCCATTGAGGCCATTGAAAATGGCTGGTCCTCCATGTGTGCCATGCGTGATGACTACCAACTCCGGCGTGACTTTGTCGTGCAGGCTCTCAACGACATGGGGCTGCCCTGCCAAAAGCCCGGCGGCGCATTCTACGTTTTCCCAGATATCCGTTCAACCGGCCTCACCAGCCGAAAGTTTTCTCTAGACCTACTGCAGCAACACAAAGTCGCGGTCGTCCCAGGCTCCGCTTTTGGAACTAGCGGCGAAGGTTTTATCCGCTGCAGCTATGCGACTGGCTTCGAAAACCTCGAACGGGCTATGGAATTAATCGCGCGTTTTGTAAAAGCGTCTAAGCCCTGACCCGCAGTCAACCCGCTGCCCGCAGCCTCCCATTTTGCCCACATCATGAATCCAAGCTATAAACAGAACCTCCAACCCAAAGAAGGTTGGGTGGTCATCCACCTTTTCTATACCATCAACCATGCCGCCTGGGAGGAACTCGGTGAGCAACAGCAAAACGAAGCTTTGGCCCGCCTCAGCAACCTCGTGCTTAGTATTAACAGCTCGGAGAACACACAACTTTTGGCTTTGTCGATGCTCACGCCCAAAGCCGACCTAGGATTCATGCTGCTCACCCCAGACCTCCACGCCGCAAACCGCTGGGAAAAAGATTTAGGGCGCTCCCTGGGCCCTGAAATTTTGGAGGCCACCTTCTGCTTCTTATCACTCACCGAACGGAGCGAATACACCACCACCGAGGAGGATTATGCCGACCAAATTCGCGGTGAGCATCCGGAAAACTCTCCGGAGTTTGAGACAGCCATGCAAACCTTCCGCGACCGCATGCAGAAATACGCTCAGGACCGTTTGTATCCCAACATGCCCGACTGGCCTGTATTTTGTTTTTATCCCATGAGCAAAAAGCGTGAGGCCGGCCAAAACTGGTATGCCCTGCCTTTTGAAGAGCGCAAAACGCTCATGGCTGGTCACGCAAAAATTGGTCGCACTTTCTCTGGACGCGTACGCCAGCTCATCACTGGCTCCACCGGGCTTGACGACGCCGAATGGGGAGTCACGTTATTCGCTCACGATCCGGTCGACATTAAAGAGATCGTCTATCAGATGCGCTTCGATGAAGTCAGCGCGCGCTACGCCGATTTCGGCCAATTCTACATCGGCCTTCAGCTCCCGCTTTCCGAAATCTTCACCCGAGCAGGCCTCTGGCCCACCAGCGGATAGAGGGAACCGGCCACTCGACGGAGGCGAGCCATCGTGTGAGCCACCCCTCAATAAACTCACGCCCGCTCCGCTCAAGACACGAAGACGCAAAGAAAAAGGACGCAAAGCGCCGCAGGCATGTAGCGGAATTCGGA
>DAIRSW010000032.1:0-21987 GCA_036804205.1 Verrucomicrobiia bacterium | reverse complement strand
GGGGCGGCGGCTCTTCGCAGGCGATCCATGATTGCCACGCCCAAGCCTTGTTCAGGTAAAGGTGCGGCGAGAATCTCGTGAACGTCAGGATGCGCGTCCAGCTCACGCAGGCATGCATAAAGCCGGGTTGCGGCTTCAACCAAGTCGCCGTTTTGGGAAAGATTTGCGATGTAACCGGCCTGCTGCCGCTGCTCTCCGAAAGCTAAAAGTCCTAAGTGCTCCGGAGCTACGTTAATTTTTTTTGGGTCTAACGCGAGAGGTTTGGCCGGGGCATAGTGGGAGCGTAACATGCCAGGCGCGAGCACTTTCTGGTCCGGCAGAGCTGAGGTGACCTGGTGTCCATGTTGTTGCAGCATTTCGGTGGTGACCGGGCCCGGTCTTAAGATTTGAATTTGCCCATCCTTCCATCGGATGATGGTGGACTCAATGCCATGTTTGGTGTTTCCAGAGTCGAGAATGAGAGGAATGAGGCCACCCAGATCTTGCCTTACGTGGGCGGCGGAGGTGGGACTAACTCCGCCGAAGCGGTTAGCGCTCGGTGCCGCAAGGGGGAAGTCGAGCCGCTCGAGAACCCGACGCATAGTCGGGTGAGCACTGCAACGGATTGCCACGTCCGGCAGCCCAGCGGTTACTAGGTCGGGTACAGCAGCCCGCCGGGGCAAGAGCAGGGTGAGCGGGCCAGGCCAGTAGTGCTCGGCGATGGAGATCAGAGGCGAGGATTGTTTTGCCAGAGCTTCAGAGTCGATAAGATCCGCAAGCATCACCAGGTCTTTGATGTGGAGAATGAGCGGATCCGCAAGCGGTCGTTGTTTGGCCTGAAAAATCTTGGCGACGGCAGACGCACTGAGCCCATTCGCAGCAAGGCCGTAAACTGTTTCGGTGGGAATGGCCACCAGTTCTCCAGCTTGAAGAGTTTTGGCCGCTTCTTGGATGTTCTTTTCAGCAGCAGAATCGAGAATTTGAGTTCTCATGGCAGCTTACTTTTGAGCACTTTCTGTGTCTGTTGTTGGCGGAAGACCTGGTAAGCTCGGTCGAGACGTGGATCTGAAAGCGCGAGGGCACTTATTATGGCCAGCGCGGCATTGCGCGCACCTGCCTCACCAACTGCCAAGACGCCCACGTTTCCAGTTTCGACGCTGGCAAACAGACGCGTTAAGGTTTTTGCAGTGGCCAAGGTAGTGGGCGGCATGGCAGTCACGCCCCACACCGGTCGACGAAAATGGAATGAAACACGCTTCGGTAGAGATGAGGATTCTGTTGCAGCCACAAGGGTTGGAATATTTAATTCGGCAAGACGAGCGCGCTCCGACCCTTTGCTAGGCCAGTTTTGTCGATAAACTGTCACATTAAACGTTTTGAAAAGCTCTTCCGCAGGCTTGAGGGTATCTAAGTCACGTTGACCTGTGACAATGAGTAAACACTGTGCTTTGAGGGGAGGCTTTTGGGTCATGCGAGCAAAATTTAAGGCGAAACGATACGCTGAGATAAGGGCGGGTACGGGCTCATGCCCGCCAGAAACGGTCTGGTTTAATGATGTGCGAATAATTTTGAGTTCGGAACCTGCATCTGGAAGGCCTACCAGCCCGTAATCCTGTATGAAAAATCGTGGTTTTTTAAAAAACCACACAACTCGCTATCTCTATGTCAAAAGGTGTCGTCAAATGGTTTAATGAAAGAAGAGGCTTTGGCTTTATCACTGATCCTCAAGTTAAGTCGGACATTTTCGTTCATTATTCAGTAATTCAAACTGAGGGATTTAAAACTCTTGAGGAGGGTGAAGAAGTCGAATACGAACTCTTCAACGACTCCAAAGGAGCAAAAGCCAAAAACGTAACGCGGGTTCATTTGCAAACGAACAACAACCTGTCATGATGATGAATGCATGACGTTGCGGTTTCTTCGCAGCCGCGATGCAATGTTTTCTTGATCGGCATGATGGGCTCGGGCAAAAGCTCGGTCGGCAGGCGACTAGCTCGGCTAGTTTGCCGCCCATTTTTGGATCTCGACCGGGAAATTGAACGCGTGGCCAAACTTACCATACCCGAAATTTTTGAAAATTACGGGGAAGAAGGATTTCGTTCACGAGAGACCGATGCGCTTGGTAATATTGAACCCGATCAACAATTGGTCGTGGCTTGTGGAGGCGGCATCGTGCTGCGCGAGGTCAACCGACGACTGCTCTCGGAGCTCGGAGAAGTGATCTGGCTTAATGCAGAGCCTTCGGTGTTGTACGACAGAATTAAACACAGCAAACATCGTCCACTGCTACGTCAGCAGTCCGGGTTTGAAGATTTTAGCAAGCTGGCGGAGGAACGACGGCCTTTCTACGAGGCTTCGACGGACTTACATATTTCCGCTGCTGGAGGCTCGGCGGGTTGGTTAGCCCGTAAGATTTGGGAGCAGATTCTTGCCAAGCACAACACCGTTCATTCAGACTAGTGCATGCAGACCCCGCGCAGAACGAAGAACAGAAGCGGCTTTTGCAGGAGAGAGCGCTTGAGTTAGGGTTTGCGCTTTGCCGGGTTGCTAGCGTTCAGGAGACTCCGCACTACGATGCGTTTTTAAAGTGGTTAAACGAGGGACGTCATGCCAGCATGGAGTGGCTTGTTCGCGGTGCAGAAAAGCGTGCTCATCCAGAGCGGGTCTTGCCGGGATGTCAAAGCGTGGTGGTCTTAGCGACAAATTATTTTCGAGGAACAAGCCCGGCGACCAAACCCGGGCATGGTCGAGTTGCTCAGTATGCCCAAGGACTTGACTATCATGATGTCCTCAAACCCCGACTGCGGGAACTAGAAAACTTGCTCGCCGAGTGGGGAGCAGAAAGTCGCGCCTATACTGACACGGGCCCGATTTTAGAACGAGATTTTGCGGCGCTGGCAGGGGTCGGTTGGCATGGGAAAAGCACCATGCTGTTGCATCCACAACTGGGAACTTGGTTTTTCTTAAGCGTGATTTTAACTACTCTGAGGTTGCCGGATGATCCGCCGATACGTGATCGATGTGGATCTTGCACCCGATGCATGGTGGCTTGTCCAACCAACGCTATCCCTCATGCTTACCAGTTGGACAGTCGGCGATGTATCTCTTACCACACCATAGAAAATCGAGGCTCGATTCCGGTTGAATTGCGTCCGGCTTTTGGTGACAGAATTTTTGGCTGCGACGCATGCTTGGATGCTTGCCCCTGGAACCGCTTTGCAGAGATCAGCCGGGAACAGGCCTTCCGATCGAAAGATATTTTGGCTTTACCCATGGTCCAGCTGCTTCAGATGAGTGCAGAGGAGTTTCGCGTTGCTTTCCGAGGTTCGCCCGTCCTCAGGACCAAGCATCGTGGCTTTTTGCGTAACGTCTTGGTCGCTTACGGAAATACAGTCAGGGGTGATGCCGCGGCTCTGACCCCCTTTTTATCCGGTGAAGATCCTTTGCTAAAGGAACATGCTGAATGGGCCCGCCAACGTATGCAAGAACGGCGTGCCGCTGCCCTAACCTCTGAGGCTGCGACGCCTTAGGAGGTCACGTCACTCGCTTGAATTGCGGTAATCGCGATGGTGTATACGATATCCTCAATCAAAGCACCACGTGAAAGGTCGTTAACCGGTCGTCGTAAGCCTTGCAACATCGGCCCTATGCTGATGACGTTGGCGCTGCGCTGAACGGCTTTGTAAGTCGTGTTGCCGGTATTGAGGTCGGGGAAAACGAAGACTGTGGCGCGCCCGGCTACCGGACTGTTAGGCGCTTTCTTTTCTGCCACATCCATGATAGCAGCGGCGTCATATTGCAGCGGCCCGTCCAGACAAAGATCCGGACGTATCTCTTTTGCGATCTGAGTAGCTTGCCTCACTTTCTCGACGTCAGCGCCCGATCCGGATTCTCCTGTGGAATAGCTAATGAGGGCGACGCGAGCAGGGATGCCAAAACGGATGGCCGAGTCCGCACTTTGTATCGCGATGTCGGCAAGCGCCTCCGCGTCGGGATCAGGATTGACCGCGCAATCTCCATAAACCAAAACTTGGTCTGGGAGACACATGAAAAAGATCGACGATACCACTTTGGCGTCGGGTTTGGTCTTGATGATTTGCAAAGCCGGTCGGATGGTGTTGGCCGAAGAATGAACCGCGCCACTGACAAGGCCATCCACCTCGCCCAGAGCTAGCATCACCGTGCCAAGATACACGTTGTCTTCCAAGGCTTCGCGAGCTAGTTCCTCGGTGAGACCTTTGGATTTTCGGAATTCCATCAAAGGCGCCACATAACGTTGGCGTACCTCGTGCGGGTCGCAAACGCTGATCGCTTCGGAAAGCTGCACGGCTTGAGCTTCGGCAACCTGCATGATCTTTTGGCGGTTGCCAAGCAACATGCATCGCGCGATGCCACGGCGCGCACAGTCTGCGGCCGCTTGAATGGTGCGGGGCTCATCACCTTCAGGAAGCACGATCAGCTTGTTGAGCCGAGCGGCGTGTTCCACAATCTGATAACAGAATGCCGCCGGGGAAAGACGGCGTTCGACAGGAAGGGCGGCGCGCTCCGCGAGCCAAGCCACGTCCAAATCAGACGCGACGGCCTCCATGACTTTTTCCATGCGTCCTAAGTCATCAGCAGGAATCTCCGAACTCATGGCGTGCAGAATGGTGGCTGTCTCCCAGCTGTTGTAGGGCACCCGGAGGACCGGGAGTCCGGTGTTTAGCCCGTTTCTACAGAAGGCTAACATGCGCTCGTCCAGCTCGGTATCGCCGGTGAGTATGAGGCCGGCCAGGGGCACCGAGGCCATGGATGCCAGAGCGGTGGCCATGAGCACGTCGCTCCGATCCGCAGGAGTAATGAGAAGGGAGCCGGGAACGAAAGTATGCAACATGTTGGGAACGCTGCGTGCAAGCAAATGAATTTGGCGAACACGCCGGTTTGAAAGCTCGCCTTCAATCAAAACTTCCGCATTAAGGTGTCGTTGAAAGTCCAGGGTGCGTGCTGCTCCAAGTTCCGGTTGAGACGGGATGGCTCCTAATAAGCGAAGTTTGTTTCGTAGTCGGCTTTCTCGAAGAAAAGTCTCCTTGGCGTCGTCCGGAGCGTGATTGAGAATACAAGCCAGCACATTTTTGGAGCCGATTCCGCCGAAAACCTTGGCGGTGGCTTCGAGTTCATCATCAATCTGGGCAATGGTCTTATCGGTATGCCCGGCCACTAAGATGACGTCGGCACTTAATGTGCGAGCAATCTCAGCGTTGAGTAGGCCTACGTGCGAAGAACCTGAGGTTATTAATAAACCTTCGACCACCACCACTTCGGCTTCCTTTGAGCTCTCATGCACTTCTCTTACTACCGTTTCGAGAAGCTCATCACGACGCCCGGTCGCGATAAGCCGCTCCGCATCCTCTAGAGAAATCGGGTTGGCGGGATTGTGGTGCGTAATTTCTCGAACAAAATGGGTGGACCGCTCTGGCCCCAAATCCTGAGCTTGAGGTTGACCTATAGGTTTGCAAAAACCTACCGGGACCCCTTTCCGGTCGAGCGCTCGAAATAAACCGAGTGCCACGGAGGTGAGACCTACATGAGAACCTGAGGGGGCAAGATAGAAGACAGTGCGATTGTGTGAAGTGGCCATAAAAAGCGGGTAAGCCCTTCTATCGTAATAAATCTGACCCGAGAAGCCAGCGAGATCGCTCAACTTTTTTCTCGAATAGGTGGAGTAAATTCGGCGATGAGAAAAGTGCGTGAATTTTTTGGGCCGCTGGGACGCCTGCCTCGACGTCCGCCTTGGGGTTGGGAATTTCACAAGACTTTTGCTGAGAAACTGCTTATTTAAGGGAACTGCACCTTTTATCTTTCTCACTACGTCATGTCCACCTCTCTTACTGCCAATCTGCTTAGTGCAGCTTTTGTTCTCTTCTGCGCGTTCATGGGCATGTTGGTTGCGCCGGAGTTTGAGGCGTATTTGGGGGTCGGAGCCGCTGCTGGGGCCGTTTTCGGTTTGATCATGGTGCTGATTGACCGATTGTTAAATGGTTTTTCGCTCCGAGCTTTTTCATCCGCTACCTTCGGTTTACTCCTAGGTTTTCTTTTCACCACCCTGCTCCGAGCTTCTGGAATTTTTGACTATCTGTCCCAGAACGTCCAGTGGACCATTGGTTTAGCTTTATATTCCGCTTTTGGGTTTCTGGGCATGATGCTCGCAATTCGGAGCAATCGGGATGAGTTCTCTCTGATTATCCCGTATGTGCGTTTCACTCGCCAAGCGGTCCAAGACGCGCCGATTGTTTTGGATACCAACATCATTATTGATGGTCGGATTGCGGATTTGTGTCAGTCGGGTTTTTTAAGTCAACAACTGCTGGTACCGTCGTTTGTTTTGGACGAACTGCAGCTTCTCGCCGATGCGCAAGAACCGGTCCGACGAGCTCGCGGCCGTCGTGGGTTAGAGAACCTTGAGCAACTCAAAAGGCTGCCTGCGGTTAGTCTGACCATTCACGAACATCAAGCGGAAAATCCCAACGAGAATGTGGATTTAAGACTGTTGCGAGTCGCTCACATCAACCAAGCTCGCATTATGACCAATGACTCGGCGCTATGCAAAACCGCAAAGTTGCGTGGCGTGCAAAGCCTAAACCTGTCCGATTTAGAGCGTGCTCTCCGTCTGAAAGTCGGGCCGGGTGATGAGGTGGAACTGGACGTTGTTAAAGAGGGCAAAGATCCACATCAAGGTGTAGGTTACTTAGCTGATGGCACCATGATCGTGGTGAACCATGCGGTTGACCGGGTGGGACAAAGAGTTCGCGTAGTCATCGGCGGAGCGATGCAAACCACGGCCGGACGCCTCTACTTCGCGGAGATGGTGGATAGCAATCACTAAGGGAAGACTGGGCCAAATTTCGTTGACCCATTCGGCGCGTATTGGCCTCGCAGATATGGAAGCCTCCAAGGAAATCGACCAGCTTTTTAGGAATAACGCTCAATGGGCGAAAAGGCGCCTGGCTGAAGACCCCGAATTTTTCAGCTGCTTGAGCGCTCAGCAAAAGCCTGAATTTTTGTGGATTGGTTGCTCGGATAGCCGGGTTCCTGCTAATGACATTGTTGGACTTGATCCCGGCGAGCTTTTTGTGCACCGCAACGTGGGCAATCTTGTGGTATTTAGTGACCTGAATTGTCTCAGCGTTTTGCAATTTGCTGTAGAGGTTCTCGAGGTAAAGCACATCATTGTCTGTGGCCATTTCTGCTGTGGGGGAGTGCAAGCGGCCTGGGAACGGCGGAGACTTGGCTTGGTGGATAACTGGCTGCGGTATATCCAAGAAATTCGCGACTACTACGGAACAACTCTTGATAAGCTAGCTGAGAAGGATGAGCAATTGGCCATCAACGCACTCTGCAAGTTGAACGTGGCCGTGCAAATATCTCATTTGGCTCAAACCGAAATTGTTCAAACCGCGTGGGAAAATGGGGCCAAATTATCTCTGCACGGATGGGTCTACGATCTGGCTGATGGACTTCTGCAGGATACCGGAGCGGGCGGCCAGAGTGTTCAAGAGGTGCACCAACGCCGACAGCAGGTGATTGCCTCTTTCTGACTCTTGGCTTTTGCGCGTTTTGGTTTAGCCTTAGCATTCATGACTTTCGCCAATTGGATTACTTTACTTAGGTTGGCCCTGATTCCCGTCTTTGTTCTTTTCGCTATTTACTACAGCCGAAGCCTCGCGGAGGAACAACCCGATTTCGGTTTGCGCTGGATATCGATAGGCGCTTTTACTTTGGCAGCGGTCAGCGATGCTCTCGACGGATGGATCGCTCGTCGCTTCAATCAGCATAGCGCCCTGGGTAAAGTTTTAGATCCTTTGGCCGACAAAGGCCTGCTACTGGCCGGAGTGCTCACCTTGAGCTTAAGCCCATGGGACTTTCAGCTGCCGGTGTGGTTCGCGGTTTTGGTCATCTCACGCGATGTATTGATCGTCACCGGCTTCGTAGTGCTTTCGTACTTGGTAGGGAGGAATAATGTTCATGTGAGCCCCACCTTTTTGGGTAAAGCTTGCACCGCTCTGCAAATGTCCAGTGTGGTGGCCGTTTTAATCGGACCAGGGGTTTTGCCGGACTTTGTTCTCTATACCCTCATCGCTTTTGCCTCGCTTCTGACCTTTCTCTCGGGGGTTGATTACGTCCGTGCGGGTGTGCACCTTTTGAAAACGCACGGCCACTAAAATATGGAAGAATATCCTGTAATGGCCTTGGTAGGCCGACCTAATGTAGGTAAGTCGGCCCTCTTCAATGCTTTGGTTGGGCGGCAGATTGCCATTGTGCATGATCAGCCGGGTGTGACCCGTGACCGGATCGAGGGTCTTTGTAAATTGGGACGTCACCCCATCCGAGTTTTGGATACCGGTGGGATCGGTGGCGAGTCGACCGATCCGTTCGCTGAGGATGTTGACGCCCAAGTGGACCTGGCCATGGATGCGGCACAACTGATCGTTCTTGTGGTGGACGGGCAACAAGGCCTTACCTCGGTCGATGCATCGTTAGCACGAAGAATCCGGCGGTCCGGCTTGCCTGCGGTTTTGGTGGTGAACAAAATTGATCACCCGAACCACGAAGCCGCAGTAGCCGAGTTTTCGCGTCTTGGATTTTCACCGACTCACATGACCAGTGCGGCCCACGGCAAAGGCATCCATAACCTCGCCGATGTGGCCCTCGAGCATTTACCGAATGTTGAAGATCCTAATCCTGATGGTCAAGACCTTGCTTTGAGGGTCGCCATTGTGGGACGTCCCAATGTGGGCAAAAGCTCCTTGCTCAACGCCTTGGTGGGCCAAGCCCGAACCTTGGTGAGTGAAACCGCTGGCACCACCCGGGATGCCGTCGATGTTCGCGCTGAGCGCGAGGGGCAAGACTACATTTTCATCGACACTGCAGGACTTCGCCACCGGAGCCGCCACAACACCTCCGTGGAAGTCTTTAGTGCCATGCGCTCTGAGAAGAGCGTCCGACGTGCCGACCTGTGTTTGCTCACCATTGACAGCACCGCTGGGGTCACCCAGCAGGATAAACAAATTGCCCGGATGATCGTTGAAGCGCATAAACCCTGCATCATGGTGGTCACCAAGTGGGATCTCAAACGCCCCGAAAGACGTCCACAAGAAGCCATGCGCGAATTAGCTGAGGAGATGCATCAAGCCCTATTTTTTGTGCCGTATGCTCCCGTGGTCGTGGTTTCTAGTATCGAAAAAGAATATACCGGACGCGTCTTTAAAGAAATAACTCGCGTGCAACGAGCCGCACGCAAAAAAATCAGCACGGGCAAGCTCAATCGCGTTTTGCAGGAAGCGCTGAGCCGTACCCCGCCCCCGAGCAAAAGCAATGCAAGGTTAAAGCTGCTCTACGCTACCTCTCTGCCGGCACCCGAAAACTATCGTCTACCCGTGCCGACCTTCGTCTTGATGGTGAACAGTCCGGATTTGATGCCGGATGACTACCGCCGCTACCTGGAGTCCTGCATTCGAAAGGAAGAGCGCTTCTCCGGCCTCCCACTGGTCTTTCGACTCAAAGGAAGAAACAAAGACGGACGCCACAAGGATTAACCCCGTCCACCTCATCGTTGAATTTCGCCCGCTTTTGTTCCGCGCTGGTCTACTTCGCGAGAGCACCAGCTCCGTTTGTCTGGCGGTGGTCGTTGCTGGCGAAGTCGAAGTACTGCGGGCCGTTGAACTGCCAGCTGTAGAGTTCATCGATTGAGGTTTGGTCAATCACCTGCGATTCCCTTGTGCCTAGAAGGCGAGTAGGCGAGTAGGCAGGCCCATAGTGCGAGCTACGAGAAACATGGAGCCTAGGGGGTTCGAACCCCTGACCTCCTCAATGCCATTGAGGCGCTCTACCAACTGAGCTAAGACCCCGTTTTGCCGGAGTGAAAAAATAGCATGGCACGGCAACTTGCCAAGAGGAAATTTACAATGCTGAGGTGGTGTCAAGCTCACCCAACCTCAGACGCCACTCCGCCTTCGACGCGTGGCCAAGTATGCAAGTCCGGCCAATAAGGCCATTCCCCCCGCGGAAAGCCAAACAGGCTCCCGACCTGACACCGGCCCCAGATTCAGCTGCAACTGCAAGCGTTCCTCCCCAACACCCTGAACACTGCGTTCGAATACCAATTCTGTCCCCCGTTCTGGAAGGCTCACCCCGATCGAGCGCGGCACAGGCTCAGCCGCGATCTGTTGGTTCACAATTCGCTCGGCCACAGCGCGAAGGGCACTGGTTTCTTCAAGAGTGTTACCCATGAGAAACTTGTCGAACTCGCCTGGGTCATACTGCATTTCGCCTTGCAACAAAGGGTTTTCCTGCGCGGCCTGCTCAATTTGTACGTTCTCCACACTGGAATCCCGTCCGCGATTGTCCAAATATAAACGCTGGCGGCGCGTGTTGAGCCCCAACATGGCTTGCTGGTTATAGAGGTTCATCAGCTGCACACGCGCGTCCTCATGCGTGGCTTCATCCACGCCTTCCGTTTTTGAGGCGCGACTTAAGGCCTGACGTGCCCGGGCTTGATCCCCCTCTCGCAGCCAACCGCCTGCCTCCTCAATGAGCTTAGCCGTCTCCTGTGCTTTGCTGGCACGCCGCCTCACTTGAACATCGAGGTACTCGTCCAAACCGAAAGTCTCATACAACCCGGCTGTTTTGAGAGTCAGACTGCCTCGGTAGTTTTCCAGCTGCCAGCCCACAGGGATCCGCACGCGCCAGGACACATCTTCGATCGGGATATTCAGCCCCGGCCCTTGCAGCTGCACCTGCCGTCTTACTCCTCCGCCGATGTCTTCGCTTTGATAAGCCAACTCCACTAAGGCCGATGATTCGACATCAGGACTTGGCAACACATAAAACGAATGCACATCCCCATCACGTACCACCGCGACGTCCTCACCATTCACCGTCACTTGGTAAAGCTTGGCCCCGGCGGGTAAACTCAAAGAAAGTGCGGCCTTCTCGTTGACCACCACCTGCAGTTGCAGTGCTGTGGCTGACGCGCCCGAAGTAGAAAACACCGTCGCAAGATTCGCCCGTATGGCGCGGAGGTTCAGCGCGTCAGCCAAAGCTTGACGGCGAACTACCAAGGTCATGCCTTGTTCAGGCGAAGCTAGTCGGTATGCCAAACGCGGACTCGCTCCTTCGCTTCGCTGTCGCAGCAAGCTTGGCACAGCGTTCCAATCAATCTCCTGATACCCAGTCAAGCTTCCTTCAGGATTTAGCTCCAAGCGTCCGGATGTGCGCAAGGCCAAGTAGGCGTGCAGCTGACGAACCTCCAGGGGCTCGACTAGAGCCAAAGCTAGAGGAACCTCAGCTCCGTCTGGAAGTCGCTCCTGATATTCAATGGTAAAATCAAAGTCCCCCAAAATGCCCCGACGTAGACGCAGCTCCCAAACGTCGGAGTCTTCCTGACGCACCAAATCCGCCACCTCGTCCCCCACGGCACGGACCGTCTCTGCCGTGTCCGGGTCCAAGCCAGTGATTAAAAACGGCAAGCTTTTGATCGAAGCGTTCTCCACTCGGTAGCGACCATGGATCGAATAACGGGCTTGCCCCTCCCTTACTTGAACCTCATGCAGCATCTGGGCGGTAACCCAAGGTTCCATCCGTTGTACTTCCAGCTCCAACCGCCAATCGGCCTGCAATAATCGAAAAGCCAACACCCCAGGCGGCAAAGGTTCGCCCTCCTGCGGTTCAAACTGAGAGGCGTTCTGACGCGCCAAGGTCCGGAGTCGAAGGCCGGGTTCAGGAGAAACAAGAATTTGCCCGGTCGCTCGACTTGCATCAACCACCACAAGTTTAGGAACTACAAACGACTCCTCGTCATTTGCCGGTAGACTAGTAAACACCGCAGAAAACACGGCTTCTCCAAGATGCCTTCCTGATAAATGCAGGGTGACCCGTCGTCCGGTCTCGGTCAGTTCCTCAGTCCAGTGGCTCAACACCGGTCCAGAGATCGATTCTACCTCCAAACTCTCCGGCACAACAACGCTCAGCTGAAAAACTCCTGCCCGCCGAATGTCGACACTCATCGTCACGTTCAGCACGGTTCTTTCTTCACTCAAACTTAGGCCTTGCCGAGTCTCCACGCGTAATTCCGGTGCCACTGCTCCCACCTGAGCAACTAATTCGGCGTCATCCTTATGAAATCGAAACACGCGATACAGACTGCTTGATTCAGGCAAACCCGCGCGCAAAGACTGATCCAAATCGTCAAGATTCACTCGCGTTAACCCTTGAGGCAGTAAGGTTTCGGGCTGTGCTTCGTTAGTAAAGGCAATCCCCAAAACTCCGTGTTCATCGGCTGCATCAAGCACCCGCAAGGGAGCCAGCCCCACCTCTGTCGGCAGCCCGGCAATGGGCTGTTGGGTCAGCACCTCCAACTCCACCACGCCGGTCTGCGGTTTAGGAAACCGCACCACCAATCGTTGACGTTCCGGATCAAAACGCCACTCTGCAGCTTCCGTCCGGTCACCCATGACCTGCAAAACCTCGCCCACCATAAGTTTGGGAGCGGTATGCAACACCACCTGCTCGAGTTCGCCTCGGGCAATCCGCAGAGAAAATCGGGCTCGCCCTTCCACAACACCTTGACCCACCACTCCCAATTGAGCTGACTCCGCATAAAAAAGCAGCTCTTCTTGCGACACATCCCGCCCCCGAGGCCGCATTTCAATGGCCTGGCCGGAGCCATGCTGCAGAATCAGCTCCGCACCGCTTCTTTGATCCAGCTCCACTCGCGTCACGCGAACTGCCGAGTTGGAGAGAAACTCCCAGCCGGGTTCATCTCTCTCGATTCTCACACGGTGCTGAGCGCTCGGTCCGGTCGGCAATTGGATGGATTGGGTGTTCTCCTTCAGATTCATTGAATACCGCACTGCGGCGAACAACAGTCCATCACGCTCTGCCACCAAAAAATAAGCAGCTCCTTGGTCCGTCTCAGCCCGGCGCATGCGCCAGCCATCCCCTTCCATGCTTTGCACCACGGCTGGAGCGCGCAAAAGCAAAAACGCTTGTCCCGCTACCGCCTGAGCCCGCACCTGCGCAGTAGCTTCCATCCCATCGGAGGTCACTTGCACCTGCTGATCGATCATTTCTAGCTGAGCCTCCTGAGCCTGAACTGCGCCCGATCCCAAACTGAGCGAGGCAAAGAATGATAAAAGCAAAACTAAGCCCGTCACCGCTCCTCGACTAGCTCCGCCGTCTGCCAAGCTATCCGAGCTTTGAGCCTGCCCTCCTCGCCAAGCTTTCCACAACGGTGCGGCCATCAAAAGAACGGCGCAGAGCGCCAACCAACCAAACACCAGCACCCCGCCACCGCGCTGGGTGAGAATCCCAGCGGAAACCAGCACCCAACCCAGTAGGCCACACCAGAGGCTCCAACTCGCTGTTCTTTTCAGCAAGGCCAAAACTAGCAAGCCTAGCCCGGCTAGTGCAAGCAAGAAACCCGGCCAAACCAAGCAGGCGAGCCACAGTGGTAGATTGCTCACCGTGACACTCATTTCTTCCATGGCACCTGCCACCGCGCCTGCGATTTGTACTACCCCACCGCGTACGCCAAGAGTTTGATAGGCCAGAGCGACGCAAACCGCACAACACGCTAAATAGCCAAGTAAAGTCAGGCTCGAAAGCAGGCGTAGCCACAAACCACGTTGAGCCCAGCGACCGGTTAGCGCTAATATAACCGCCCCCACCATGGCACCCCAAAAGCAGACCAAACCCAATGGGTTGTCATTCAGCCATTCCCATCCGGTCTTCGGTAAAGAAACCTCGGCGTGCATCAGCCGACTCGAGACTACTACCAAAGCTCGGCCTGCGTCCGGTCGAGCACGCCATTCTGTTGCCAAGATTGGTGCGTCCATCTGTGGCGCGCGTAGTTTTACGACACTCGCACCACCTGATCCGCCATAGCGCAGACTCACGTGATAAGCCCGGTCAAGATCCCCATGGTTTGGCAAAGGGATCAAATTCGCACCGTCCACGACGCGGGCGTTCACCACACTACCATCCACCCGCGCCTCCCACAAAACTGACTCCGGCGGCATTAACACCGACACCACATTGCCTCGACGTGATTTCACATAATAATCTGCCTGGGTCACCACTTGGCCATCCCGCGCCACTCGGGTATCAAGCCTGGCAAAGTCGACTACCTGCGAAACGGCTTCCGCCTCCGCAAACCACTCCACATCAATCGATAGCTCAAAAGGTCGGCTGGCGTATTGAAACAGCTCAACACTCGGAGCACTGGTCAGCAGCCGCAACTCCGCCGGCAGCTCATTCGGCTCAAGCTTCAGCAGATCCTCTGAAAACTCTGTTTCGGTGCGCACTTGCAGCGGACTCACCAATTGCACAAAGCCGCGCTCAGAAGCGACCCCCAAAGGCGTCACTCGACCGAGCTGCAACGTGCCACCTTGCGCTCCAAGAGCTTCCTCAAACGTTACCAAAAGTGTCACCGCCCCCATTGCTGGACGGTTGACTGACACAATAACCTCCTCGCCTTCTCGCCGCCAAGTTTGCACGTCTTGCCCGGTCACACTCAAGTTGCCAAGGTCCTCTGGGATGAGTAGGCGCCATTCATTGACCGGCGCTCCGATCACAAAAAAGTTCAAGACCACACTCCCGTAGGCCGCGCCCTCTCGCAGGGAGTGCAGATGAAAAACATCCGCAGCCACACTCTGGCCTAACTCCTCCACTCGGATGTTAGCGCTCCACTCTGGCTCCCGCTGACGAAAGGCCAATTGCATGCTCAGATTACCTGTTGGATGAAACGTGGTTGGTGTTTCTGCAAGACCGGCCACTTCTTGCCCATGCAAACGAAAACCTGGCACACTTTCTACTCCAATAAAGCCGCGAACACTTCGTGCCTCAGGAAAACCGAGCGGCTCCAAAGCCCACTGATTTATCTCGCCGGTCCAACTGCGCTCCATCACCAGATTGAGCAGCACCCGCCCGGATACCGGCTCAGAAAAAATGAGGCGCAAATCGCGAAAGCGCTCCGATTCCTCGCCAAGCACCGTATCCGCCAATTGCGTGCCCCGGGCGGTGGTCAACACATAATCTTTGGGCATCTGCATCACCCATTCGCGCAAAGGCGCTTCACGCACCTCCAGCTCCAACTGGGTAGTAATCACGCCATCACTCTCGGTAAAACGATAGGTGGTCACCTGCGCCACGCTGACCTCTGGAAAAACAGGGTGCAAAGCCAGCTTCATGGAGTAATCCTCGGTCGGAAATCGAAACACCGCCACCTGCCCGGCCTCAGAATCCGGCTGTGGCGCAGAAGCGTCCCATTGCTCTGGCGACAACTGCATGAGCCCGGTCAGCTCTTGGCTTTCAAATCGCACCGCTCCTTCGCTCTGTATCCTCAACAAACCACTATGCCGAGTCTCTCCATGCTCGGGGATAAGCCGCAGCAACTCCACCGACTCGTCTTGCACTGTGGTTTGACTCACCACGCGCAAACTGCCCTCGCGCTCCAAGGGTCGGCTTAAGGCGACCTCAAGCTGACGCCGCTCACCGGCCTCGGTGGTCGAGTCACCCACAACCCGCCACCAGGCGAGGTTTGTGCCCTCCACTTCGGTCACTTCGCCTTCGCCTTCCAAATCAAAAAGCAGGGAGTCCAAACGCCCCTGCAAGATGCGCAGCTCAATCTCCTGCGCTTGCCGCAGCATCCCTGATGCAGCGATCACCTCGACCCGAGCCTGAGAGTTGACAAACAACCCTCATCCTCTTGTCGACCGGCTCGCCAAGCAAAGTCAGAACGACCACTCGCCGGTAACCAACCGCGCGCTACCCCTGCGTCATCCTGCAAGCGCATCCCGGCCGCACTACCGTCAAACTCCACCTCATCACCGAGTCCTTCCAAGACAAAAGCGGCCATCTCCACATCGGGCATAATAAAGTTCACCCGCCGCCAGCCGTCACGCTCCTGGACCTGCGCTTCGAAACGGATTCGGACCGGCCATTCTCCTGGGTTATCGAAAACCATCTCCAAAACCGACTCCGGTGGATGCGGTAAACTGCGCTCGCGCTGGGGCGGTGCCTCCTCAAAGGGACGAATCAGCTCTCGCACCTTCCAACGCCAGCCCTCACCGCTATTGGCCGTGCCAACTAAAGCCGCTGCGCCTTGCAAAAAGCTCAAACGTGCTTGAGCACGACGTGCCACTGCCAGCCCTTGCAACTCAAATTCTATAGAGCCACGCTCCTCGTTCCAGCGGCCCACAACCTCCACATCTCGTAATTCTGCCAAAGGCTGGTCGGCTGCGGTTTGTGCTATGCGCAACTCCATCTCATTGCGACCGACTGCCTGATAGCGAAACTCCTCCGCCAGCCCAACCGTTTCCAAACCAAGCACGCGCAATACCTGCCAAGCCACCTCGTTGGACCGCATCAGCTGGACGCGTGACATCACCCCAGCCGCCTCACCCGGTGAAATTAGGGTTGGCAAAACCCGTCCGGGCAAACTTTCGATGGGGGCCCCCCAGCGCACCACAAATTCGTTGGGCACGACATCTGGCTCGCTTACGCGATCCGTGTCGGTCCCTGCGGAGGGTTCAAACTCCAGATCAAGCAGCCGCCGACCCTCTGATGTCCGACGCTCGGCCCATGCGCTGAGCGTGGGACCTTCTACGGATTGCAAAGGCACATCACCGGTCAACTCCATGGTCAGGCGACCCGGATGCGTCACGAACGCCCGCCCTTGAATCTCCGCATACACTGAAGTGGCTTGAGCAAAAATGCGCGTGTCTAATTCGACTCGAAACACCGCAGCTTGTTCGCCTGGCAAGTCTTCACTTTGAATTATTACCAAAGAGCCATCGGGCAGTCGGAGTGGCAAAGCATCCTGCGCGACGACAGGGAGCACGAAAACGCTCAGACCCAAAAGGCTGAGCAGCAGAAAAAAGCGAGGGTGCAACATAAACAACAAAAGATGAGAAGGAACGAATTCCAGTAACAAGACACCTCATCCACGAACTTCTTAGAAGCTTTTTCTCAAAAAAAGTGGTCTTGAGGTCTAGGCAGCACTCAGCTGGTCACCCACCGTTTCGAGGAGCGAGAAAGTCTAGCCGCGATCGTTACCTGTTATTCATCGGGAGAGGAGGACTTGGGGGGCGACTGCAGTTTTCTTTCGGGAAACCAGTGCTTGGTCTGGTTGGCGATTTTGACGAGGGCCAGCATGACCGGGACCTCGACCAGCACGCCAACAATGGTCACCAACACGACCGGCGAGGTGGCGCCGAAGATCGTGATGGCCACCGCCACGGCCAGCTCAAAGAAATTGGAAGCACCAATCATTCCCGCAGGCGCGGCCACATCATGACAAAGCCGCAGCTTGCGGCTGACCAGGTAGGCAATAAAAAAGATCAAAAACGTCTGGATGATCAGCGGAATGGCGATCAACAGGATGTGCAGCGGGTTGCCAAGAATAATTGCACCTTGAAAAGAAAAGATGAGAACCAAGGTGAGGAGCACTCCGATGATGGTGGTGTTGTTGAACTTCGTTACAAAGCGATTGTGAAAGTAGGCTTCGCCATGTTTTTTGATGACGTAATTGCGAGTCAAAATGCCGCCGGCGAGAGGGATGACCACGAAGAGCACAACCGACAGGAATAAGGTGGCCCAGGGAATGGTGACTCCGCCGATGCCCAGAAGAAAAACCACGATGGGAACAAAGGCGACAAGGATGATCAAATCGTTGGTGGCAACTTGGACGACGGTGTAGGCCGGGTTACCTTTGGTCAGGTGGCTCCAGACAAAAACCATGGCGGTGCAAGGCGCTGCACCCAGGATAACCGCGCCGGCCAGGTAGTCTTTGGCGAGTGATGGCTCGATGAAGGCGCTAAACACATGGTAAAAGAAAACAGAGGCGATTGCGAACATGGTGAACGGCTTGATCAGCCAGTTCACCACCCAGGTCACGTAAAGTCCGGTCGGCTCCCGACGAACGTTTTTAAGGCTTGTAAAATCGACCTTCATCATCATCGGGTAGATCATCAGCCAGATCAAAAACGCGATGGGAATTGAAACATTGGCATACTCGAAGTGCGCCAGAAACGCGGGAATCTCGGGAAGAAATTTCCCGATCAAGATCCCGGCCGCCATACAGAGCACCACCCAGACGGTGAGGTTTTTTTCGAAAAAGCTAATGCCAGAGGATTGTTGTTCTTCTTTCATGGTGAGGTAAATAGGGAAAAAAGCGAAAGGTCGTAGTTAGGAATAGGTGATGGAAGGGCTGGCCGGATGATGGTTGTTTCTAGAAAAGTTCTCAGCCCTCACCGGACTTCAGGCAGAGGCATCGGATTTGCTCCGGCAGGTCCTCGCACTCGCTGGACATGCGCTCGATGATTGCCTCCCGGCGCACCAAGTCTTCCGTAAAGACAGGGTCTTCGCCTCGCAGGTCTTGCAGGCATTTTAAATTCACTTCAAGCAGGCGATTTGGTTTGGCTGGTAGGTTGCAGATCGTCCAGTTGTAGCAACGCACCGTTTCGATGGCTTTCGCCTCTTTAAGCAACTTCAGGTGACGCGAAATCTTTGGCTGCGATAAATCCAAAATGGCAGCGAGGTGACAAACACAAAGAGGCCCTTCCAACAACAGATTGATAATCCGCAGGCGAGTTTTATCACAGAGGCAACGATAAACAGAAACCCAGTTCATGGTTCAGGTGACATATGGAAAACCGAATATACGTCAACAAGAATCTGAGACTCGTCCAATGGCAAACGGACCAGCGCTAGTGAGGCGTGCCACCAACGGCAGGGACATCGCCGAGCGGAACAGGCGATCATGAGGCTGGGATAATTCCTGCTAAGGCATACGTTGTAGGCAAGCCTTGCTACTCGGATGATGTGATATCCTTTAGTCGATATTCGGTGCTCCATTTTTCGCTCTGACCGGGTGCGACTTCGATCAGGATAAATGGTTCGGGGCAGATCACTAACGGGCCTCCCCAGATCGCAACTCGATGGACAGGACGTCCGGGCTTAATTTCCAAGCGAAGTCCGGCATCCGGAACGCTGAGAGCGAACCGCATCTTGAGATCAAGACTTTTTCCAGGCTCTGAAAAGAAATGGATTCCGTTTTCCAGCTCGTCCTGCTCGAAGTTGAGTGATGCTGAAGTAAGCTGAATTCCCTTCGCCTGCGCCTTTTCGCTTTCCAAAGGGATGGCCGGGTCCCATTCCAGGTGGTATGCGGAACCGATCGGACGGTGACCGACCCGGAGAAAGTTGTGGGAGTAGTGCTCGGTGCGGAGCACCTCGCGTCCGAGGTTGGTAAGTTCCCTTTCGATGCTGAACCCTTGGGCATCCTCGTGAATTGACACGGTGGACTTGAGCGAGTAGCCAAGGCCTGTTTCGGCGTCCTCAAGTTTTTCCTCAAACACGATGGTCCGGGAGTCGATCTCGTGAACACGATACGAAGGAGAGGCAATGCGTTGGTAAATTCTCCAGAATCCGTAAGGTTCTTCAAGGTCCGGTCCCGACCTGCGCAGCAGGCCCACCCCAATCTTTAGAAATGGCGCATCACCTGCTTCAACCGGAAACGAAGCCGGACCATTGATATCAAACTCCTCTGCGGTGCCGCCAACATGATCGTGGGTGCTTGGAGTCCCTTGGTGAGTCCATTCGGCAAAGATCGGCTCGCCTTTCCACAAAGCTTGAGCCACCACGGCGCTGTGCACAAAGCGCTGGCCGCGATAATAGGCGTCCGGAGCAGAAGGGTCGATCACAAACAACCGCAAATCTCCCGCCTCCAACACGTAGTGTGGACTTTCTGCGATGAGAGTGGCCGTTTGGACTGCGGGCTCACGTTCGAGGGAGCAGCCAGCCAGAACCGTGAGCAGGGTGAGCTTAAGCGAAAGGGACGGAGGAAGGCAAAGTTGACGGGGCATTGGGTAGGAGGGTGAACGATTAAATAATTATCTCCCTGCGTTGGTTTAGCCAAGTAAATTCATTCGGACGGCTGGGAACAGACTTACTTGCCTCCAGGACTTCATCCCAGCAGTCGCCCGCTGTTGAGAGGCGGTGGGCCTGGCTGCTCTCTGGCAAACATCCTCTCCTCCTCGTCAACAACAGCGTAAGCGTAGCCAAAGGAAGTTGAGAGTCTTGGGTATCGTCACTTGGATCACGGCCTCGTCCATCAACCTGGCGGAACCTAGGCCTGCGATGACGGTTAAATTCCATTGAGCATTTGAGCGCACGGGGAGTGTCATTTGGGTCGTGCTCGCGGCGTTACACTCGCGGAACACCACCACATGCAGGTGCTTATCATTTGCGTCTACGGAAGCAAAGCCGGTCCAAGACCATCCATCCGGAACTTCGCCGATTGGCAGGATGTCTCCAGCATAGAGCTCCGCACGATGCTCCCGCCACAAGGCCACCAGTGGCGCCAATTCCTCCAACAGATTTCCGGGCAGATGACTGACTTCCAGCCAGGCCAGTGGAGCACCGAACATCACCGAGGCAAAGAGGGTCTGCACCGGATAGTGCGATGGAGCCAGTGGGTCGTGAAGATATTTGTCAGCGTTGCGTGTGGGATTGAGAAATTCCATGCGTAGACGCCGGGGGTCGATCCACTGGCTGAGTTTCCATAGGTTTCTCAACGTTTGATGCGGCCAGTAGCCGTGCCAATCGGTGTAACGGTTTTCAACAAACAAACGCTCGACCGACATAAACCCAAAGTAACCCGGTCGCAACCCAGCCGTGATATCCAGATCAAAAATCACCTGTCGCTTGGAGCCCTCTGCGACCAGTTCGAAAAATTTTTGCAGTCGGGCTTCTCCCAAAGCGCTAACCGTGCGCACACCGTCAATTTTAAAATGACGCACACCCAGCGAATGGAAGAGATCGAGAATGACCTGCGCGTCCTGCTCGAAAAGCGCGTAGTCATTGGTCGAGTCCGGCGCAAACCAAAGGCCCAGCGCCACGCCGTGCTTTTGGGCTTCATGGACAAGTGGTTCTAGTCCCTTTGGAAAGCGTTCGGGATGCACCGACCAGAAATCTGCTCTGCTCGAAGCAAAGCTGCCCCAAGTGCCGCCGCCTTGTTTCGCCGATGCGGAATTGCTGGTCATGCCGGTTTGCCATCCGTCGTCAATCTGCACCACATCGGCACTGAGCCGAGCCGCGGCGGCAATCTCTTGTATCATGAATTCGTGCCGGATACGCGAATCCTGAGACCGATCGCCCCAAGTGTTTGTGAGTAGCTCCGGCGGGTGTCCGGCGCGTCGTGACCGCTGGAAACCGTGCAGAGCTCGAGTACACCCACGCCGGCCACCTGTATAGGTAAGCACAGTCCACGGATACCTGCCTTCTTCGGCGGGCTCTGCTAGCAGATGCAGCTCATGCCCATCCGGATTCGACACAAAAGCCAGATCCGCCTCAGCCTGCACGGCGCGTTCATCCGGTAGAGGCGCTTCCTTAAGACACATCCAACCCTCACCGTTGGATGTGTCTTCCAACACAAACAAATTTCCTCGCAGCCGAAGTTTACGTTCGGCCGGATGGAGGAGCCATTCTTTTTCATGCACCAACTCGTTGTGAAAATCGCTCTGCGCATGCAGGGTTACTTGGATAAGTCGCAAATGTTGACGTCCGGGTTTGATTAGTTGCACGCGGATCTTTTGATCGATCGGGGATTGGGACGGGGGCGTTTTGGACTCGACTCCGGTGTCTTGGAGATTCATGGGCTCTTGCAAAATAAGGGTCCTGAAAGCTATAGGACAAAATCATTGCACTTGCCACCTGAATCGGTCGGCATACACCATAATGTATGGTTAGAACCCAGACGCGGTTACCCTTGTGGAAACGCATATTTCCGAGGGATACCTTTCTGTAATAAACGTTGCCGAACTTTATCAAGGAGTTCGTGAAGGAGTGGAGCGGAGCAAGCTAGCTGCCACTGTTTCCGCATTCATGATCTTGCCCGTTACACGAGACATCGCCGAGCAAGGCGGACTTTTTCACGGGACTTTCGTGAGTCTCAGGGTTGTGGCTTGGCAGATT
>DAIRSW010000031.1:0-22064 GCA_036804205.1 Verrucomicrobiia bacterium | reverse complement strand
CCCCGCGTGGCTTTCTCCGGTCTTGCGAACTTTTTCATAGTCGGTGACAGCTTTCAGTGTCTCCTCGCGATCCGACGGACGGAAGCGAGAGGTCAAGAGGCGAACCGTCGTTTCCTGATTTTTGGAAGTCAGCGAACGGTGGATTTCCTGAGCGATGGCAACGCGGTTGCAAACAATAAGGGATAGGGAACCAGCAATGTGTTTTTCCAGCACATCATTTGCGATTTGACTAAAGGCAGTCGGAGCGGTGGGCGATTTGGTCTTTTTCGAAACTGTCTGTTTCGGCGGTGCTTTGAGTTTTAGCTCTGCGACTGGTCGACGTGCTTTCAGAATTTCCAGATGTGGGATTTCCGTTTCCGTGAGGCGAAAGACGTCTGGGGCAGGAAACTCCTCAATTCGGCGGTCGCTGGTGTCGAGAAAGTCGCCTCCGAGGGTGGCACTCATCCACCACGTCTTTACGGGAAATTCGGGCTTGAATCGGCATTCACGCATCCAATCCAGTTGTGCGCTCGTCCAAAGTCCGCTCCCCATCAACTGCACCTCGTCCATGACCCAAAGGGCGTCGTTGTTTAAAAGGGCGAAGTGCATAGGCCAGCGATAGCGGCTCATCCCATAGCCGCGGTTGAGGGCGCGGGAGAGGAGCATGTCCTGGGTCCCTATAATAATGGCGGGGTCTTCGGGGTAGAGGTCCCAATCTTTTTCGTCTCCCTCAAGGTTTTCACCGCCCATGAGCACGATGACTCGAGGTTTGCCCGACTGATGGGTCGAGGGTAAAAGGCCCGCTTGTTCCAAGCGACAAATCCAGTTACGCGCTTCCCCTTCGGTTTGCTCAACGAGCGTTCGCATTGGCAAACAGTAGACGAGGCGGCGAGGCCAGGTCATACCTTCACCGCGCATTTGAGATTCGGAAACACTAGGCTCACAAGTGCGGTTCCATAGCCAGGCGAGGACTACCCCAGCCGTTTTGCCTAAGCCAGTTGGGATGTCGATGAGGCGGGAGACAGAGGGGGTGCCTCCCGCAAGCCATTCTTTGGTGGCTTGATCAGGATTCTGAATGTCGATCTCACCGCCCGAGGGTGGGTCACCGCAAGCGAGGCGACATTGCCATAGGTAAGGTTGATTGCCGGTGGCGACATCGAAGAAGTCGAGAAATGTGTGGTTTGATGTGCTCATTACGATGGGCGGGCGCGTGAAAAAGTTGGCATGATTGGAGGTTAAGGACAATTTCTAATCAGGATAGGGAATATGGCACAAAGTGCTTGGTCTTCTTCTACTACAGCACAGGGGGTAGGACATATGTGGACTCGGTTTTAAGTTTTTTTGAAGTTTTTTTTTCAGGAGCAGAGGATATCGTTTCCACAGAAAGGGTTCGCGCCTGCCCCAATTGAGCTTCCGCAATGGCCAGTTTCCCTGTTGTTCTTCATGCCCCGCATGCTCTCCATGGTGAATTTATCCCAAGCGTTTTTGGCTCAAACGGATTCTCCCCCCCTTGCTCGCGAGGAATACGATCTGACGCAGATTTTTGAAAAGGGGGGAGGCCGGGTTCGATGGTGCCAACCGGCCTGGACCTGCGTCGGTCTTTCAAGGACCGAAATTCGTTCCGAATTCCGCTACGAGTCTTTCTTTTTCTCCGTGGTTTCCGAGCAGTCTGTGGACCAATTTTGCTTATCGTTCTTTGCGTCTTAGCGACTTGAGCGCAGCGGGCGTGAGTCAGTTTTGTTGACAAATGGCCCAGTCGTCCGCAGGTTACACTCATGAACGTCGCCAAAAAGTCGCCTGGAGGTCGTCAAACTATTACGCTGCCAGTAGGTGCGGTGGTCCTACTGGATCAACTGCGGGGGTCCACGCCCAAATCCCAATATCTGGAGGAGTTGTTGCGCGCTGAGGAGGCAACCCAGGAGAAGCGGGCTTTTTATGCCGGAGCAGTGGCTGCCTACACCAATCGGGTTTGCGAAGAAACTCTTTCTTTGAATGCAGAATACCCGGTGGATGAGGCATGACTCGGCTGCCACTGTATTCGTCAACCTCAGACGCGGAGACACCTAATCTGATCGGGATGCAGCATGGCGCCCTTCAGGCCTTGCCGACCCAGCTAGTCTGTCCCCTGCGCCGGGATGTGGCGCTGACCCCGCTCCGCGAAAAAATCCGGTGGCACGGGGGCGAGTATGTGGCCGTCTGTGATTTGATACGACCAATCCGCACCACCGCTCTGAAGCAAGTCGGGGAGTTGGACGAGGTAAGCTCAGGGAACGTGATCCGGACATTTCTAAGGATGCTGCCGGAGGCGTGAGACGTCGCAGGCCCTCTGGGGGCGGGGTGAATGGATTGTCCGCAGATTTCTCAGATTGACGCAGATTTTTGAGAAGGGGGGAGGCCGGGTTCGATGGGGCTAACGGGTCTAGGCCTGCGTGGGTTTTGCGAGGACCTAAATTCGTTCCGAATTCCGCTACATCGTCGTTTTTTTGTCGTTGGTCCTGATTCCTCTTTGTGTCTTTGCGTCTTGAGCGCAGCGGGCGTGAGTCGAGCGATTGGAAGGGGGGTTTTCCATGTTATTCTTCATGCCCTTCATGCTCTCCATGGTGAATAGATTCCCAAGTCTTTTTGGCTCACACGGAGGTTCGCCCTCTCCTCCGTCATAGGGACCGAAATTCGTTCCGAATTCCACGGCTTCTGGCCGGGTTTTTCTTGACGACCTGATCAAAGAGCAAACGCGCTTGTTCCCCTAGTTGCAACACCAGGTAGCAGCAGGCCGCCAGGCCGGGGCTCAACACAAGCAGAAGCCAACCTAACTGCGCCAACCGAGTCACACTCAGGAAGTGATCTTCGCTATCGATCGAATCCACCCCAAGATTGACCAAAAACGGGGAAAAGGTTAGCAAGAGGCACAGGTTCAGCGCAAACAGAGTGACGAAGGTGTGCCACAACTCAAATCTTTTATGCCGGGTACGCATCCTTTACGAACTTTGTCCGGAATTTCACACGAGGCAAGTGATCAGGCGCGCCCTGAGAGCGCCGGAGTGAGGAGGGCGCGGTAATTAAAAGCTTATTGTTGCCCAGTTCGGGTGTTTTAAGTAATCGGAGAGGGGGCTGCCCATGGGCTTCACCTCGATTCCGAGCGCTTTGATGGT
The DNA here is from genome assembly GCA_036804205.1 of Verrucomicrobiia bacterium. Lineage (GTDB taxonomy): Bacteria > Verrucomicrobiota > Verrucomicrobiia > Chthoniobacterales > CALDSX01 > DAIRSW01. The sequence continues at coordinate 18,936 of DAIRSW010000031.1, read as the reverse complement.
TTCGGTAATTCCGTAGGCTTCCGAGCAGTTGATGCATGCTTCAACGACCACTCCGGCTGCCTGCATCTCTTTGACGTAGTCTTGAATGCTAGAATCGGCAGCCAGAAGCCTTTGGGACGGACCCCAGACAATGAGAGTTACTTCGTCAAACCAGCTCTGCTTTTTGGCATTGAGCGTGTAAAGAAAAGCTACCCGGTGGGCCACATCGGAATCGCCGCTGGTCCAAAGAACGGCGAGATTTGCCGGGCCAGCGGAGCTTGATTCTTGGGCTTTGAGCCCGGATGAGCCTACTCCCGAAAGGCAAAGCAAAACCACGAATGACAGAATACGGCAGGAAAGACAATGGATCATATCACATAGTAAGAGAGATCATTGGGCTGTTTATTCCTGCGGCAGAAGAGTTTTTTGGTAAGCGTTTGCTCACCTTTTCCTGGCGTAAAATCTGCTTGCGCAGAGCCGCTGAGAAGATATTCTAACGTAGGATATCTTCCGCCGGTGCTCGGCTGGACAAAAGGTAGAACGGACAGATCCCTGGGATCGAAGCTACCAAAAGCCTCGCCTTCATTGTAGGCACCTCATACTTCTAAGTTTTTTCGATTATCATGGCCCGTCAAGGCTTACAACAGATTCAGGGGCTTCATCTCCAGCAGGTGCTCGCTCCGCAACTTCAGCAGAGCCTGCAAATCCTTCAGGCTCCTACCCTGGAGTTGCGCAGTCTTGTGCAAGCCGAGCTTGAGAGCAATCCTGTCTTGGAGGAGGGGCCGCCTGAAGAAGAGCCACAAAGCAAAGAAAGTGACGAGGATTTTCGTGAAGAGTTCGAGCGGCTTGCCCAGCTGGACGAAGATTGGCGGGACCAATATTCCAATGGGAGCGGGACCAGAACGCCAGAAGACGATGAGAAACGCCAACATTTTTTCGATTCCATTCCGGTCGAAGAAACGCTCCAACAGCATCTACTGGATCAGTTGAGCACTGCGGATCTTGCGCCGAATCATAGGAAAATCGCAGAGCTTATTATTGGAAACATTGATGAGACCGGCTACTTGCAATCGGATATTCCAGAGATGTCGATGAATAGTGGGGTGCCTGAAGCGCACTTGGAAGAGGTGCTTAAGGTTCTCCAGAGCTTTCATCCACCGGGGGTCGCGGCCCGCAGCTTGCAAGAATGCCTGCTCTTGCAACTTGAACGCGAGGGCAAGGAGCAAACTTTAGAATATCGCATTGTCTCCAAATATCTTGAAGAGTTGGGGAAACATCGCTACCCAGAGATTGCGCGACGCGCCGGCACGACGGTGGATCAGGTTCAAAAAGCTGCTTTGGCAATCGCCTGCCTCGACCCTAAACCCGGCCTGCTTTATAGCCCTCAGGTCAATTCATACGTATTGCCAGACGCCAGCGTTGAAAAGGTCGGCGATGACTATGTGGTGATGCTGAATAACGAGCAAATCCCTCACCTTAGGATCAGCAAAACTTACAAAGACATCATGGCTAGCGGCGAGGGTAAGTCGGAGGTCAGCGATTACATCCGGGATAAAATTCGTGGTGGAAAATTTTTAATTAAAAGTATTCACCAACGGCAACAGACCATTCTCAATATCATTAACGAACTTTTGAAGCGTCAGCGAGACTTTTTTGATTTTGGCCCGAGCTTTCTTAGGCCCCTGACCATGGTGCAGGTTGCGCTAGAAGTGGGCGTGCACGAAACCACAGTAAGCCGAGCAATTTTCGGAAAGTATCTGGACACTCCGCATGGCGTATTTGAGTTAAAATACTTTTTCACTCCCGGCTATGAAACGGCTGATGGCGGCACGATGAGCAATACCAGTGTGAAGGAAGCTATTGGAGATCTGGTGAAGAGCGAAGATTCCATGAGCCCGCTGAGTGACCAAGAGATTGTGGATATCCTTCAAAAACAAGGCGTGAACATCGCCCGGCGAACCGTGGCCAAGTATCGTGGAGAACTTAATATTCTCCCCAGCAATCTTCGCAAACGCTACTGAGTCAACCTCGGTGCCTTCAGCAGCTGTTTGGTTGCGCAACCTCAGAAAGAAGGGTGAGAGCCCTTGCTCATCCCCCGCGCATCAGCCTTTCCAAAGCCTGGCCTCCGCCTCGTCCACCTTTGCCACCTTTCATCAGCTGGCGCATTTTCCCGGTGTTTTTCATCATTTTTTTCATTTGATTGAAACGCTGGAGAAGGTTGTTGACCTCAGTCAGAGTTGAACCACTTCCATTCGCGATGCGTAGGCGGCGTTTGGCATTGAGGATGCCCGGTCTTGCTCGTTCCTGTGCGGTCATCGAAAGAACAATTGCCTCTGTCCGACGCAGCATTTTGTCATCCATCCCTCCAGCCGGTGTGGACGGTGCTCCGGGAAGCATGGCCATGATGTTTTCGAGCGGCCCCATTTTTTTGATCATCCGCATTTGCTGCAGGAAATCGTTAAAATCAAATTCGGCTCTGCGAAGTTTCTGTTCGAGAGTTGCGGCATCTTCCAGAGCGATTTCTTCGGAAGCTTTTTCGACTAAGCTCACCACGTCTCCCATCCCGAGAATTCTTCCGGCCAACCGGTCGCCATGAAATACCTCAAACTGGTCCGGCTTTTCGCCGGTCCCAATAAAGCGTATTGGAATCCCGGTCGCTTCTCTCATGGCGCAGGCTGCTCCGCCGCGCGCATCTCCATCAAGTCGAGTGAGGATGATACCCGTTAAGCCTAGGGCATCGTGAAAAGTTTTTGCCACATCAATAGCTTTTTGGCCGGTTGCCGCGTCGGCGACAAGAAAGATCTCGCTAGGCCGAATAAAGTCTTTCAGCTGGACCAAATCATGCATCAGATCATCGCGCTCCTCCATACGGCCTGCGGTGTCAAACAACACCGGTTTCGCACCACGCCCCTCAATCCAAGGCTTGGCAGCACGCGCGGCGCGCACCATATTGGTTTCACCAGGTTCTGGTCGAAAAACCGGAACCTGAACTTGCTCGCCCAGAGTCTGGAGTTGCTCCATTGCTGCCGGTCGCACCATGTCGCAAGCGATCATGGCCGGCGTGCGACCCATTTTTTTAAGATAAAGCGCTAATTTACCGGTGGAGGTGGTTTTACCAGAACCGTTCAAGCCGACAATCATGATGTGGCCAGCGTGGTCACTCCGAATACTTCCATCCGAATCACCAAGTAGCTCGGAGAGTTCTTGATGAAAGATCCTGATAAACTGTTGGCCGGGTGTGACCGAGCGCAGCACATCCTCACCAAGTGCCTTTTCTTTGACTCGCGCCGTAAAGCTTTTGACCACACTTAAGGGGACGTCAGCATCTAAGAGCGCCATCCGGATTTGCCGCACAGCATCGTTGACGTTGGCCTCGGTGAGTTTACCGTGCCCGCGCACATTTTTGACAACCGCTTGAAAGCGTTGAGAGAGATCTTGAAACATAAAAAGGTTATTCTTCCGGTTGAACCGGCGCGAGGGAGACTTGATCCGGTGGCGTAGCCTCAGCAATGAGTCCTTCCAGCGCCGGCAGGGGATCGTGAACGAAAGTCCAGGTGACGGCGACATTCTGTCCCCCAGCTTTTGCTGTCACCGATGCAGTAATGGTGTGGCCGCGTAAGCGCTCGTGCATGGTGTAGGTCAAAAGTCGGGTCTCTGGGTCTAGCACAGCCGGAACCTGACCGTAACCACTCAGGGCTAAACTCACCGATAAAGGATCCAGATCCGCGAGGCGACTGAGATCGGCCTGAATGGTAGGCAGTGGATCGGTGATGATTGCTCCGTTTGAGGGATGGGTGTTAAAATCTTGCGCCGCCATGCTAGCTGCGTCTGAAGGGCCTCCAAAGTTGATCGCTAAGCGGAAAAGTTGTGGTTTCCCGGACTCAATGACGTAGCGCCCCAATTGATCAGCAGGAGATCCTTTGGCCAATTTCTGGCCTGCGACTGTGAACATCGCTTCGTAGCCCGCTTCTACTGCTATCTCTCGAACAAGGCTGTTATGAGCGCCGTACGGATACGAGAAGGTGGTGCTCGTTTGGCCCATTTTTTCTTCGATAATTCTCTTGGACTCAATGAGTTCGTTCTCTAGCCAAGCGCGATAGTCATCCTCCGAGCGGCCGCGTCGGGAAGCCAGGTTAGGATGCGAAACCGAATGACTGTGCACGGCGACACCGGCCTTTTGCATTTCCTGCAACATTTCCCAGGTAACCGACCGGCCCCCAGCCGAGATATAGTTGGTGTAGACGTACATGATAAAGGGATAATCAAATTCCTTCAGAATGGGCCAGGCCAGCTTGTAACCACAGTTAAATCCGTCATCAATGGTGATAAGAACCGACTCAGGCGCCAGTTGCTTTTCTCCCCGACGCCAAGCAAGAAAATCTTCAACGGATATGACCGGGAGGCCGGCGTCCTTGATGGCTTGCAGCTGTTGCCGAAACTCGGCGGTGCTTATGGCTAGAGGATCTCGGGGTGGATCTTCAAATCGATGATAACACAACACGGTGACTCGCGAGGTGTCCAAAGTCTGTTCCTGCCCTAAGGATGGGGTTGTGGACGCGGCTAGGCCAAGGCCGAGAGCCAAAATTTTGCATTCCAGTGATCGAAACATGATCAAGAAACTAGCACCCTTTTGAGCGCGTGCATCTGTCTGTTTGAGACAATGTTTCGAGCGAGGAAGGCAAGGTGCATCGGCCGGATTTGGCACTGAGGCACGATGGACGTTGTCCTTGAAAAAGCTCGCTGCCGCTACCGCCGGAAGGGAATATTAATGGCCTCGCCTTCGTAATCAACCAGCACGAAGCCATCTCGAATCGCTCTGATCCTTACAGTGATCTCGCCTTGCGCTGTGGACAAGGGCACCAGGTCCTCTTCTCCATAGTCGCGTCCGTTAATCACCGCGTAGTTGGGTGGCCCTAACAAAATTGAGGTAATGGTGAATTGCTCTTGGGTGACCAGAATCTTTGGTTTGGTTGGCTCGGCAGGGGTCTGGCCGGGTGCCCACCCAATTGGCCAAAACGGATTTCTCTCAATGCCACCAGCGGAGAAGGCTGAAACTCGTTCCGGAGCTTCCTCGGTTTGCACTTCGGCTTCTTGCGAATGGGCCGGCACCAGCGCCACTGAAAGTATGCAAGCGAAAACCAGAAAGTGAGTCAAGCTCAGATGGCGCTTGACTAGGAAGGATGTTGGTGGCTGAGAGAGCATAGAATGAAGTTGCGCAGAAACCTTTAGCCGATCCAACTTATCGTCGCACCAGGGATTGCAAGGTTAATGTGATTCTTTGATGTTCTGGATCCTCAGGATTAAACTCGACGGTGACGCCTTTGACACTCACAAGCGGATCCACATTCTCTAACGAAGCAACCGCCATGCCAAGGCGCATGTAACTTGCTTTGACAAAGTCTACGTCCCACCGCAGTGCACGAAAAGAGGAGCCGAACTCATCGGTGGCAGCACCGCGCCCTCCTCCTGCTGCTACGGCGGGTCTGGCAATGGTTTGCAAACCTTGCCGAAGGAAGAAGCCTTCAATCCTGGGTGGAAACCAAGCTACCGGTTCGCCTTGCGGCAGCGCATCGAAGAGTTCCTTGTAGCGCTCCCGAATTTTATTGGCTTCGTTCTGAAGGTTTTGATTTCTCCGGAGTTGACTCTGAAACTTGTCAATATCCCCTTTAAGTCTGGTTTGGTCTCTCTCCGACTGGGTGATCGTTGCCTGAGCTGGTCCGATTAAAAACTGCCAAAAGACGATCACGCCAATCAGCAATCCCAGCCCACAAAGCATAATGTTTTTTTGTTGTTCAGCTGAGAGGTTCATGGGCTTAGGGCGTTTCTGGGGCTGGAGTGATGGTCGCTTGAATGGAGAATCCTACCGCAGCGTAGGATTGGCCTTGGATTTCTTGGGCTTGCGCGTCGTTGAGCGAAAATCTCACATCGACTTCTCCATACCGATCACTCAAATTTTGCTCGAGGTTCGCACGGAACTTGTCCGCACCGATCCGAGGAGACTCGGTTTGCAAAGTGATAGTTAGGCCCTCCAGGCTTAGTTCAAAGGACCCGTTCGCAGCGCTGGTGCCAGTGAATCTTGTAAACTGGGTTGGATACTCAGGTAAAACACTCTTAATGACCGTCTCTAAAACCGGAGCCCAAAAGAAACGGTCCTCAATGGTTTCTGTCAGGAGTTTCAGCCCAGCCAATTCTGTCTCCAGCTGCTTAGAGGCTTCCTCCGCCGCCTTGGCTTCAGGCTCAAGTCTGGTTCTTTCTGTGGTCAGACTGCGGGCTGCCGCCGATAAGGATCCTGCCTGACCATTGACATGCAGATAATACAAAAGCATGAGACCCATAATTACGATGACTCCCAGCAAGGTCAGCTTGACTGGGTCGCGTTCGCGCGCCAGAGCGGCTTCCTTTTCTTCGTGGAGGAGATCGATTGTCAGACCCATATGGCAAAGATATTACTTTTTGCTGTAAAAGCCCAAAAGCGCCGCAGCGGCTCCCATGGCTTGAGGTAGCAAAACAAGATCTGTTTCATAGGTAGATTGTCGTTGTTTGTCGAGAGACAAGTGACATTTTGCAAAAGGATCCCAGATTTCACAAGTCAGTTCTATCCCATTGCTGAGGACTTGCAGAACCACGTCGGAGCCGGTCGGACCGCCCGATACATAGACTCTTTTGATCGATTCGCTGCGGCGATCTTCAAAAAAGCCAATCGAAGTCGACAAATCGCGGAACAAGCCCGACATCGACGAGGTGAGGACGCTTACCACACCAATATCGCCTTGTTGCAACAGAGTGATCGCTGTATAGCGATCGACCGCACCTTCCCCGGCCAAGGCATCGGTCAAAGATTTGCCTCCAAAATCCACAGACCGGACTAGGAAAATTTCTCCTCGACAGCCAATAATCACCGTGGACTCGCGATGCCCGATATCCAGCAGAGCAAAAGCCTCGTTCAGTGCCACATCGGAGTAGGCATACTCAAAAGCGTTGTAGAGGGCAATGGGGGCGGTCTGCAAAATTTCCGCGGTTGATTTGTTCTTGCTAAAAGCTTCCACCACCATTTCCACTTGGGTTCGAGGAACTCCGACCACAAGGTAGTTAACCATTGGGGGAGCGGCGTTTGCACCTGCGGCAGGAGCCGGCTGCACCGCAGATTGTCGAGACGTTCGGTCGCAATCCAAGATAAACTGCGAACAATCTTGGTTAAGCAAGCGTGCTCCATTTAGGGTCAGACCATCACGCAGTAGCTTAGGCGGCGTATCCGGCTGCTCAATGATGCGAAAAATGTGATCGGTGCCAGAAAGGGCCACTCCACACGGCTTGCCCAGACCATCCACATCTTTAAGCAGCTGTTTTACATGCAGGTTCAGCTGATCCGCATTGGTGATTGGTTGACTGACCACCCGTGTGCCATAATTGAGCAAGGCCATTTTATTGCCGCGTCGGGCCATGTGAACCGCCTTGAGAGCATGAGCGCCGATATCAAATCCTACGGCGACGGATGGGTTTTTCGACATATTACAATTTTAAGCAATCGACTCGGTTGATTTGAGAAGTGCCACCATCAATCAGGGACAACCGGCAAGCAAGAGCATATTTAGTTCCGTTTGCACGGCCTTTCCACGAGCACAAATGAAAAACAAATGCCCGGTGCCTCCAATTTCGCTTTGGAGACGCCGGGCATTTTGCCTTAACCTAACAAATAAAATTTTTTAAGAAACGTGCGCTTCCTCTTCTTCAAGCTCTGCTTGCGGGATTCCGCCAAGCCTTGACTCCAGGTCGGCTGCCGCCAATGCTGCAAAGGGGGCTTGCGTGCGGTTAAACAGAAATTGTGATCTATTTCCGTTTTCTAAACTGTAGAGAGTCAGATAATCACCCAAGAATTTTTCCTCATGACAAGCCTTCAGGCCATGTGTGTCCAAGGCATGCACACCCTGCGGAAGCGCTGCGCTCACAAAGTGCAGAACGTGAGGTGCGTCCTCTGTCATCACCAAGTAGCCAAACAAGTTACTCCTCACACCTGGCACACGCCGGGTAATGGAAGGGATCGCCCAACGAATGCGAGTGCCGGACGGAACGCTGCTGGCAAACAGAATATCCAGGTCTGGTGGTAGTTTTCTTGGCAAACTCCGCAATTCTTCCTCTTCCCGTGAGCGAGCGTTGATTTTGTGGTAAACGAGACTGGCTTTGACTCGCACCACCCGGAAGACCTTTGGCATCAGGTAAAGCGCAATGGCTCCACCCACTAAGATAATGCCCAACATGAGCATTGGGTTGGTAAGAGCAATAATGACGCCACCCACCACGCCCACGTCTTCCGTTACAGAAACAGCGATGTTACTAAATGGCTCTGGAGATGCATTCACCACCATACGGGTTCCGGCTTTCACAGTGTGCGCGGTAAGAGTCACGCTACCGGCGAGCAATGCCAAAATCACATCAAACACGGGGTTGGCAGTGCCGAGCACCTGGATAGCCAACAAAGCCCCGCCGACCGGACGGATGATGGTGTGAATTCCATCCCAGAGTGTGTCGACCCACGGTACTTTGTCAGTGAAAAATTCCACGAGAAACAAAATCCCTGCCACTGTAAGAATCGCCGGGTCTTGCAGGATTGCTAGTGCTTCATATTCCGAAGACAATGCCACCCAACCAAAACGAATCGCCAGGCCAGCAACAAGAACGGTCAGGTACAGATTAACGCCAGCCATGGTGGCTAATCCAAGAGCGAGACCTAAGGTTTGTAGAATTTCCATAAGACAATACGAGTTTTTCTGATGATTTTGACCCCAGTCTGCCGCTTTCGTTCGAAAAAAATCATGGTGCTGCTGTTTTTTTTTGAATCGAACTCAGGTAGGCCGCCACAAAACGAGGTTTGCAAGCACAAATGGCGGAGGGCCTATCCGCGTTGCGAGACACGAAACGGTCCCCGGATATGTCTCCAACCAAGCACCTGACCTTTTTGTGTGAGCCGAATCTTGCCGTGCTCAGCCAGCATGAAAAGCAAAGGCCGGAGCACGTTCAGGGGCTGGGCATGCTTTGGTAAAATGGTCTGAGCTAAGGCTCCGGGACAGGCACTGGTGCCTTTGCTAAGCAGACGCGTCTGTTGAAGCAACTGATCGACCCAAAACGATTCTTCACCTCTGATTTTTCGAGCGAGAGAACTCATGCTCGAGCATCGCCGACTACACGTGCTGTTGCGCTCCGCGGATTTTGGCCGATCACGTCCGCACACCCAGCAACGATTTTCCGCTTCGAGGCTGGCGTCAAAAATAGAGAGGTTCACAACCCAAACAACGTCGACGAACGGGACATTGGTCGCACAGGAATATCGACAAAATTGGCTCCGCAAAGCGCAGGCGCTTGCGTCGCCACGGAAACCAGGCTTGGCTCTGGTTTTTTATGAGCTTTCAAGTGCGCCCCTTGTCTTTGCCAACCCGATGCCTCAGCGTGGTGATGCCTGTTTACAACGAAGAAAATTCGTTATCCACCATTACCGAACTCGTGCTTCAACAAGAGCAAGTCGCCGAGCTGGTCATTGTCGACGACTGTTCCAAAGATGATTCGTGGTCGGTCATCCAAAAACTTGCCGAAAAAGATCCCCGAGTAAAACCGGTTCGACACCCGGTTAACCAAGGCAAAGGCGCTGCCCTCCGCACAGGGTTTCAGCAGGCCACCGCACCCCTGGTGGTTGTTCAGGATGCGGATTTGGAATATGATCCGGCCGAATACCCACTCCTTCTCGAGCCTATCCTCGCCGGAAAAGCCGACGTAGTCTTCGGCTCGCGCTTCATCGGTTCGCGGGCGCATCGGGTGCTGTATTTTTGGCATTCCTTAGGAAACCGCTTCCTCACCCTGCTTTCCAACATGACCACCGATCTGAATCTGACCGACATGGAGACATGTTATAAAGTGTTTAAACGGGAAATTCTCCAATCCATTGAACTCCTGGAAAACCGATTCGGCTTTGAGCCCGAGATCACCGCAAAGGTCGCCAAATTAAAACTTCGCATTTATGAAGTGGGCGTTTCTTACAGCGGACGAACCTATGCGGAGGGAAAAAAAATCGGATGGAAAGATGGGGTTCGAGCAATTTACTGCATCCTTAAATACGGCCTCTTTTCTCCCAAAGCGAAAGCTCAGAAAACCGGGCAAAAGAGATCTCCGAAACCATGATTCTTATCTCCTGGAATGTGAATGGTATTCGCGCCATTCAGCAAAAAGGTTTTATGGAGTTCTTTCAGCGGCAGCAGCCTGACATTTTTTGTCTGCAAGAAATCAAAGCCCGACCGGACCAAGTAACCCTTGGGCTACCACCCCAGTATCAAGTCTTTTGGAACCCAGCAGTCAAACCCGGTTACTCGGGCACCGCCATCATCACTCGTGCTCCGGTGCTCAGCCACCAAATCGGGCCGGGCGACTTTCTTGCCGACTCAGAGGGCCGGGTGCTAACTCTCGAACTCCAAGACTTTTTTGTAGTGAATGTTTACACACCGAACGTCCAAGACACCTTGGCCCGCCTTGGCTACCGCCATCAGGAGTGGGACCCTCAATTTCGTAAGTTCGTCCTCAAGTTGGGCGAAACCAAACCGGTGCTCATCTGCGGCGACCTCAACGTGGCACACCAAGAGATCGATCTGGCTCGCCCCAAACCAAACATCGGTAAACCCGGCTTCACCGAGGAAGAACGACAGGGCATCAGCAAACTTCTGGAGGAGGGTTGGGTGGACACTTTTCGCCATTTCTGCAAAGACCCCGGCCATTACACCTGGTGGAGCTACCGAGCCGGAGCACGCCAGCGAAACGTGGGTTGGCGCATCGATTATTGGTTGGCGAGTCAAAGCCTGGTGCCCAGACTACGCCGAGCCTGGATTTTGCCAGAGGTTCTAGGCTCAGACCACTGCCCGGTTGGGCTCGAGATCGAGTAATCAGAAGCTCAACTCAGCGCTCACTCCTCGCGAGGAGCGAATTCGCCTGCTGCTCCCGGACCCATATCCCAGCCAAACCATCGCGGGATATCGACCACATCATAAAAGGTCACGTAAAGCATGTAGCCCATCAGCAGAAGCGCACATGCGGTCTGCATAAACTCTACCAGGCGGACGTTCAGGGGTTTACGCCGAATCATCTCATAGAGAGAAAGCACGATGTGGCCACCGTCGAGAACCGGAATAGGCAGCATGTTTAAAATGGCAAGGTTCACATTCAAGAAAACACTAAACCAGAGTGCATAGCGCCAGCCATTTTCACTCATCAACATGACCAAGTAGCTATTGATAATCCCCACAGGGCCGCTCAAATGCTCCGCTTTAATGCTCGAGCCTGGAGTAAAAAGCGCTCCCAACGTGTTGGCCATGCCTCGCACACTCGTGACAATCTGCTCGTACGGGCTTAAACGAACCAGTTCCACCGGGCCGCCCACCATCCAACCGACGCCCGTGTTCTGATCCCATAAAAGACCGATCCGCACGTTGCCCTCTTTGTTTTCACGCGGCGCAACCTCAAGAGTTAATTGCTCCCCATCGCGACGTATCACGACAGGTAAGCCACTGTCGCCGGTGGCTTCGATCTGTTCCAAAACCATTTCAGTGCTGGTAGCCACCACTCCATTCACTGTCAAAAGCTCGTCGCCAGCTTGAATACCCGCTTCAGCGGCCGGGCCGATATCGCTGGTGACTTTTGCCACGCGCAAAGGTTGGCGAGGCACGGTGACGGTCAATTGCTGTTCTCCCCGCAACACCAAAAAATCCACGCTGGTTTCAGGGTCGCCGATCAACATATCATTGGCCTGTCCGCGCGTATAAAGCGCTTGGCCGTCTCCTTCCAGGATCACATCGCCGACTTGCAGACCGGCTTTCTCAGCTAAGCTATCCTCGGTCAACTGTGCGATCAGAGGCGTTTCTTTGGCCGCAATCCCGACCTGACGTAAGCTAGCCCGCCCGACGCCTTCGCGCTCGGCCAATTCAGGGGTAGCTTCAATAACTAGTGGCTGCCCATTGCGCTCGATGTCGAAGCGAATGGTTTGCCCTTGGCTACTGACCACGCCCCAAATCACGCTGTCGACCATCCCATGCCAGCGCAAAATCTCGTTGCCATCAATCGCGATGATCTTGTCGCCCGCCTGCAACCCTGCTGCGGCGGCGGGGCTATCTGGAAGCACATAACCAATCGTCTGAGTTGCTTCGCTCTCTGCGACCGGACGGCCCACCGCCATAACGATCACCGCAAACACGATCGCCAATAAAAAACTAAACAACGGCCCGGCCACCGCAACGATGATTTTATCGAGAGGCTTGGCGGGTGGCAAATTTTCGGCAGCGTTCTTGCCTTCCACCGCTTCCATGGAGGCGAGTTGGGGTAAAGCCACATAGCCGCCCGCTGGAATGCTGCCCAAGCGATACTCAACGCCGTTCCAAGTAGTCTTCCAAATCGGTTTTCCGAACCAGATGGCGAACCTTTCCACCACCAAACCACGCCAACGAGCCGCCAAGAAATGGCCCAACTCGTGGACCACAATGAGAATGTTGAACAAGATGAGCACCAAAAGCAACAGCCCTAGCACGCGGAGAATATCGAGAACGATCATGAAGATGGGAATTGTAAGTATTTTGTGAAGCCCAATTGAGCAGAAAGCGGGCTGGGTGCAAACGCGCATTAAAAAAACTCCCACTTTCCTGGCGGATAAACTTGACCATCACCCCAGGATCAGAGAAAAGCTTTTGGGTCATGGTGTTTAGGCCGCGCCCAGGGAATTATGAAAAAACGAATCGGAATACTTACCAGCGGCGGCGATTGCCCCGGACTCAATGCAGTAATTAGCGGAGCGGTGAAAGCCGCCGACAAACTCGGATGGGAGGTGATCGGCTTCAAGGACGGATTCGAAGGCCTACTTCCGCCACGTGAACACATGGTTCTTGATGTCAAAAACACCGCCGGCATCATGCAACAGGGTGGCACCATTTTGGGTACAACCAATAAAGGCCACTTTGTTGCCAAGGTGGGTGCGGGCGACCGCGCCATGGTGCCTTCCGAAGTGGTCGGCAAAGCGCGTTTGACTCTTGAGGAAATGAATATCTCCGGACTCGTGGTCATAGGTGGGGACGGCTCCTTATCCACCGCACTGCAACTCTATGAGGCAGAATTCCCAGTGGTCGGAGTGCCCAAAACGATCGATAACGATCTGGATGCCACCGCCATGACCTTTGGTTTTGACTCGGCCGTTGCTTTTGTGACCGACGCGCTCGACCGGCTTCACACCACAGGCACAAGCCACAAGCGCGTGATGGTCGTTGAAGTCATGGGACGGCATGCTGGCTGGATCGCGCTCTACGGCGGTTTAGCGGGGGGAGCGGACGTGATCTTGATTCCGGAAATACCTTACAGTTTCGATAAGGTGGCCGAAGTCATACGCAAACGCGATGCCGACGGAGCTTTTTGCACCATGGTGGTCGTCGCCGAGGGTGCCAAAGGCCAGCAGGGTCAGAAATTTATGCGTAAAACCGAGAGCGGCGAATACCGACTCGGTGGAGTGGGCGACTCCGTGGCTCGTGAAATTGCCGCCCGCACGGGCAAAGAAACCCGCACCTGTGTGCTAGGACATCTTCAGCGAGGCGGTCAACCTACCACCCTCGACCGGATCCTTGGAATGCGCTTTGGAGTCAAAGCGGTGGAGCTCATCAGCGAACAAAAGTTCGGACGGATGGTCGCCTACCACAACTACCTCATCGAAGAGGTGAGCATCGCGGAGGCCGTCAACAGACTCAAAACTGTGCCACCGGATAGTCAACTCGTACAAACGGCGCGTGCAGTGGATGTTTCTTTTGGTGACTAGCCTTAGGCTTTGCCAAAAATAAATTAAAACCCATGCAAATCACTGTCCCGGCGACCAGCGCGAATCTTGGCCCTGGGTTTGATTGCATGGGTTTGGCCCTCAACCTGAGCAACACCACCCACCTCACCCTGGAGGAGCCCGGGCAACCGGTTCCGGACATGATTCAAGCGACAGCCGAGCACTTCTTTCATGCGACCGGCCAATCGCCCCGTCCATTTTCTTGGACGATTCGCGGGGAGGTCCCCTCTTCCCGCGGACTCGGCAGCAGCGTCACCGTGCGCCTCGGAGTCCTCGCCGGTCTCAACGCACTTCTTCAGACCGGCTGGTCGGAACAAGTGCTCTTTGAACATTGCTCCCAACTGGAGGGTCACCCGGATAACGCCGCTCCAGCGGTCTTTGGTGGATTCACCCTGGCTCAAGGCACCCGGGTGCAACGCTACGACATCGCCGCGGAGCTTCACATCGTCCTGCTCATTCCAGATTTCGAGGTGGCCACCGAACACGCCAGAACCGTGCTACCCCAAACACTCAGCCTCAACGATGCCGTCACCAGCGCTGCCCATGCTGCTTGGATCGCCGCAGCGTTGGCTTCAGGCAATTATTCACACCTGCGCGGAGCTTTTGAAGATCGAATACACCAGCCCTACCGCGCCAAGTTGATCCCATTTTTTGATACAGTACGCCATGCCGCCCAAGAAGCGGGAGCCTTGGATGCCTACATAAGCGGATCGGGTTCCACCCTCGCTGCAATAACCCAACACGACCCCCAGGCGGTAGCCGATGCGATGCAGTCCCACTGCCCGGACGCACAAGTGCTGGTCACTCAAGTCGCCAATCAGGGCCTTCAGATTTCCGCATGAGACGAATCTTTGAAGGTCTCGAACAATTCATCGTCGAGGTCATTCTTGATCAGCGCCAGGATGCGCTGGCTCGTGGCACTCGATTTGTCTTTTATCAATTCTCACATCTTTACCGCGGGGTGGTCCGCTTGCGCCTTTGGCTTTATCGCAAAAGAGTCCTCAAAGAACATCCCCTCGGGGCTCTCGTCATCAGCGTGGGAAACCTGACCGTCGGTGGAACAGGAAAAACGCCGGTGGTCGAAAAGCTGGCGCGCGAACTCACCGCCGGTGGCCGGCACGTGGCCATCCTGAGTCGTGGTTATAAAAGCAAACAAGCACCCGTGCTCCGACGCTTCGCGGGCAAGCACGGAAAAAACCCGCCTCGCTTGGTCACCGATGGAACCTCGATTTTTCTCGATTCCCGGCTGGCCGGTGACGAGCCTTACATGCTCGCCAAAAATCTACGTGGGGTCGCCGTTCTCGTCGATCGCAGCCGGGTTAAAAGTGGGCTCTTTGCCTTGCAACACTTAGAGAGTGACACCCTTCTACTTGATGATGGATTGCAGCACCTGCACTTGCCTCATCGGATCGATATTGTTCTCATCGACCGCAACGCGCCTTTCGGAAATGAATACATGCTACCTCGCGGCACACTCCGGGAGCCACCGGAACATCTGCGACGCGCTAGCTACATCATCCTCACCAAGTGCGGTGAGCAGGAGGAGGTTGACCTTAAAAAACGTTTACGCTCTCTCAACCCGGTCGCACCAATTATTGAGGCTTCGCACCGGATGGTCGCCTTGCACGGACTTTGGTCCGACCAAGTTATTTCGGTGTCGGCTCTACAGGGTCGCCGGGTCGGAGCCCTGAGTGGCATTGCCCGACCGGAAAGCTTTGAGGACGCACTACGCGAGCTCGGAGCCCAAGTGGTTGCCATCAAGCGTTTTGAGGACCATCACCGCTACCGCGAGCGGGACATCCAAAATTTCCTTAACCGCTGCCTCCGTCGAGGTGTGGATATGATCGTAACCACTGAGAAAGACGCGGTCCGTTTACCTCGCGTCGAAAACGAGGGCGTCGAGTTCTTTTATCTACGAATGGAAATTGAAATCCTGCGTGGACAAGAAGCTTGGGACGAACTCATCCACCGCATTTGCCAACCGGCTCCCATCCGAGCCCCCGAGGTTCTCACTGCAACCTAGCTCGATTGCACCGATCATTTCGCATGCGAAGTGCTTTTGTTGCGTGAGACCTTCTCTGGAGGGGCACAGACCAGCAGCCCAGCCGGTTGCACCGTCAATCGCACCGGCGTTTCATCGATCACTTCCCCATCCACCTCCACCGGAACGATTGGGGTAGAATACACTTCCAAGCTCGCGGTTTGAAAATATTTTACGTCGTCCATTCCCGGATGCAAAGTTCCGAAAATAATGCCTTGCACGTATCGCAGTAGATCAATAATGCCCAGGTTTTGAAACACCAAGACATCAAGCAGACCATCTTGCATGTTGGCTTCCTTAAACAAAACAAAAGGGCCGCCGTAGTATCGGCCATTGCCGACCAGGACAAAAGAACCGTCCATAAGCGGCTCATTTTTCCGAATAATTGTTAAGGCCGGAGCTGTCTCGCCAGCAACCTGAGCCGCAGAAAATAGATAACTGAGCGGCCCAAAATTTTTCCGGTCTTCCCATTTGGTGTTCTCAACGATTTGTGCATCGAACCCGACTCCGGCCATCTGCACGAAAGGATGACCATTGGCCCGCGGCAAGTCAATCCGCCGGGTATGACCGCGTTGAATAACTTCCCAGCACTTCTTTAGGTTGGACGTCGGCAACCCAAGCTCATAGGCGAAGACATTCATGGTTCCGGTGGGAAGCAATCCCAGGGTGACTTCTGCCTCAGGGACCGAGGCCAGGCCACGCACCACCTCGTTGATAGTGCCATCTCCCCCAGCTGCGATGACCATCTCAACGCCCTTTTCGACCGCTCGCCGAGCGAAACGCTCCGCGTCACCTGCCTCTTCGGTGCGCCATAACTCTGCGGAACGAGTCAGGGCTTTCAGCTCAGCTTCCAAGCCCCCAGCTTTTTCCCCTCGGGCTGCTGGATTAAAAATAATAACTTGGCTGGGGACTCTCACAAGGGATGGGCTTTCATACTTAGAGTTTTATGGTATAGAATCAAGCTCTCGAAATATGAAAAATCTTTCCACACCCGCAGTGGGGCTCATCAGCCTTGGCTGCGCAAAAAACCTGGTCGACGGCGAAGTCATGCTCGGCAGCATTCTCAACAAAGGCATGCGGGTCACGAACGACCCGCAGGAGGCCGATGTGCTGATCGTAAACACCTGCGCCTTTATCGACGCGGCCAAAGAAGAGTCGATCGAGGCAGTTTTGAGTGCCATTCAAGAAAGAGCGCAGGGTGGAAAACCCGGACAAAAAATCGTGATGAGCGGCTGTATGGCTCAACGTTATTCTGAAGAACTGAAGGCTTCCATGCCAGAAGTTGACGCCTTCATGGGGCTGGATCAGGTCGCTCAGGCCGGGGAAATTTTGGAGGAACTCCTTCAGCAGGAGCCCGCTTCGCCACTCTCTTGGGTAAGTCGCAAACCGCGTTACATCCCTGACTATGACACCCCGCGCTTTCGCCTGACGCCGGCCCACTCGGCTTATGTAAAAATTGCGGAGGGCTGCAATCATCCCTGCACTTTTTGTGTAATCCCCCAAATGCGGGGTCGCCATCGGAGTCGGGAACTCACCTCAGTGGTCAAAGAAGCCCGGGCTCTGGTCGCGGACGGAGTCAAAGAGCTGATCTTAATCAGTCAAGACACTACCTACTACGGCATGGATTGGTGGGAAGGTGGAGCCGGTCCCCGCGCTCGGGTCGGTGCAAAACCCGGTCCATCGCTTATTCAACTCATCGAAGAACTGGACAACATCGAAGGAGAATTCTGGGTTCGCTTACTCTACACCCACCCGGCGCATTGGAGCGAGGAACTGATGCGCACCCTGGGTCAAAGCCGCAATGTTGCACCCTACATCGACATTCCTTTACAACACATTCACCCAGAAATGCTCCGCACCATGCAGCGGGAAACCTCCCGCGAACATATCGAGGACGTGTTGGCGGGAATTCGCCACCACATCCCGGGAGTCGGTATCCGGACTACTTTTATCGTGGGATTTCCGGGCGAAACCGAGGAGCATTTTCAGGCCCTGCTAGAATTCATCGAAACGCAGCGCTTTGAAAGGCTCGGCGTTTTCAACTACTCACAGGAGGAAGGATCGCGAGCTAGCAAAATGAACGACCAAGTGCACACCGCCACAAAAAAAGCGCGGCATCGGCGAGCTATGACCCTGCAAGCTCGGCTAGCAGAACAAATAGCCCAGGAAGGAGTCGGAACAACGCGGCGAGTGCTGGTGGAAAGCCCCACGCACGGACGTTCCGAGTGGGATGCGCCGGAAGTTGATTGTCGGGTCCTGTTTCCTCAAGCCCTATCCGGGCGCCAGGTTGGGCAATTTATCGATGTCGAAATCACCGGGGTGCAAGGATATGATTGGGAAGCACAACCTTTAGTCCCTGCTCTTTCGTAGAAAAAGTCATGGCATCTCTTACTATCGGAAAACCCGCTCCAGACTTCACTCTGCCAGTCATTGGCGAAGGCTACCAACCCGGAGAAACACTACGCTTATCGCAGGTCCGTGGCCAAACCGTGGTGCTTTATTTTTATCCGAAGGACGACACGCCGGGTTGCACCACCCAAGCCTGCGCTCTGCGCGATGGATGGACTGCACTCCCTGAGGGTGCGCTTGTATTCGGCGTCAGCGTTGATTCTTTAGACAGCCATCAAAAGTTCATTGATAAATACCAGCTTCCCTTTCCGCTGTTCAGCGACACAGAAAAGGAAGTTGTCCAGCTCTACGGGGTGTGGGTGGAAAAATCGATGTATGGCAAAAAATACATGGGCGTCGAGCGCAGCACCTTCGTCATTGACCCGGCTGGCAACTTACACGCGATTTTAAAAAAGGTAAAACCCGCCGAACACCTCAGCCAACTTCTCAAGTCACTGCCCTGAAGACACGGGGCTGGCGGCAATGCATTGACTACCGACGGCGTCGTATTCCAGGTTGATCACCGCATCGTTGCCGCGGGGTTTGTAGGTGATGACTCGGCCTTCGGCATCGTAAGTGATAGATTGACTGATTTGGTCCGGTCAGGTTTTTTGCACTTTGCTTTTTTGTCTAGGACTCAAGCTTGTTGACCGGAACTTGGGGCTGTGGTTTGGATGCTTAGTATGGA
>DAIRSW010000030.1:10820-22088 GCA_036804205.1 Verrucomicrobiia bacterium | reverse complement strand
AGGCCTTCGGATACTTTTTTGCCATCCACCGCAATCAGGGGCACGGCGCGGCCCCCGAGGCCTTCATATTCTTGTCTAGCCGATTGCGACTTGTCGACAAGCCGCTCCTCGAAGGAGATATTGGCGTGAAGAAGTTGTCTTTTTGCTGTCTTGCATGCCCCACACCACGTGGTTGAGTACATAATAACCCGCGGTCCTCTGGAGACGGTTGCGACTTGCTCAGACGGAACGAGTCGCCCGCCTTCTGTTATGCCAGTGTATTCTGGGGGAGCCTCCAACGCGGCTAGGTTCTGATACTGCTCGCTCTTGCTGGTCAGTTGCTGCCTCATGCTTTCCACTTCCTGGTAAGCTGCAGTGTATGATGCGTGAGCGAGTCTGTAGGCATCATTTCGCTCCGGGGAAGCGGAGGCTGCTTCATAAAGTTCGGTCACTGTAGCGTAGTCAGCATGGAGTTGTTGTGATTTCTCAGTCACCAACGCATGCAAATCCCGGATATCCGCGCGAAGTAGCTCAAGCTGAGCATCGCGATTGGCGTGCCACTGCACGAGCGGCGACAGGATGTCCAGCTCCTCAACGAGGGCTTGCTCCGTGTTATTGATTGGCTCCAAATGGGTTGGCGAGACAAAGCTTGCGCTTGAAATGGCGGTGCCGGTAAGGGCAACTAGGATACCAACATTTCTATGGCCGATACTATGGGTGAGACGCGAGTTGCGGACCATAAAAAGCCCGAAACTTAATATCACCACACCCACATAGCGCGCCCAGCTAGGTAAGAAAAAGTCTTCCATAAAATCGCATATTATATCGCAATCTTAAAGGTTAACGGGCAAAATTCTAGCAAAATTCTAGAAAATCTTTTGTGGTGGGCGTTTTTGTAAGTCGCTCATTATAAGATGGATAGGTATGGTGCTGTGTTGAAGACCGATCCTCTTCAGCATCCATCCACGGCTTCGATGCATATGTATTGACCAGGCATTGTGCATTCTTCTTTTGTTGTTGTGGTTCTCGGGAAGCTGGTGACCATCTTTCTACACCATGGCTTTGCCTTTTATAATTACCTCTCTTGCGGCCGCTTTCGGCTACGCCATTGCGGCGCTTTTGGTCAAGCGATGCATCAACGCCGGCGTGGGCGCTTTTCGCATGACTTTTTATTGCAACTGGGTCATGGCTTTTTGTTCGCTCACCTACTGTCAATGGGGCGTCGACACAGACTTTTTTTGGTCCCTGGAGCTCATTGTCAAAGCTGCGCTGATCGGTACTACGTTTTTCTTGGGTCAAGTTTTTACCTTCGTCGCCTTAGGGCGAGGAGAGGTTTCGGTGGCCACCCCAGTGCTGGGGCTCAAGGTCATTCTAGTAGCTGTGATCGGGTTGGTGTTTTTCGCTGAGCCAATTCCCGCACATTGGTGGTTCGCCGCAGGACTGGCTGCTGCGGCTACGTTCTTGATTAGTGGAGTTCGGGGCAAGATCCATCTTCGAGGTTCAGGGCGACACGCGGTGGTGTGGGGAATCATCTCGGCCTCGTGGTTTGCGTTAACCGACCGCTTAATTCAAGAATGGACGGCTGAGCTGCCAGCTGGACCGGTTGCTCTCTTAGCGTTCTTTTCCACAGCACTGTTGTCCTTCCTTCTTTACCCATGGTTTCATGGCCCCATTCTTACCATCCCCATCGCGGTGCGAGGCTGGGTTGCTCTGGCCGCCTTGGCTCTAGGTGTGCAAGCAACTTTGATGTTTGTGTCCATCGCTGGATCAGGAAGTGCGACGGCGGTCAATGTGCTGTACAGCTCGCGGGGGCTATGGAGCGTGATTTTGGTGTGGGTTGCCGGATCGTGGTTCGCAAACACCGAAGGGCAGCAAGGCACCAAAGTTTTGGTCTATCGCTTAATCGGTTCTTTGCTGGTTGTTCTCGCGATAATTCTAGTGATCAGCGGCGGTTAATGCTAGCGGGTGAGAGCACCCGTATAGCGAGAAGGCACATCAAGTCCGCTCCGCCCAAAACTGCTGCGTCGCAGTTCGCGCAGGGCATGCAGCTCGCCCTGGCGGGTAATGTGCACGTTATGAGCAATACCTAAGCCGAGCATGATGCTAAAGAGGAAAGATCCACCGTAACTGAGCAGCGGCAACGGCAGTCCGGTGATAGGCACCACCGACATCGTCATGCCAATGTTCAAAAAGACGTGGGTAAAAATCCAAAGGCTAACTCCGGTTACCAATAAACAGCCAAGAGCCCCCTCCTGATACCGACTTGCGCCGAGAGCGATGCTGACGAGGAAAAGAAGAAGCAAACTAAATGTGACGATGATGGTTGTGCCTCCCACAAAGCCCAATGATTCGGCCGCCACAGTAAATATATAGTCGGTGGGGGATACCGTGACTGGAACGAGTCCTAATCCGGTTTGGCTATCCTCAGCACGCAAGCCTTTGCCCCAGCTGCCAGCCGAACCAATGGCTTCGAGTGACCGATTCAGGGCGTAACCATCACCCTGCGGATCGAGGTCAGGGTTCTGGTAAATAATCAGCCGGCTCATCTGGTAGGGCTTAAGCACAAAAGCGATGGTTAGCGGCGCGCAGATTCCAAAGCCAGCTACGAGCATCAGCACCAAATACCTTTTTGGGATTCCAGAGATGAAGAGCATCCCTAAAAAAATGGGGATCCAGACTAAAGATGAACCGAGATCCGGTTGAGTGAGCACCAGTAAGAATGGTCCGCCCACAATCGCGCCAGCCAGGCAAACCCGGAAGAATGGGTGGAGCAGTCGGAATCGCTCATTGCTCAATACATACGCCAACAAGAGAATGCCGCCCAGGATGGCCACCTGGGAGGCTTGGATGTCAAACGGCCCAAGGTCGAGCAAACGGCGTGCTCCAGATACGTCTTTCCCAAAGATACGAGTGGCCACCAAAAGAACCAAGCCAACCAGATACACGCCCACCGCTCCATAGAGCCGATCAATCCACCAGCGATGAGGGATGTAACTAAACACAAAAAAAATGCCTAACCCTGCCAGCAACCAGATCGACTGCCTTCCCGGAAGACTGGTTAGGTTTTCCCATTGACCGGTCCGGTTAAACGTGGCGGTGTCAATAACAATGACCCCCAAAATGCCCAGGCCAATCACTAAGGCGACCAGAAGCCAATGAGTGTGGAAAAGAATCCGGCGGAAAAGCTCGTTCATGCGATGCTGATACTATGCCAATGAGCCGACGCAAAGCAACGGACTTTCACGTAGAAATGCGGTGCGATGGTTTATTTAGGGTTTGGTGTTGTTGCTTTCCAAAACTCGGCTGCCGTCTTCTATATAAAACGCTGCTTGACCGGCCTGGTACTCAAAGGTGTTGCCCTGCATGGTTCCCTGGGATTCACTGAGCGCAATCAAAGCGAGTTGGTTATCTTTAAACGTGTTGTTCTCTGCGGCAAGCTCCGTTCCTGCTCCCACCAATACTGCTGTGCTGGCGTGACTAGAAAAACGATTTCCTGCTAAGGAAACCGTCGCTCCGTGGACGGATACCGCGCCTTCGGCGTTCGCATCAAACTCCACGTTATTTAGCTCCACACGACTTGCATGTGTCAGAAGCCCTAAATAGTTCTGGGCAAAACGTCCGGACTCAAAGCTTACGTCGCTGTCGTTCGCAATTACCGCGGTGGCTTGACTCTCGACAAAGCTGGAGTTTTGCGAGCGCACAATCGCTTGATTATCGAGCAATAAAGCGTGTCGCCCTGCATTTTGAAATTGGCACTCATGAAGTTCTAACGTAGCATTATCAACCGTAATCAGAGCCTCGGCGGCGCCTCCTCGTAGAGTAAGGTTTTCTAAAGTAAGTCTACTGCCTGGATTGAGTGTGATGGCCGGCTGATCCTGATTGCGCGGGGTCACCACAACAGTAGCCCCCGGAGCCCCGGTAATGTGGGCGGTCTGGGTGAGT
This sequence comes from Verrucomicrobiia bacterium, assembly GCA_036804205.1. Lineage (GTDB taxonomy): Bacteria > Verrucomicrobiota > Verrucomicrobiia > Chthoniobacterales > CALDSX01 > DAIRSW01. Next base: position 18,167 of record DAIRSW010000030.1, on the reverse strand, counting down.
TCCAAATTCTCTTGGTATTCGCCGGCATCCAGCATGACTTTTCTCTCACCGGCTTCGAGAAGGGCTTGGGTCAAGGTCGGGACGTCCTGTGGTACCCGCAGCACATCGGCGCTGGCAACGGACGGGGTGGGTTCCGGGCTTGCCTCGGGGGTTGCTGCAGGAGTCGCGGTTGGCTCAGGGCTCGGTTGCACTTCCACCAGCTCTGGGGACTCAGGGGGAGTCTCGGGTTCGGAGCGAAAGCTTTGCCACAATGGTTCCGCGAAGTAAACCAGACCCCCGATCAGCAATCCGAGGCAAGCCAGCAGAATCACCACCCCGACCCAAGCGGGTTTGGTTGAGCTTTTTTGCCTGGCTGGCGGGGTGCTCGACTTGGGTTCTGGCTTTGGGCTTGGCCGGCTTTCAGTCCGAGGCTTAATGGCTTGTTCGCTAGGAAATGGCCGGTTGGTTGTGCTTGTCGAGGTGGCCGGGTTTGGGAGATCTATGCGGGTTTGCGTGGCTGAGGCAGTGCCAGTCTGCCGCAGACCTTCCGCCGCAAAGATTTCTTCGAGCGCCGCCACGCACGTAAGCGTAGAGCGTTCTTGCGCAAGAAAGCCGGCCATGCTCCGATTAGCGGCTTCACTCAGTTGAGGAATCGGGTTGTAAGCGGAACGTGAGAGGCTCACCGCGCCGGGGGCGACCCGGCCGCCCAAGACGAAATACACGATGTTGGCAAAAGCCGCAGTAGGGACCAGCTTGTTTCCTTGAGATAAATCAATGGTGGCACTTGCTTCAGGAGCTGAAGGAGATGCGTGCTCATCTGCCGCACTCAATAACTGTGGCAGTAGATAAATTTGAGAATCTTCATCGCAGTAGATGGAATGATTCACGATGAGAGCCTGAGGTGTGCCCGGTGTTTTGACCGAGTCGATGGCCGCAGCCAAATTTCGTAGCAGCGCCGCCGCTTGCTGTAGAGGCAGTGGGCCTAGTTGCCGGATCAGCATGGTTAAGCTCGACCAGTCTTTTAAAGGCAGTTCTAACCCAACTTGCGTGGCGGATTGAAAAAAGCGTCCGGGTGCAGCAAAGTAAGTGTTGTCTTTCACCACAGCGATTTCGGTGCGCAGGCTTAACATTTCCTCTGAATCGAGTTGGTCATGCGACATCCAGAGGCAAAGACGTTCTTCGTTATCCTTGCGCTCAACTTCGTAAAGCGTTCCCGGTCCTCTGGCATCGACGGCATGGAGAATGTTGTAGAGAGTGGTTGGGTCTTCACTTTCCTCTTCAGGACTTGGAAGTGAGTCCACGTCAATGACCGGCATCGAATGCGTTTTTTCATCGAGAACCACTGGTCCCCCAATGCCCTGCTGCTGCAGTGCAATGAGTAGTTCTTGCGAACTGCTAATGCGCTCATCAGGGTTTTTGGCGAGCATTTTGCCGAGAATCTGGCGAAACCAATCGGGCAAACCCGCCGGCAATGCGTCCGCATGGCTTTCTGGAGCAAGATGCCATGCCACCACTTCCTTCGTGGCTCCATCGACCGGGGCGCGACCGAGTAAAATCCACCACAGAGTGACTCCTAAAGAATAAAGGTCGCTTCGAGCATCAAGCGATTGCCCCAGCAGCTGTTCAGGACTGGAAAAAAGGGGCGAGCCCTGAAAGGCGTGACTGTCTAAGGCATCAAATGCAGCCGCTAACCCGAAGTCGATTAGTTTAATGTGCAACTGCTCGCCGGTGTCCGCTTGTAAGATGTTGGCTGGCTTTACATCCCGATGCAGGAACCCGGCTTGATGAGCGTGCGCCAGGGCTTGCGCTGTCTGGTAAGCAACCCCGGCCACAACTTGGGTGGACAGCCCATGGCGTTCGCTCGCGATGGCTTCGAGGCTACCGCCCGAACAGTAGGCCACCGCGTAATAGAGTTGACCCTCGCTTTCTCCAAAGTCGAGCACCCGAGCAATGTGTGGATGATCCAAGGATGCAGCGGTCCTGGCTTCGTTAAGAAATTTCTGCCTGGAGCTGGATGAATAATCTTTGCGATGAACGAATTTGATTGCCGCAGGAGATTCCAAAAATTCATGCTTGCCCAGAAAAGTTTGTCCAAAAGCGCCGCTTCCTAAGGAGATGGGTCCTCCATTGGAATCCAGTTCCAAGATAAAATTTCCAAAACGAGAAGGCAGTTTCATGAAAAGATGCGCAAGTGAGACAAAGCACTAAGTGCGGATTTCCTTCTGACGCAAGCCTGGTGCTGGCCATGAAGCGCTAGTTTTTTTTGGGAACTCGCGGTCGGAACCGGTGCGGAGTACAAGATGTGAAACCTTGCGTTAGCGGCATGCATCGATTCTCAACTCATCCGCCTGAGCAGGGGAGAGAGGTTGCTCCATGGAAGCACCGTCGCTTTTTTACGATTTTGTTGTGTGTTGCCGCCGTGAATCAACCAAGGATGCCAAGTCTGATGGGCGAGTTTGCCCTGCCAGTACTCGAGCCCATCGAAAAAGTCGCTCGCCACGGTCTCTCCGGATTTGATTTCTACCGCATGAAATGTGTTTGGGCCAGTTTCGATGATGACGTCGACTTCATTGCCGCTTTTGTCTCGAAGGAAGTAAAGAGAGGGTTTGGTTCCGCGATTGGTCTGAGCTTTGAGCAACTCGGTGATTGCCCAGCACTCAAACAGAGCACCTCGCTGCGGATGAGATCGGATGTGGCTCGGTTTTCGTACGCCCAGCAACCATGCTGCAAGTCCGGGATCACAGAAGTAGATTTTCGGCGTCTTGATGAGCCTCTTGCTGATATTGCTGAACCAGGGGCGCACTAAGAAAACAAGATGGCTGGCTTGAAGCACGGACAACCACGTTTCTGCAGTGACTCGTGTGATCCCAGTATCGACAGCGAGAGAGCTCACGTTCAGCAGTTGCCCGATTCGGCCGGCGCATAATTGCACAAATCTTTGGAAAGTAGCGAGGTCTTGAATTTTGAGAATTTGACGCACATCCCTCTCAAGATAAGTAGCTATAAAGTCCTGAATCCAAATCGTAGGATCGACCGGGCGGTCGTAAATCGGTGGGAAAAGTCCGGCGTAGAGCAATTGATCCACGCTCTGAGGAGATCGTCCGACGGCTTGCAATTCGCCTAACGAAAACGGAAGCAAGGTTAGCAAAGCGGCCCTGCCTGCCAGGCTCTGGGTCACCGATTCGAGAAGCTCGAACTGGCTTGACCCCGTAAGAATAAAGCGGCCCATCCGCCCGTCTGCATCAACAATGCCTTGAAGATATGAGAAAAGCTCCGGCGCACGTTGTATTTCGTCGAAAATGGCTCCATCACCAGCTTGCCGAAGGAACGCTCGAGGGTCCTCTCTCGCGAATGCCCTCACGTCCGGGTCCTCCAAAGAAAAATACAGAAAATCTGGAGCTAACAATCTTGATAAAGTTGTCTTTCCTGACTGGCGCGGACCTGTAATGGCCAAGATAGGAAATCCCTTGAGGCGATCACGTGCGGCGCCCTCGGCAAGCCTTGGGATGGAGTTTTTTGGAATACCAGGCGGCTTGCGCATATCGTTGACCAAAGTGATACCTGACTATACAATTAGTCAATCGGCCTATTTCGTCTCCTCGTTGAGTTCAATAATTCGCTCCCACCACTGACTCTTATATCCGTCCTCGCTGGTTTGTGAAGATAACGGCTCTCATGCTCGATAATAAGCCTTGGGCCGTGGTGCGCGATACAGGGTTCGAACCTGTGACCCCCACCGTGTCAAGGTGATGCTCTACCGCTGAGCTAACCGCGCTATTGTCTTCTACGGATCAACAATAAAACGCGGCTTTGCCAGTTTGCCAAGTGGAAATTGGCGGGATTCTTAGCTGGTTGCTCTGACTTGCTGTTCGCCACAGTTTCGGTGAAGTATGCCGCAGTGATTCAAACCGGTTCTCCATCTATAAAATCTTTTCAAGACGATCTCCGAAAGTTCCAAGATTTTAGTCGAGGCACCGATACCTCAACTCGGCGTGTCGGAGTGCATGACGTAGCTATTTTCGAAAATGAATTTTGGACCGCCAAACAACGCCAGGGCCACCGTTTGCATGAGGTCTCTTACCGAGCCTGCTTTAAGCCGCAGTTGCCAGCTTTTTTTATCCAGAGACTTTGTGGTCCGGGCGATGTGGTTTATGATCCTTTTATGGGGCGGGGCACCACCCTGATTGAGGCGCGCCTGCATGGTTGTCAGGTGATGGGGAATGATGCCAATCCATTATCGGCTGTGCTGGTGAAGCCCCGCTTGAACCCACCAACTTTGCCCGAGATTAAGGATCGGCTTGAGCAAGTGTCACTGGCTTTTCAGGGAGAAACCGATTCTTCGCTTTTTGTGTTTTTTGAGGACCGCACTTTGACTGAGGTCTATGCCTGGCGAGAGTATTTTCGCTCACGCCAAGCATCAGGTGAGTTCGACCACGTCGACTCATGGCTAAGGATGGTGGCCTGCAACCGGTTGACCGGTCATTCTCCGGGATTTTTTTCTGTTTACACCATGCCGCCGAACCAAGCGGTTTCGGTTAAGGCCCAAGCCAAGATTAATCAAAATCGACAGCAAGTGCCGCCATACCGAGATACCAAAAAAATCATCTTGCGAAAATCCACGCAGCTCTTGGTGAACCCCTTGCCGTCCGGGTTTCAGGATGCGGAGCCTTTGTTGCTCACCGGATCGGCGGATCATAGTCCAGAGATCGTTCGCGACTCGGTGAGCTTGGTAGTAACCTCCCCGCCGTTTCTTGATACGGTGGATTATTTAGGTGACAATTGGCTACGAAATTGGTTTTGCGAGATTGAGGTGGATCGTGCCAATCTCTGGCAGCTGCGTTCGCTGGATCTTTGGGTTGATCGGATGGGTAAAACCTTCGAGGAACTAAGAAGGATCCTACGTCCGGACGGCGTCATCGCGTTTGAGGTCGGTGAGGTGCGGAAAAAAACGCTTCTTTTGGAGGATCAAATCATTATGGCTGGAACCTCAGCGGGCCTCAAAGTGGATTGCGTGATGCTCAACACGCAAAACTTCACCAAAACCGCCAATTGCTGGGGTGTTGAAAACAATTCTAAAGGCACCAACACCAACCGAATTGTGGTGTTTCGCAAGGGCTAGCGACTTAGCTTCTGACTTACCGTTCCGCTAGTGGAGTGAAGGGGCGTTGGGTCGGGCCGGTGTAGATTTGGCGCGGACGCGAGATCCGTGTCGAAGCGTCTTCCGTGATTTCGCGATAGTGAGCAATCCAACCCGGCATGCGGCCGATGGAGAAAATCACCGTAAACATTTCTTCGGGGATGCCGATCGCACGCATGATGATGCCGCTGTAAAAATCCACGTTGGGATACAGCTTACGCTCGACAAAATATTCGTCTTCCAACGCGGTTTGTTCGAGTTTTTTCGCAATGTCCAGGAGCGGATCGCTTTTGTTCAGAGCAGCGAGCAGGTCTTCGCATTGTTGACGTATGATCTTGGCGCGTGGATCAAAATTTTTGTAAACGCGATGCCCAAAACCCATCAGGCGAACCCCCTCTTCGCGATTTTTTACCCGTTCAAGAAACTTGCTACCGTCGTCACCGCTAGCCCGGATGCTTTCTAGCATTTCTAAAACGGCTTGATTGGCCCCACCGTGCAAAGGCCCCCAAAGCGCGCAAACCCCTGCCGCGACTGAGGCGAAGAGGTTGGCTTTGCTACTGGCCACCATCCGCACTGTGGAGGTGGAACAGTTCTGCTCATGATCGGCATGCAGTAGGAAAATTAAGTCGAGAGCTTTGACCACTTCAGGATGCATTTCGTAGTCCCGATGCGGCATGCTGAACATCATGTGCAGGAAGTTTGCGGTATAGTTGTAGGCTGGGTTCGGGTAGATGATCGGCAAGCCTCGCATTTTGCGATAAGAAAAAGCCGCGATAGTGCGCACTTGAGAGAGCAACCGACTCGACATGTGTTTGAAGGTGCCTTCATCGTAAGTAGCAAGGAGGTCTGGAAAAAAACAGCTGCTGGCGTTGATCATCGACGAAAGAATCGCCATAGGATGGGAAGTCGCGGGAAAACCCTCAAAGTGGAACAACATGCTCTCGTGCAGCAACTCCGTCTCAGAAATCATATCCTGAAACTCACTGAGCTCTGCCTGAGTGGGCAGTTCCCCGTAGATTAGCAGATGGGCCACTTCGAGAAAGTTAGCCTTCTCCGCGCATTCTTCGATGGGGATGCCCCGGTAGCGTAAGATGCCGACTTCGCCGTCGATGCAGGTAATTCCGCTCTCACAGGAACCGGTATTCCCAAATGCGGGATCGAGGGTGATGTAGCCGCTTGAGCTACGAAGCGTGCCAATATCCACAGCCTTTTCATTCTCCGTGCCGATAATAACTGGCAACTCATAAGATTTGCCCTCAATCTCTATTTTTGCTGTTCCATTCGTCATGTCGCAGCATTATGTGGCGAACGTACAGCTTGAGCAAGTCTGGATCAGTGAAGAAATGCAGAAATCACCGCACCCACCTTCGATAGCAGATTGGCAGCCCCCTAGAAGTTATCGCCGAAGACTACCTCAAATTTCGCTTGCCAAACCGAAAAAGCCCGGCACTTTAGTTATCCGTTAATTTTGGTTGTTGCTTATGCCCGTTCCTAAAAGAAAAGTTTCTAAATCTCGTTCCCGCATGCGCCGCGCCGCCAATCGCTGGCGCGCAGGTCAATTGCAAACATGCTCCCAATGTGGAAGCAAGGTGCAATCGCACATCGTCTGCCCATCGTGCGGCTACTACAATGGCCGCCAAGTCCAGACTGTAGAAGTAGTTGGCTAGAGCCAACCCACGCCCTCATTCGTCATATTCGTCCGATACGTCCTTTCCTACCGGCACTTCTGACCAATAAGGCGAGAGTGAGCAATTTTCTTTCGCGAAAATGGCAGATGTATCTTTGAAGCATTCCAACTCCCCTAGGCTATGGCCGGTCTGATTTGTAGATCATGAAAATCGCTTTAGACGCCATGGGCGGAGACTTCGCCCCGGCCAACAACGTCGCCGGGGCAGTCATGGCCCTCAACACCGTGCCTCACCTTGATCGCATCTACTTGGTGGGCAAAGAGGACTCCATTCGTGCCGAACTCAAAAAACTCAAGTGCTCCGACGAACGCCTAATCATTGTCGGCGCGAGTGAAGTCGTGGAAATGCACGACAGCCCCGTGGACGCGATGCGCCGCAAGAAAGATTCTTCGATCAGCCGGGCGGTGGATTTGGTAAAAGGCGGCGAGGCTCAAGCCGTGGTCAGCCCTGGGCACACCGGAGCGACGGTGGCGGTCAGCACCGTGAAATTGCGTCTCTTACCCGGTGTCTTAAAAGCTGGAATCGCCACCACCCTTCCAAACC
>DAIRSW010000030.1:0-10810 GCA_036804205.1 Verrucomicrobiia bacterium | reverse complement strand
CGCAAGGCGGGACATGGCGATGCGTCTTCAGATTCTCGGCAGCGGCAGCTCGGGCAACGCCGCCCTGCTCCGCACGGAAAGCGCCTGCGTGCTCATCGACGCGGGAGCCAACATCGATCCCTCTGCCGAACATTTGTTGCAATACGCCATCATGGGCACAATCTACTCGCGCCATGTTTTGGGCTATCCCAATCCCTCGGTCGGGCTCATGTCCATCGGAAGCGAAGACCTAAAAGGCGATACCTTAACCAAAGAAACGTTCCGCTTACTCAAAGAAAGTCAGCTCAATTTCCGCGGCAACGTCGAAGGGCACGATCTCTTCGAAAACCCGGTCGAGGTAGTGGTTGCCGACGGGTTTACCGGCAATGTGGTCTTAAAAAGCTGCGAAGCCACAGCCAGCGCAATTTTTCATTGGTTGAAAGATGAGCTGAAAAAAAGCCCCATCCGACTTGGCGGTGCGCTCATGGCACAGGGCGCTTTTAAAGCCATCAAGGCGCGCACCAACTACGAGACCTACGGCGGAAGTCCGCTCCTCGGCGTCGATGGTATTTGCATCATCGCGCACGGCAGCAGCACGCCGCTCGCGGTCAAAAATGCAATTCGTGTCGCCGCCGAAGCCATTCAAACCCAAGTGAACCCCCACATCGTGGAGGAAATCTCAAAATTTAATCTGCGCAAACCCGCTTAAAGTTTTTCCTCTAGGGTGGCTCGTCTCAGCCTCCTCTTGACCTCCCCGGTAGGTCCCCATATTGATTCTTTCATGCAGACAACCACCTATCCTCCTGTGCCAGCCGATCACGTTGCCGTTCTTGCTACGGGTAGCTACTTGCCTGAAAAAATTCTTAGCAACGCAGAACTGGAGGTATTGGTGGAAACCTCGGATGAATGGATCACCACACGCACGGGGATCAAAGAGCGACGCATCGCTGCTGCCGACGAGACAACCAGCGACATGGCCGCTAAAGCCGCCCAAAAGGCGCTGGACCAAGCCGGACTCCAAGCATCTGAACTCGACGCCATCCTTGTTGCCACGGTTTCGCCGGATATGTTCTTCCCGTCCACCGCGTGTTTTGTGCAGAAAAAAATCGGCGCCTTCCAAGCTTTTTGCATGGATGTCTCCGCAGCATGCTCCGGTTTTCTTTACGCCCTAGAAATGAGCCGCAACATGGTCAGCGCAGGCTCGGCGGCCAAAGTGCTGGTTATCGGCGCAGAAAAATTGAGCGCCCTCGTGGATTGGACGGATCGAAATACCTGCGTCTTATTTGGTGACGGAGCCGGCGCCGTGATCCTTGGCGAGAACGGTGGCCGTCCCGGGATGATCACCACCGTTTTGGGAAGCGACGGGCGATTCTCCGAGATTCTCAACCTTCCCGGTGGCGGGGTGCATTGTCCGATCACTGCTGAGAACGTTGGCGATCGACTTAACACCATTAAGATGAACGGTAAAGAAACGTTCAAGCAAGCGGTGACCGCCATGCAGGCAGCAGCGGTGCAAGTGCTTGCCAAACGGGGCTGGTCCTCGGATGACTTAACGCTAGTCATTCCTCACCAAGCAAACATCCGCATTGTCGAAGCCATCGCCGAGCGCATGAAGCTTAGCATGGACCGCGTTTTTGTGAATCTTCAGCGTTACGGAAACACCTCGGCAGCGTCCGTGGCAATCGCTCTCGATGAAGCCGCTCGCACTGGCTGCCTCAAAGCCGGCGATAAGCTTCTTTTGGTCGCCTTTGGCGGAGGACTCACCTGGGCCAGTTGCACCTTGCAATGGTCGCTGGACTAACTCCGGTCCACCCTACCATCCATTTCAGAGAGTAGATCTCTCATTGGCCCTCGACAGTTTCTCTGCTTTGGGTAAAATGAGTGGTTCATGGAAAATGTCATCATTGTCGGCACAGGCTGTGCCGGATTAACCGCAGCTATATATACCGCCCGAGCCAATTTGGAGCCCCTCGTGTTGGAAGGCGCTCAGCCGGGCGGCCAATTAACCACCACTACGATGGTTGAAAACTTCCCTGGATTTCCAGAAGGAATCCAAGGCCCCGAGCTGATCATGAACATGCAAGCGCAGGCAAAACGCTTCGGAGCAAAGTTTCAATACGGGGTCGCTCAAGGCTTTGAGCCCGGCCAAGCAGGCCAGCCTCATCGCTTACAGGTTGATGACCAGTGGATTGAAACAAAAACCATCATCATCGCGAGTGGTGCGAGTGCCAAGTATCTGGACTTGCCCGGCGAAAGAGAGTTGATCGGCCACGGACTCACCAGTTGCGCGACTTGCGACGGAGCCTTTTATCGCGACGTGCCCGTAGCTGTGGTAGGAGGTGGGGACTCTGCGTGTGAGGAAGCACTCTTCTTAACCCGATTCGCAAGCAAAGTGTATCTCATTCATCGACGCGATGAGTTGCGCGCTTCGAAAATTATGGCCGACCGAGCCTTGGCTCATGAAAAAATCGAGCCTCTCTGGAATCAAGCCATTCAAGCTTATCAAACCGATGAGCAGGGCCATGTGCGTGGAGTCGCTCTAAAAAGTACCATCGACGAGTCCACCGAAAATCTTGAGGTCCGTTGTGTTTTTGTCGCCATCGGGCACACCCCCAACACCAAAGCCTTTGTGCCGCACCTTCAAACAGATCCGGCCGGTTATCTTCTACGCGAAAAAGGCACCCGAACCAGCATCCCAGGCGTCTTCGCCGCTGGCGATGTGGCCGATCCGGTCTATCGACAAGCCATCACCGCAGCGGGCGACGGCTGTGCCGCAGCTCTCGAAGCCGAGCGTCATCTCGCGGAGCATGCAGCATGACCGATGATCCCTTCATCATTGCGGAGCGCTCCTTCCGGTCGCGGCTCATGGTGGGAACGGGCAAGTTTTCTTCCAACACCTCCATGCGCGATGCTCTCGACGCCAGCGGAGCAGAAATCGTGACCGTAGCGCTACGGCGAGCCGATCTCTCGGGCAAACACGATCCGTTCGCCAACATACTAGACTTTATTGATCCGAATCGTTATCTGCTTTTGGCCAATACCAGCGGAGCCATGAACGCTGAGGAAGCAGTTCGATTAGCTCGCCTGGCCGAAGCGGCCGGGTTGCCAAAATGGATTAAGCTCGAGATCCATCCGGATCCTCGCTACTTACTGCCTGACCCTATTGAAACATTCAAGGCGGCAGAAGAACTCGTCAAACTGGGTTTCACCGTTTTGCCTTACATCAACGCTGATCCTGTGCTTGCCAAGCGCCTGCAGGATGTCGGAGTTGCTACGGTGATGCCCTTGGGCTCGCCGATTGGTAGTAATCGCGGTTTGGAAACACGCGCCCAAATTGAAATCATCATTGACCAAGCCACCGTCCCCGTCGTGGTCGACGCAGGTCTTGGCGCCCCGAGCCATGCCGCAGCTGCGATGGAACTCGGGGCCGATGCGGTGCTGATTAACACCGCTATCGCTGTTGCGCACCATCCTGTTCTCATGGCACAAGCCTTTGCTCAGGCCATCGAAGCGGGGAGAACCGCCTACCTTGTTGGCCTTGGCGCCAGCTCGAAAGAAGCCGTCGCCACCAGCCCTCTTATGGCGTTCCTAGAAGAAACAACCCAACCATGACCTCATCGTTTTTTTCTCAAAGACTTTTACTGACCCTCGGAATCAGTCTTTTTTCATGTGCGATGCTCAGCAATGGGCAGGATGAGGCTACCCCCGAGGAGGCGACCCCTGAAATCATTGAAGGCAGCGACCCTACCGAAGTGCTCATTGAGGTCGCCGAGCCAGCTGTGTCCCTTGATCCCCTGGCCGAGCCACTTGAGTTAATCGAGGAACTCAGTAACGAACAGATTCAACAGACCATTGAGCGGATTCGCTCTGAGTATCTGCGCGCAGACCAAATGGATGATCAAACTCTTGAAAAAGCATTGTTGATGGGACTGATCTTCAAAGAAGCGCCCGGCCTAAGCATCCGGGACGCTGAGTTGAGTGACCAGGATCACCCTTTCGAGAGCGCTCTCCTCGACGGGCACGGTTACATCTCCTTGGGGAGTCTTAACCCGCAAACGGCAGGCGAGCTGGCTGGCATCCTGACCCAGTGGAGGGATTTAGACGGACTTATTCTCGACTTGCGCGGTGCGCAGGACTACGGCGATCTTCAGGCCGCCGCCGATGTTTTAGATTGTCTCCTGCCCGAAAAACAGGTGCTTTTTTCCACACAACAGACCGGCGGACAAAATGCCGAGTCGTATCAATCGAAACTGCCGAGTCTGTATGAAGGATCTCTTGTGGTGTTGGTGGACGAAACTACCCACGGAATCTGCGAGATTATTGCTGAAGTCTTGCGGCAACAGAAGAACGCTCTAGTCCTTGGAAGTCCCACCCCAGGGCGTGCTGTACTTTACGAAGAGCATCCTTTAGGAAACAACGCCGTGTTGCGAATTGCCACCAAAGAAGTTCTCCCGCCAGACGGGGTGTCCCTCTTCGGAAAAGGCGTGGCCCCCGATGTTGTGGTCGCGGTCACAGCCGAAGAAGCGGAGCAAGTTGCAAAAAGACGAGCATTGGAAGGTCTGCCTTCCGTCGTTTTCGAAAGAGAAAGGCCACGCTTCAACGAGGCTGCTTTGGTCAAGGGTGTGAATCCCGAATATGCTGCTCTGGATGAAGAAGAGGCCTTCGAGAGGGGAGCACTTGATCGCATCCTGCAAAGAGCCCTCGACCATTTCACCACCAGAGATCTGTGGCAAACGAGCGGCCGCTGAAAAGAGGTCGAGTTTTGGGTCCGCCAAAAACCCCCGGTTAGACACGCGCCCCGATGGTGAGGTACTGGCCCTCCGTATGGATTTTACTCCAAGTCTTGACCAGTCTGTTCCCGGAAAATCTCGTTGACGCCGCGTACAGCACCGTTGGTAAGAATGACCAAGTTACCCTTTCCATGAGCGTTTCCGATTTCACTGGCCCAAGGCTGGTGTGGGCTTTGAAAGGGCGTGTGAGGGTGTGGGTCGAATTGCGTTGGCGTGTAGTGGATGGTTGACTGAAGCTCTTCATCTGGCAAGCCGGATTCCCTTTTCATGGTGGGGCAATGCCATGCCTGGACTGTGACTCCGTAGGGCTCAAGAATACTAATCCAGGCCTCTGCAAACTCCTCGTTTGATTTTCCGTCTCCGATTGCCTCCATAGGGCGATCGAAGTCCTCCTCAGTCTGGATTTGTGGCCAGGAACCATGTTCCGTCACATAGCTTCCAAGCGCAGCATGGAGCGATCGGAGGTTCGCGCTGCAGGCACCGATTTCGACTCTCGCTTGAATGCCGCCATAAGCGGCGACCATTAAGGTACCAAGAACCAGGATAACGCCGATCGAGAACAATAATTCGACCACCGTAAATGCGCTTTTTTGTTTCATGGAGAATGGTGTGCTGGAAAAAAAAGTGCCGATCTAATAATCGGCACCTTTTACTAGTGAGACAAATGTGGTGGCTCGACTTTTGCGCCCTCGATTCGAGGCAAGCCAAGAAAAGCCCAGCCTTACGGCTGGTTTCCAAAAGCTTCTGGTCCGCCGCCAGTGAACGCAGACACAGGGCTGGCTTGAGTTCTACTTTGCAACACTGCTAGAGACGTCCGAATCCCAAAGACTCGAATCGTGATTGTTGAGTCGCGCACAATCTCCCTTGTGCTTGATATTGCCAAAGTGTCCGAATCCCCAACCTGCTCGACTGACCCTTCAGCCCGGAAAAGATTAATTTTTCCTTTACCTGAGAAGGAAAAGTTGGCGGCCGTGCTATCGATATTTGCTTCAAAAAATCCATTCAGAAAGGTTGAACCTTGAAGAGCCAAGATATTGAGAGCAATACTCGCAGCCGCAGTCCCGGTTCCGGGAACATTCAATCCTCCCGACAAAATCCCGGTAATGGTCCCGTCTATGCCGTTAATAATCGTGTCGCACTCCCCCACATAGATCAAACCACGGTTAAAAATGATAAATCTTCCGCCAGCTAGACCGACGTTGGAGGAAGAAAATGCCGCGATTCCGATGATGTTCACGCCGGTGATGCTAGCGCGATAGGTTCCGGCATACCCTGTCGGTAAAGGCGAATTGTTGCTGAACGGACCACCTCGCCACGCCATGGCGTCGGTGGGAAGCAGCGTCAAGCTGAACACAGTTAAAGCGAAACCGACGCAGGCAGAACTTATTCTTGCGGGGAAGGTTTTACGACCGAGGGCATTAGGTTTAAGGCGCATCGAACTAAATAGATCGATCCAGGCTTCTTTGGCAAACAAAAAATAAAAAAAGTTGCGACAACCTGAGAGCACCGGATCGCGTCCCGTCCCAGGCTCCGAAGCAGACCTAAAAGTTCCGTAATTCCCTTACCTTGGCCTATTCGCCAACACGGCCACCGCACTCAAGCACGCCTTTGATTGTTCTTGTTTCCTCATTGAAAGCACTTTACGCTTTGGACCTACTCGTCCTTTTACCATGTTTTCACTCAGTCAAAGTAGCCACTATGCCATTCAAGCTTTGACCTTGTTGCTCACAGCTGAGCCGCCGGTCCGATTTGTGCGAGAAATTGCTGAGCAAGCCGAGCTGCCGCCGGCATATCTGGCAAAAATTTTCAAGCGCCTCGCCGATCACAACATCGTCGTCGCCAAGCGCGGCTACCGTGGAGGCACCACCATGTCACGCGACCCCAAAGAGATTAGCTTATGGGAGATCAGTGTAGCCATTGATGGTCCAGAATTCCTCAGCCACTGCCTTCTGGGCCAAGCCACCTGCTCCGACGAGCGCGCCTGTCCAACCCACGAATTCTGGAAACGAAATCGTGGAGCTGTGGAAGCGGTTCTTAAAAAAACCTCGCTCGCTGACGTTCTCGCGTTTGAAAAGCAAAGACTGACAGTCAAACCCAAGCCAGGTAAACCCTCGAAAGCGTCGCCGGGTCAATCCGCGTCACTCCGACAAAAAGCCCGCTAGCTTTTTCATCTCGCTCAACCCAAATCCCACACGCCGACTGAGAGCGTGTGAAATGCCGCTTGCGCTTCAGTAAGCTTCTGTGGATCATTCACGCTTTCTTATGAGTTCACTCCCAAAAGACACTGCTCGTGCCCTAACAGAAATTTCTTTGGACCAACAAAAACCCGACATGCCGGTGTTAGTTGGCCTGGATGGTTTTGTTGATACTATTCTTAAAGTCGTCAAGCAACGGCAGGACGCCGATCGGTTCGAGCCTTTCGCCAGTATGGCGGACTGGGCGCAAAAAATCCAAGAGGCAGCCGGTTACAGCGCCAACTTTGAACTCGTGACCGAGATGGTCAAACTTGGCGGCAACGGACCGATTATGGCCAACGCACTCTACCAACTCGGTTGCCAGACCACCTACATCGGCAATCTTGGCTATCCCCACGTGCATCCGATCTTTGAGGAATTCAGCACCCGCGCCACGGTCTACAGCATTGCCGAGCCCGGCTACACCGATGCTCTTGAGTTTAAAGACGGCAAACTGATGTGCGGCAAGCATATCTCTCTTCGAGATATCAATTGGGCCACCCTCACTAAGGAAGTCGGTCTTGAAAAAATGCGCCAACTTTTTGCCGAAGCCAAAATCGCCGCACTCGTCAATTGGACCATGATTACGACCATGACCGACATCTTTGAGCACCTTCAAAAAGAAGTGCTCCCGAAGGCGGATAATCCGAATGGCTACCTTTTCTTCGACCTAGCCGACCCGGCCAAGAGGAGTCGCGAAGACATTGCCTTAGCTCTCCAAACCATCGCCAATTTCCGTGAACACCGCCGAGTCGTGCTTGGCCTCAACCAAAAAGAAAGCCATCAGATCGCCGAAACACTCGGCGTAATTTCAGGCCAAAATTCTCAAGAAACCTTAACCCACCAAGCTGCTGCCATCCGGGGTGCCATGCAGATTCACTCCGTGGTCATCCACCCCACCCAATTTGCCGTCGCCGCTACCGTCGACGACCGGGCTGGTGTGGTCGGCCCCTACACCGCCGACCCAAAGATTACCACCGGCGGGGGCGACCACTTTAACGCTGGCTTCATCCTCGGCATGGCTTTTGGTTTGCCCCTCGAGCAAAGTCTGCAAATGGCCGTGGCCACCAGTGGCTACTACGTGCGCAATGCCGAAAGCCCCACACTGAGTCAGCTCAGCGAGTTTCTTGGCGAGCTTTGATCGCATGAAGGTGGCCTACGCCCTCATGCTCAAAGCTCCAATCCCCGGGCTCGTTAAGACCCGGTTGGCTGCTGACCTGGGGGATCCCGCCATGGCCTGCGGCATCTACCGCCTCATGGTTGAGCGTCAACTCAAGGAAATTCAGGTGGCCGCGCACATTCACTTCGCACCCCCAGACCAAAAACATCTCATGCGTGAGTGGTTGGGGTCAGACCATCAATACACCGCGCAATGCGAAGGTGATCTGGGTGATCGACTTTATTATGCTTGGGAACAGACCCCGGCCGACGCCGTGTTTTTTCTCGGCGGAGATTGTCCGGCCATGACTTATGCCATGTTGTCGCGTTGTCGTGATTTGATTGAAAAAAAGGATGTGGTCTTGGTGCCAGCCCGCGACGGCGGATACTGCTTGCTCGGGATTCGCGGTATTGATCCCAAGCCCCTCTTCACCGAAATACCTTGGTCCACAGAACGTGTTTTAGGCTGCACCCTGCAACGCTGCAGTGCGAATCAATGGTCGGTTGGGCTGACTCATTATTTGGAAGACGTGGATGATCGTGGCAGCTGGCAACGCGCACTCGCAGCGGGTCATCTAAAATCTTAAATCCCGCAGCTGAACGACCGACGAATTTGATTTTGCCATGAAGAATGGAAGATCCTGAAGGAAGGAGAAGAGATCCAGGTTATTTCCAGTCCGGACTTTTAACGCTCTTCCACCGGGCTCGTCCCGGTGGGGAGAAACTTGAAACCCAGCCCCCTGTCTCCCATTTCGATGCCCCATCCTGCTCGCCAGGATGGAGCAGGGATTGAGGCAAACCGCTCCAACTCCCCACAAACTATTTCTTCATGCTCTTCCCGGTCTTCATGGTGATCCAAAACGATCCACCGAAGCTTGCCCGGGGGACAATGGATTTTTCTTGCGCTAGCCCTCTAATGGTCCTTGGATTCTGAGTATGTTTACCCTTGGAATTGACTACGGCACCAACTCTGTTCGTGCGCTTTTTGTTCGCGCTGAAGACGGAGCCGAGCTTGGCGCCGGCACCTGTAATTATCCTTCAGGAGAACAGGGCGTGTTGCTCGATCCACGACAGCCGCATCTAGCTCGGCAGCACCCTGGTGATTATTTGCTTGCTCTCGAAAAGTGTGTCGCTGAGGCACTAAGCCAGGCTCAACGAAATCCAGGGTTTGATTCGCAAAAAGTCGCCGCCGTCGCGGTCGACACCACCGGCTCTAGTCCTATCCCGGTCGATGCCACAAACCAGGCACTCGGCATGCTTGAGCCTTGGAAAACCAATCTCGATGCCCAATGTTGGCTGTGGAAAGACCACACCTCCTGGCAAGAAGCCTCTCAAATCACTGAGCTCGCTGCTCAACAGCGCCCGCAGTATTTAGCAAAGTGTGGAAACACCTATTCCTCAGAATGGTTCTGGAGCAAAATCTGGCACTGTCATAGTGTCGCTCCAGACGTGTTTCAAGCCGCACACAGTTGGGTGGAACTTTCCGATTGGATCCCCGCAGTTTTATGCGGTGTCCGTAACCCTATAAAAATACAACGTGGCGTCTGTGCGGCCGGCCACAAAGCGATGTTCAGCGAGGAGTGGGGTGGCCTGCCTGATTCGGAGTTTCTCTCCTTGCTGCATCCGGATCTTGCCGCGTTGCTACCACGCCTCTATTCCGATGCTTTTGACGCATCATATCCGGCGGGCTCCTTGTGCCCTGAATGGGCGGAGCGACTTGGCTTGCCCCAAGGTATTCCGGTCGGGGTTGGTTTGATGGATGTTCACTACGGCGCGATCGGCTGCGGTGTTCAGGAAGGGACCTTGGTCAAAGTCATCGGCACTTCAACCTGCGATTGTGGTGTCTTGAGGGCTGACCGAACCCTTCCAGACATTCCCGGCATCTGCGGCGTGGTTCACGGCTCAATCCTTCCCGGCTACTTCGGAATCGAAGCAGGACAATCCGCGGTGGGAGACATTTTTAAATGGTGGATCGAAGGCGTCTGTGAAGGTGACGAATCACTCTACGCAAAACTCGAATCCGAAGCTTCTGCTCTTAGCCCCGGGCAAAGCGGGTTGCTCGCTCTTGACTGGAACAATGGAAACCGGACGATTCTGGTCGATCCCATGCTAACCGGACTCATGGTTGGCACGACGCTGCGAACCACCCGAGCGGAAGTTTATCGGGCTCTGGTCGAGGCAACTGCGTTCGGAGCCCGAGCCATCATCGAACGCCTCGCCGAATATCAGGTGCCGGTCGAACGAATCGTTTGTGCGGGCGGACTTGCTGAAAAAAGCCCCATGCTCATGCAAATTTATTCGGACGTCACCGGACGCACCATGCAGGTGTCTGGTTCTCCGCAAGCCTGTGCCTTAGGCGCGGCGGTTGGAGCATCTGTTTTAGCCGGACTCCATCCGGATTGGCCACAGGCCCAGAAAGCCATGACCTCGACCAAGGATCTTGAGTATAAACCACGCCCTGAAGCCCAAGCTGTGTATGATCAGCTTTACGTTCTTTATCGAGAGCTTCATGATGCCTTCGGGGGCCTCCAAAAGAGAGCTGATCTAGGAAAAATCATGAAAGACCTGTTAAAAATTCAAGAGATCGCCCTCAAGGCCTAAACGCCGTATCGGAACTCGGAAGGACTTCCAACATGAACTAGCGCTTCC
>DAIRSW010000029.1:20762-23184 GCA_036804205.1 Verrucomicrobiia bacterium | reverse complement strand
AGATAAAATTGGGTTTAGCGCTAATTAACCGAGCATTAGGAGAAAATCGCGCCTTCCGGGGCCTGGCGATGCTCAAGGTTTAGGCATCAAAGTTTGTGTCCTTGGCTTTCGGCGCTGACCAAAACGACCGGGCCGGTGGGTTGGGCTGATCCTCCGGACGGTTCGATACTGACCGCCACCCGGATGTTTTCTCCCACCTCTTCTTCCACCGCGAACGGTTGGGCAGCTGGACCTGCTTCATTATGGGAAAATATGCCAGCCGGTAGAGGCGCTTCGTGCTGAGCTGAAAGTATCCAGAACTGATAAACCTGATCCGCTGGCAAGCCTGGAAGCTGATCGACTTCCATCCAGCCACGATTTTCTTCGCTCAGCCAGTTCACATCCGCACCGACCTCAGCGTATTCCGGTGTCTGACCTTCCACCTCTAAAATTTCCTGAGCTAGTGGGGGAATAACGATAACCGGCGGGTCTTGAGTGCGCGGTGTGAAAAGAACTAGAAGCCCGGCTACCAAAAGCAAAGCGGCAGCAACTTTAGCCCAGGTTCTCAGCCCAGCTTTTTTCGGCAACGACTCGGCTTCCTTGGGTGGAAGCTGGGCCAAGATTTGGTCCTTCAGTTCAGCAGGCAAGGCTTCTGGCCGGGCTCTGTAGACCAAGGCAGCGGACGCTTCCTGCAGAGCTTGAATCTCGTTGGCCAGCCGAGGGTCGGTTGCTGCGGCCATCTCCAAAGCTTTGCGCTCCGCCGGTTCCAGCAGGTCGAGCACGTAAAGTGAAATCAAATCGAGCTGTTTGTCGTTCATCTCCAGCCCTCCTCTCCTAAGGTCTCTCGTAATCTTATGAGTCCTCGCCTAATCCGAGCTTTCACCGTTCCAAGAGGTTGGCCTTGTTCTGAAGCGATCTCGGTATGAGTGCGGCCCAGAAAAAATGCTTGTTCGAGAACGAGCCGTTGATCCTCTGGTAAGTTGGCCAGAGCGCGTTTGATGATTTTGGCTTCGTCGTTAAATCCGGCAAAACGAGCGGGAGTGTCGTTGTGACTTTCCTCCGGAACATCGTCGAGAGTTTGCTTGTGAGGTGCATCACGCTTGAGCTTTCTGAGGCCATCAAGAGCGGTTCGTCGCACCACCGTAAGAATCCAAGAAAAAGCGTGCCCCTTCGACGGATCAAATTGATGAGCTTGTTTCCAGACTTTAACCATGGCTTGCTGCATCCAGTCTTGAGCGGTGGCATGGTCTTTGGCCATCTCAACAAGCATGGAGTAGAGTGGTTGTGCGACTCGGTCATAGAGCTGAGCAAAGGCCTCGCGCTGACCTCGGGCAACCGCTTGAAGCAAAGCGGTTTCCTCTAGGCGAAGACGATGACGTTCCTCGGTTTGCTGCACGGTCTTAGATGACTGAAATTTGAAAAAGAATCAACCCTCTTTTTCGGCGAGCGATTTGGGGGTTAGCAATTGCAGTTTATTCTGTTTCGCACTCTCGATTGACTCTGCTGCACGAGAGTCGATTGTCCGACTATGGCCGATACCCACCAATTCTCTATTCATGCCGATCTTCGATACAACGTTGAGGTCGAGGGATGGCTCCTTTTAAATATCACAGCCGGACGATGTGGCGCTCAAGAGGTCATTCACGAAAGTTTGACCACTAATGCCGGCAGCGACTTTCAAGAAAGAATCGCGCCGGACGGCACCACCCGTTTTCATGGGATCAATGTGCCCGTCGGCAATCTTAAGATCGAGTATCAGGCTGAGGTAACCCGGAGTGAAAGCGAATTTACCGGCTCATGGGAACCTCAGGAAGAATCTTTGGTCGATCTTCCCGCAGGCGTGGCCCGCTACCTTTATCCTAGCCGTTATTGCGAGTCCGACAAGCTGGTGAGGTTTGCTATGAAAGAGTTTGGGTGGCTAAGCTCTGGTCACAGCAGGGTTACAGCGATTTGCAATTGGATCTACGAGCGCATTGACTACTGGCCGGGCGCAACCGACGAACACAGTAGTGCGGTGGATTGTTTGATCTCGCGAGCTGGAGTGTGCCGGGACTTTGCTCACCTGGGCATTGCCTTCGCCCGGGCGCTAGGTATCCCGGCTCGATACGGAAGTGCCTATGTCTACAATCTTTCTACGCCGGATTTTCATGCATTTTTTGAGGTCTGGCTTGAGAATCGTTGGTGGTATTATGACGCAAGCCGGCTGGCTCCGCAGGCAGGATTTATTTTGATTGGAACCGGACACGACGCCGCAGACACTTCAGTAGCCACCATGTCGGGCGGAGTTTATTTCCAATCCATGCTGATCGACGTAAAACGACTCTCCTCAAGCGATGTGAATTACACTGCCAGCCCCATCTCGTTTGAGGCTTCCAGCATTGCCGAGCCAAACCCGCCCATTGCAGCGCCTTCTTCAACGGAAAACACAAAGGGGCAATCCTCT
>DAIRSW010000029.1:0-20752 GCA_036804205.1 Verrucomicrobiia bacterium | reverse complement strand
TGAGGAAGTTTGAACTATGAATTTTGAAAAAGACCAGCCCCGGCGAGATTTGCCAGAGAGGACCTTTGAGTTTGCTCAAGCGATTGTAATGCTTTGTCAGGAACTTGATGAGACACCAGGAGTGAGCCGGTTGCTGGCAAGTCAGCTGCTGCGTGCCGGCACTGCGATTGGCGCAAACGCTGAGGAAGCGCAGGCCGGCCAAAGCAAGCCCGATTTCATTGCCAAAATCTCCATGGCGTGCAAGGAAGCGCGGGATACCAACTACTGGCTCCGCCTCCTGGCGGGCAGCGGAATCTTGCCCAGCTCACGGCTTGCCGATATCACCGACGAATCGCAGCAACTCATCGCCATTCTGACGACCATCCTCCGCAACTCCAAGCGCAGCGACTAGTCGCCGGTGTGCCTTGACGTTAAGTCCGTCCAAGTTCCAAGTGTCTTGAGGATTTGCTTGCCTTGACTTGATGCTGCGCTACCTGTCGAAAACGCGAAAAGCTCCTTGTCGCGATTTCAAAGCACCGATCCTCACGAATGAACTTGACATTAATTGCCAGTATTCTTCATATCCTCGTTTTTGTGGGGGTTGTCATTGGTTTCATTTTCGTGTTACGGAGTGAACATTCTCACGAAAGAGCGAGTTTCCGGCCCGTTGGACGCATTTATTCGGTAACCCAGCTTTTAGTGGGAGTGCTCGGCATGCTGCTTGGCATTTTCATGGCCTATACCTCCGACACTTCGAGCAACTCGATGCTCGGTCCGGTTTTTATGGGCACTCTTGTCGGCGGTGTGATTGGGCTTCTTGTGCAATTCCTCATTACCCGCCACCTGTTGCCAGCCGGCTTGGCGTTTGAGGAGGCCCTTGGTCATGCGACCAGCTGGCTTTATAAGCGTCCTTGCAATGCCGAGGTTAAGGCTGCCTTTCTTACGATTGCCCTTGGATTGGTGGTTTGTGTGGGGTGGACCGCTGCTTTGTTCGTTATTTTTGATGCTCAACCCAACTTGGATTATCTAGAAGAGACAAAGGGATCTAGCACACTTTTGGCAATCGGGTTGACGATATTTGCCTTTGTGGTTTTAGCCCCCTTGTATGAGGAGATTTTGTTTCGGGGCCTTCTTCAGAGTGGGCTCACTTGGATTATGCTGCCATGGACGGAGCATGCCGGGATCATTTTCACGGCAATCATTTTCGCTTTAATTCATGGGGCCATGCTGGAGCCGGAATGGTTGAAGCTGGTGCAGATTTTGCCTTTGGGCATATTTTTAGGCTACATCCGGCGTTATCATGGCTTGGAGGCGTGCATCATTTTTCACGTTCTTTTTAACGGGATCGCCCTGATCATAGGTCAGGTATTTTGGCCTGATATCGCTTAAGGATAAAGCTATTCACCATCCATCTGGCGCTTTTTCTCCTCGCCTTTTAACGCCGTTTGCGCTTCGCGGAGTAGGTCGAGAATTCTTGCCGAATCGAGTTGGTGTTGTTCCAGAATGCCCCCGATGCCGACCCAATCTGTATCATCGCTCAATTGTGCGCCCGGGAACCAGTGACCGCCGTTGCCGAGCAGGTTGTAGCGGTCGCGCGCGTAGCCCCAGAGATCCAAGCCTTTGGCCCAAATGATTTCACGAAGGATTTCGCGCACATTCACTTGACCGGGAAATTCTTCAAAGGAGGGAACCCGGCTGGAAAAGAGGTCTTCCCAGTTAGGGCCACATTTTTCGGTGACGGCTTGCTGTATGTTGTTTTGGATGCGTTGGAGGTGGGGCTCAAATTCCTGTTGGCGCTGAAAGGTCTCTTGGTGCAGATCAAAGTCGCTAGGCTTGGATGC
The DNA here is from genome assembly GCA_036804205.1 of Verrucomicrobiia bacterium. Classification (GTDB taxonomy): domain Bacteria; phylum Verrucomicrobiota; class Verrucomicrobiia; order Chthoniobacterales; family CALDSX01; genus DAIRSW01. Next base: position 18,932 of record DAIRSW010000029.1, on the reverse strand, counting down.
GCCTAAACTTAGGGTGTGCACCTGCGGGTAAGAAAGGCAAAACAGGTTGTTAAATTGCATGGGATGCAACGGCAGGCAAAGCTCCCTCAACTTGTCCGAGGGGGCGTATAGCTTTCCTCCTTTGTCGTTGGGGCTGATGATAAAAACTCCGACATCATTTTTTTCGGCATCCTCAATAGCCGGCCAATTGATTTGATTCACGAAGTACCAATGCAGATTGAAATAGTCAAACTCGCCGGTCGCGAGGGCTTGTCGGATGACTGGGAGTGCGCTGTGGGTAGAAAAACCTACGTGCCGAATGCGTTGGTCTCGTTGCCAACGGCGGAGGACTTCTAGGCACCCACCGCGACAGATGGATTGCTGCAGAAGTTCCTCGTTATTGATACCGTGCAGGCTGAGGAAGTCGACATAGTCGACTCCCAAGGTATCGAAGGAGTGTTGGAGTGTTTCTTCAAACTCCTTCGCGGACGGCTTGGGTCCGACTTTGGTTTGTAGATAGTATGTGTCGCGCGGGTAGTCGGTGAGCACTTTGCTGAGTTGCCGCTCGGAGCTGCCATAGCCACGCGCGGTTTCGATGTGGTTGATGCCAATTTCAAAAGCACGAGCGATGGTGCTGCGGAGTCGTTCTTGTTCATCCGCAGTGATTTTTTCCCAGGGCAAGTCGTCCCATCCTTGTTGGAAGCGCATTCCTCCACAGGAGAGCACCGAAATGTTCAGGTTGGTGCGACCGAAACGACGTTGAGGAATAGGGACTATGTCAGACATGAATTTTTACGATGTGGGCATCAAAGTAACGACAGATTCGATCTCGGCGGTTTGCGGGAACATATCAAAAAGCTTGACCGTGTTGATGCGATACTTGCTTTGCAGCGAGGCCAGGTCGCGGGCCAAAGTGGCCGGGTTGCAGGATACGTAGACAAATCTTTGCAATAACCGACCTGCCTTGAGGATCTCACGCACCTCCTCGCTCAAGCCTTCACGTGGAGGATCAAGAATGGCAAATCCTTGCGTGGCCGCCAATGCATGCGGAAGATACATGGCGACGTCGCCTTGTAAAAACTCCTCGCCTTCCTGAGCCAAACTGTTGGCGACCTCAATGTTTCGAGCACTCCAGTCAATCCCGGTCGCTGTTTGGAATTTGCCCCGACACGCTTGAGTAAAAAATCCTGTGCCGCAATACAGATCGAGAAGACTTTTCGTGTCTGCCGGAATTTGGGAAGCCACATACTCGGCCAGCAGTTCAGCAAGAGCTGGGTTGGTTTGGTGAAACACTCCACCTCGCAAATCCGGAGCCCGGAGGGTTCGATTTTGCTGGGATTCTGGTCGGCGCTGCAACTCTTCAATCTTTTGGTTCACGCTAGGCGCCGCGAGAAGGCACTGGTCGATCCGGACAATTTTGTTTGGCTGTTGGTGGGCGTGAAAGCCCCAATGACGTCCATCCGAATGCAGGGTAATCCGGTTGCGGTAGTGCAGAGGCTGTGGCGAAGCCTGGGGTGGGTGCCACGTGATGTCTTCTTGGTCGGGGCTCAACACTTTGGCCCGAAGTAAAGTTTCGCGAAGTTGTTGATCTTTGATTCCGAGTTGGTGCGCGTCGTCGATGTGCTGATAGCTGCAACCGCCGCACACCCCAAAATAGGGGCAAGGCGGGGCGACACGATGTGGTGAGGGTTGGACCACTTCCACCAGGGTCGCTCGAAAGTAATCCTTCTGGTCTTGGCGGATCATAACCCGGACGGTTTCGCCCGGCGCGACAAAAGGGACGAACCCCACCCGGCCTTCGTGACGCATGAGTCCGTCGCCACCGAAAACAATTTTTTCAATTGGCAGGATGAGTTCGGGTGCGGAGCGGGTCATAAAACAAAAAGTGCTCTGCGCGTAGAATGCGCAGAGCACAGAAATTTACTCTGCCGAAGCAGAAATGGTTCGTTGTAGGTGGAATGCTTATTCCACAACCCAACTAATAGGTAGGGCGAACGTGATAATAGCGTGTCTCGAAACCAAATTCGACCGGAGGCATTTCGGTAAAGCCACCCTGAGGATAACGAATGTTGGTGCGGTAAGGAGCGCGATAGCTACCCTTGTAGGTCGGAAAAGCGAAAGTTACCGTCTCGCTGATCCCATAGCCCAAACGTTGGAGCGTCCGACCAACACCACGCACAACTCCTTTGGTCACAGCAGCGGCGTTGCCTTGCTCGCGGTTGATTGCAATAATGCTCTGAGGGATCTCCGATGCGCCCAAGGTGATGTTTGCAATGCCTCGTGAAAGCTTGCGAGTAGGCCCCTGACGAGCACCTGGAGGATCTTGAATATCAGCAAGAATGATTGCTGGAGCAAGCAACCCCACAAAGATAAGGCAAAAGCGCAAAAGAAATGACATGGGAAGAAATGGTTTGTATCACGTTGGACTTGTCGTCATCAAAATGAATTAGCAGTGGGCCAAGACAGTGAGTTACGACAAGTTTTCAATATAGAACGTTGCAAAAAGCGCACCAGACACAAGTGAAAATCTCATGAAATCGATAATTGCTTGCTTTGCGTGGAAATGGGGTAATCAGCCCCGAGAAACGCAAGCACTTCTTGCATAGAATACCCGGCTGGCGGGCTGAGCGAATTAAGCCGCAGCAACGGTGATGGCGCATCTTATTGACTGGCCTTGATCTTTTGCCTTGCCTTTCTGAAAGCTGGGGCTCTGGTAGTTGCATTGCTCACTGAGTGTGGTGGGTCCTTTTCATACTACTAGTGTCGAGTCCTCGGCCATACCTGAAACCACTGAATGCCATCGCATCTAACAAAAGCCGATTCCATACTTGATGAGCTTTTTGTGCGGCTGCCTGCCGAGTCTCTCACGCTCAAGAAATTGGATACTCTCGTGCCTCTGACCTCCTCGCACTTGGCCGGACCGGTGATTGCTTTGTTTGAGCCAGCTGAAGAAGAAGAATTGTCTTTACTGCTTCGGATGGCTCCGCAGATGGGTCTAGGAATTTACACTCTCAGAAGTGGCCGCGCTTTGGATCCGAGTCAGAACCAGGGCAGCAAGGAGGGCGTGGTGCTTCTGAGTTTGCGAAGAATGGCAAAGCCAGCGGAGGTTGATCAAGCCAATCTCTCGGTGCGCGCTTGGGGCGGTGCTTCACTGGTTGAAATGGCTCGTGCTGTTTCAAGCGCAAACCTGCGTTGCCCCATGCTGCCGGGAGCCTTGCGTCAGGCCCCCTTGGAAGCGGCGTTGGCCTCCAACCTGCCTGGGCCGATGACCGCGCGCTATGGTTGGCCGCGTGACCAGGTGATGGCCCTCCGGGTGATGCTCCCCAACGGCGAGGTCTTACGTTGTGGAACCCGTTGTTTCAAGGATGTGACCGGTTACTACAGTAAGGATATGTTTTTGGGGAGTGAAAACGCACTAGGCATCATATTGGAGGCCAACCTTCGGCTCATTCCTAAGGCTCGCAGCAACTCTTATTTGTTGTTCACCCTCCCTTTTAACGAAGAGTTCGCGGGGCGGTTGTTATCCCTTCCGGCGTCGGCTCCTCGCGCTTTGGCCGCCTTTGAGATCCTGAATTCCCGGTCTTTAGAATTGTTGGGCTCACCGATCCCCGCTCACATGCAGTCCGGTTTGGAAGTACAAATCTTCGTTGCTTTGGAGGGGCATGCCGACGAAGTGCGATTCGCTCAAGCCTGGCTACAGTCGTGGGCGAAGCCAGCCGCGATCCAGCAACTGGAGCCGGCAGCAGCCGCTCGCTATCTGCAACTGGGTACGGCTTTTGGAGATGATCCGCTCGGTGAAAGCTTTCTTACCTCCGGCAAAAATCTCGCCCAACTTGTAGGTCGCATGGAAACGGCACAGGTGAATGGTCGAATACGCTGGTTGTATCGCCCGTTGCTTGGGCAAATGGTTTTCTCACCTCTCTTGCGAAACGTGCGCGAAGATCTATCTCCATGGCTAGACTGGGTTAACGGATATCTGGAGGCGTCCAAACACTCAGAGTGCCGCTGGAGCCTTGGCTTGCGCAGTGGGCTGAGTCATCTGCCGCCCATGGACGGTCTGGAAGGCAGGATTTATTCGGCATTGAAGAAACGTTTGGATCCCCAAAGCCTTCTCAACCCGGGCAAGCTGAGTTCTTGCGTGTCTGAAATTTAGTCAACCCGACAACAAGGCTGCCCTTTTTTCGAAAAGCGGTTGGCCCACGTCAGTTTGGCTTGCTCTCGAAGCAAGAATGGTTTTGCTATTGCGTTCTATGGCATCACCAAAATCTGCATCTCCATCCTCCACACTTCATCGAGCGCATTCCAGCGCGATGGTCGACGGTGAGGAGCGGGCTGCCAGTCGCGCCATGCTGTATGCGGTGGGTTTTCGTAAAGACGATTTCAAAAAGAACCAGATCGGGATTGCCTCGACCTGGAGCATGGTGACGCCTTGCAACATGCATATTGATCAACTGGCACGCGAGTCGGCCAAAGGGGTTGACCAGGCCGGCGGCAAAGCAGTGATCTTCAATACCATCACCATTTCGGACGGCATCTCTATGGGCACCGAGGGGATGAAGTATTCTTTGGTCTCACGAGAAGTCATCGCCGACTCCATTGAAACCGTAGCGGGCTGCGAGGGATTTGATGGCTTGGTGACCATTGGTGGATGCGACAAAAACATGCCCGGCTGCGTGATTGCGATGGCCCGGCTGAATCGTCCTTCGGTCTTTGTTTACGGGGGCACCATACTCCCCGGTTGTGTGGGTAAAAAGAATGTGGATATAGTTTCGGTTTTTGAAGCGGTTGGTCAAAGAGCGCGTGGCGACATTAATGCGAAGCAGCTGGACGAAATCGAGCGCTGCGCTATCCCAGGTCCAGGCTCGTGCGGAGGAATGTATACGGCTAACACCATGGCGTCGGCGATTGAAGCTATGGGTCTCAGTTTGCCCAATAGCTCGGCGCAAAATGCGGTGTCACCCGAAAAATCAGCCGATTGCCAAGCGGCAGGAGCAGCGGTTCTGGCACTCATTAAGCGGGGCATTCGTCCCTCTGATATTCTTTCTAAGGAGGCTTTTGAGAACGCAATCACTTTGGTGACTGCCTTAGGCGGCTCGACCAACGCGGTTTTGCATCTTCTAGCCATCGCCCATGCGGCGGGGGTCAAGCTCAGTTTATCTGACTTCCAACGCATTGGAAAACGAACACCGGTGCTTGCTGACCTACGACCCAGCGGACGTTTTATGATGTCGGAATTAGTCGCCATAGGGGGAATTCAGCCGCTCATGGGGACTCTGCTTGCCGAAGGATTACTTCATGGCGATTGCATGACCGTGACCGGAAAGACATTAGCTGCCAATCTTAAGAACGTTAAGGCCTATCCCGCTCACCAAGAAATCATTCGTCCCATCAAAAATCCCATTAAACCGGATGGGCACCTTGTTGTCTTAAAAGGCAACCTGGCTCCCGAAGGGGCCGTCGCCAAGATCACCGGGAAGGAAGGATTGCGCTTTGAAGGATCGGCGAAAGTCTTTGAATCTGAAGAAACAGCTTTGAAAAGCATCCTCGATGGCACGGTGAAAAAAGGTGATGTGATAGTGATTCGCTACGAAGGACCTCGCGGTGGACCAGGCATGCGTGAAATGCTTTCCCCAACCTCGGCAGTCATGGGTCGCGGTCTGGGTAAGGAGGTCGCGCTCATTACCGACGGAAGATTTTCGGGCGGTAGCCATGGATTTGTGGTGGGTCATGTGACTCCCGAGGCCTACAACGGAGGACCTTTGGCCATTGTGAAAACAGGCGATCCTATCGTGATCGATGCGGCCAAGCATGAACTCACTTTGAACATTCCGAAAAAGGAAATTGAAGAGCGTCTTGCCAAATGGAAACAACCCAAACCAAAATACCGCCGCGGCGTGTTGGCCAAGTTCGCTCACACCGTGCGAAGCGCATCCGAAGGTGCAGTCACTGATGCTGGTCTTTAAGCAAGGGCCGGGTAACTTACATATATCAAAACCGGGGCAGACGCTATGAGTTCGATCATGACCAGAACAGGTGACGACGGCACCACTTCGCTGATGTTTGGCAGGCGCCTCGCAAAAAACCATCCGCGAGTGGAAACTTATGGTGCCGTGGATGAACTCAACTCCGCGCTGGGCATGGCGCGCGCAGCGTGGCTGGATTTAGGATGGAAGCAAACAATTTTGTCACTGCAAAAAGATTTGATTGCGTTGATGGGCACCCTGGCTGTGGCACCCGAAGATCGGGAGCGTTATGCTCAAGCTGGCTATGCGAAACTCAAGCCTGAACATTTGGAGAAGCTTGATCAGCTCGGGGCTTTTCTGGAAGGCCTCGGTCTTGCTGAGGTGCACGATTGGGTGATGCCCGGCGAGTGTTTGGCTGGAGCAGCGCTCGACATGGCCCGGACGGTCTGTCGACGTGCGGAACGTCGTTTTTCAGATCTATTGGAGCGCAAGGAGGACGATGACCCATTGATCTGCCAATATCTCAATCGGATGTCAGACGTGTGTTGGCTTCTGGGTCGTGCCGCAGACAAAAAAATGCGAGCCCCCAACATCGCTTAGGGGTCCCAAAAAAGGACACAGTCTGCGGCGAAATCCGGAACGAAATTCGGTCCGCACACGGGGTTGGGAGCTCAGCGAGCCGCCGACTTCAAGGCGTAGCTTCAACTGGCGCTCAGTGAGAATGTTTTTTCGCTCCCACGTTTCTCGCCGGAGGAGTGATTTCGTCGGTGGCAATTTTGGTGTCGATGTGTTTGACTTTCTTTGTCTATGAGTAACGTTAATCGTCGTAGATCGAAGAACGTCTTTCTGCCCAATAATTAAAAGGCCGGGGCGTTCATACGGATAGGCTTTCCGGTCTCCGGAAAGCAACCTTCGGAGTTGACAAATTCGGGTACCCGGCTTTTTTAACCTACCACACAGCCATCAAGTTTCTGAACAGAATACCATGAAAACCGACAATATTATCACCGCGTTAAAGTGCTTGCTCGCAATAATCGTTTGCAGCCCTTCGATTGCATTATCAGAGAATCTTTTTCGCAATGGCGACATGAGCACGGCGAGTGGATGGAGAGGAGATAGAAGTTTCGTTGAACTTGATGGTCAGCGCGTTCTTGAGCTGAAATCGAATCCTCGGCGGGAACAGTTGTTTTTTCAGGACGTAAAAACCGGTCGCATCAAGGACGTCGTGCTAACTTTCCAATACATGAGCAATGATTACGCGGGTAGAGGCCTTCAGCTCCTTGGCGAAAGAACGGATGGCTCACACACCTACCGCAATCTTGACCTCAAGGTCGATGGACAGTGGCACGATTGCACATGGCATTTTTCAGAAATAAGAGGCAGCCGTTCCATGATCTTTCGGTTTAAGCTTCTTGAAGGAAATGGGAGTGTGTTTTTCAGGGACGTGGTCCTCAAGGAAAAATAATGCCGTAAGTCAATGGATGTCGCGGCGCTTTTAGCCCACACATCCCTCCGGTAACGCGGCCATGCGTGTCCTCGCGAGCATTGTCACTGGTGTTTTTGCGGTTGGGATGGCCGGTCTCGGCGTGGTTACTCTGTTTCTGCTCGTGATGATTTTGAGCAATTTTAACTTTGGGAGTTTCGCTCATCTAGGCATTCTCCTTTTTTCGGGATTTACGGGAATCGCTGCTGTGCTCGCACTTCCTTGCTATCTTTTTATTTCGTCCCCAAAGCGAGAGGTTTATATTTACTTGATCCTTCTTCTCTGGTGTTTCATGAAGTACCTTTACGGTCTACCGGCGGCGCGCGGGCTGATTCACTAAAGACGTAAATTTGGGTCTATCCGCAGATTTCGCTGATTAACGCAGATTTGGGTTAGCAAGACGTTGAGGCAAGAGTTTACGCTTGCAAAAAGGGCGGCGAGGAGGAAAACGTTCTTGAGAGATTGCCTCAGGGTTGAAATGGAAATTGCGGAAAGCTCAATGAACACGGCGTTGTCGGAAAACGGGCCAACTTCAGCGCCCCTTAGGGTTGCTGTGGTGGACGATCATCCCATCATTCGCACTGCCGTGCGCGCCCTGCTTGAAAGCGAACCAGATTTTGAATGGGTTGGCGAGGCTGAGACCGTCGAAGGAGCCACCCGCCTACTCGTGAGAAAGCGTTCGGACGCGGTGGTGCTGGATCTTTGGCTCGGGGGGAACGATGGCATCGAAATGATTAAGTCTCTGCGCCCGCTGGTGCCCGAGACCGCCCTGCTTTGTTACACCATGAACGAAGCCACGCTGTACGCAGAACGAGCCATTCGGGCAGGAGCCGCCGGTTTTCTTTCCAAAAAGGAGCCCCAGGAGGAGCTGCTCATTGCGTTGCGGATGGTATGTCGCGGTGAGCGCTATGTGAGCAGAACGCTGATGAGCTCCTTACTGGACGGACTCAGCGTGGGGCGCGCCGTGGACGGGCATGAAGCTCTCACCGATCGCGAACTGCAGGTTCTCCGGCTGCTTGGCATGGCCTTCACCAATCAAGAAATTGCCACGCAACTGGGGCTCGGGATTAAGACGGTGAACTCCCATCGCGAAAACATTAAGCGCAAGCTGGGCATCCGAAATTCGGGAGAGCTCATCCGGCATGCGGTATTGATGGTCGAAGGCGGATTCTTCGCACAATGAGTGCGGATAAAACAAGTGGGGTGCCGACATGGGCTCGGACAGCGTGGTTTTTGCTGCTGGCGGCTCTGGCGTTTGGCGGGCTGTCGTATCTTTCGCTGAACTTCGCAGGGGAAGTCGAACGTCACGTGAGTGCGGTGTGGCCGGCCTCGGGTTTGGCCATGGCGATAATTTTTTTCGGCGGCAACACGTTCTGGGTGGCGATCTTTTTGGCCTCTCTAGTGAGTAATGGTATCACCACATGGCAAGAGTATTCTGACTTTCCGGCATGGCGGGTGGTGTTGGCCTCATCCGGAATTGCTGCTGGTGCGGCCTTAGAAGCGCTGGCCGCAGCCTGGTTTCTAAGGAATCGGGCGGGCGGGCAGGAGTTCTGCCTAAGCGCGACACATGCCACCGCATTTGTCCTGCGCGTTGCTTTGATCTCAGCCTCGATGAGTGCCTTGATTGGGCCGAGTTTCCTGATGTTTTCAGGAGTGTTTGGTCCTGAGAAGTTGGGTCTTGCGATTCTGATCTGGTTTGTGGGAGACGCGACCGGCATTCTTATTTTTGGTGCGGCCTTGGTTTTTCCGTGGCGGAGCATCGACTATGAGCAGCTGCGGGAGCGTTGGGTGGAACTCCTTCTTCTTTTTCTCACGCAGGCGCTGGTGGGTGGCACCATGACGGGGATCTACGATAATCCAGGGGCGAAACAATGGCCACGTGAATACATGATCCTCCCTGTCATCCTCTGGGCCGTCTTCCGATTTAATCACCTGGGGACGCTGGCTTCGCTGCTTTTTGTAAGCGTGTTGTCGTTGGGCGGTTCAGCGTTCGGTCATCAGGTTTTCCCATCCGATCAAGAAGGTTACTCTTTGGTTTTTCTGCAAATGTTTCTGTTGATCGTTTCTTCCGCAGCGTGGGCGGTGTGCGGTCGGGTCAATGAATTGCAAATTTTATCAAGCCGACTTGAAGAACTGGTTGCGTCGCAGATTGTGACGCAACGCGAGACGCTGCGCCGTAAGGAGGAGCGGCTGGCGGTTGTCGCCCACGATTTGCAGGTGCCGTTGATTGGGATCCGAAATCTTGTGCAATTGCTTTTGAACCGTCGCCAGGTTGGGGATGACCCGGACAAGGTGCGCCAGCTCCTTACGCAAGTCGGCGAAGCCTCCGAGCAGGCGCGATCTCTTGCTGAGCGCTTGTTGGATGAGCAAGAAGTTGAGCAGGCGCGGCCAAGACCGGAACCGGTTGACTGGGTTGAGTTGATTCGCGGAGTCGCCCAGCGTGCGAGTTTGCTCGAGGTCTCGCGAGAATTACGGTTTGTGGCCCAAACCGAGCAGCCGGAGATCACAGGCTCGGTGGACCGCATGGTGGTGTTGCAAGTGCTTGAAAACCTCTGCCAAAACGCAGCCAAGGTCTCGCCTCGTGGTGGCGCGGTCACTCTCGGGCTTCGGGTGGAAGGGGAGGTGGTCATCATCACCCTGGCTGATGAGGGTCCTGGTTTTCGTCCGGAGGAAATTCCTTCGCTTTTTAACAAGAGCGGTTTCCGTCGTCGACTTCGCACTCAACCAGGGTCAAGTGGTCTGGGGCTATTTATTGTGGGTAAGGCGGTTCGTGAGTTGGGTGGCACGATCACTTGCGAATCCCGCGAGGGGTCGGGAGCGGTTTTCACCATTCGCCTGCCACGAACGGTTAGGTAGGAATCATTCGAGTTGAGATAACCCCCACCTTTGCTGATGCCGCAGTATACTTTTGGAAAAATCTTGGTTTTTAGCGCTGGAACAATTAGTCTATTAGAAATCGGAAGGGCTCTGCGACCTAAGGATTGTCTGTGCTTCATGAAAAAAATTATTTATTGCCTGCTGCTGTCGTCTTGTGTCATTACCTTAGCTGCAAGAGCAGAAACACCTTCGCTGGAGTCCATCCATAAACTTCTTGAGCTCACGGAGTCCCGAAAAATGCTTGATGAGTTTCTCCCGCAGATGCGCGCACTCATGGAACACGCCCGAGATGAGACGCTTGCCGAAGTAGAGGATGCACAGAGGGCGCGTGAATTTTATGACAAAACTCAGGACGTGATGTTTGAGGTTATGGAGGAGGAGTTGAGCTGGGATACTATGTTGGAAATGTATATCCCGATTTATCAAGAGACTTTCACGCAAGAAGAAATCGACGGACTCATCGAATTTTACGAGTCGTCCGTGGGTCAGGCATTTATCAACAAACAGCCTATCTTGATGCAGAATGTTATGACTCAAATGCAGGGTAAAGTCGGAGGGCTCGTGGAAAAGCTTCAAGAGCGCCTGGAGAAATTGTTGGAGGAAGAGCTAAAGGAGAATGAAGCCGACGCGGACGCACCGAAGGAAGCGGGGAGCTAAATGCGGGATAACGGCTGTGGCATAATCGATAGGATGAAAAGGTTGATTCAAAATATCGACGTGCTCGACCTCACCGCCGATGCGCTCATTTACTCCACGAACGTGTTGCTTAATTGCACTGGAGGAGTGGGAGCTTGCTTGGTGGCACGCTATGGTGAGCAAGTTCAGACCGACCTGCATCAACTTCTGAGACAGCGTAATATTAAGTTCGCCGATCAAGGAGCCGTATTTCAGATGGTCACTGAAGATATGCCCTACAAAAGGGTTTTTCACACCATCCCCTGCGACGGATTTTACAACACAACAAAGGAGATAGTAGAGAGTGTTTTGCGCGTTAGCCTACGGGAATGCATTCAGGCCGAAGTGCAGACGGTTGCCCTAACGGCTTTGGCAACGGGATATGGTCACCTTGGGTTTGACGCGTTCTTTCGGATCGCAGCACAGGTGTTGGCCGATCCTGAGTTCGCAAAGATTCAAACCACGACTATTTGTTTAGACGACCCAATTGCTTTTGATATCGCGCGAGATCAAGTGCTTGAGGAAGAGCTTAATTTGGCCGTGGTCCTATGAATGAGCTGCATGTGAACCAAGACCAGGTGCCATGGGAGGAGCAACGCTCGCCAGGTGGTAAGTTTCAAAAGTTTCGGCGGTTTCTTACCCAAGAACTTGGCTACCCGAAGAATATGGGGCCGCAGGCAGGTGGTATGCCGTTTGATATCGAGTTGACCCGTGTTCCGTCCGGGGCAGCAAACTTTCCGTATCACCACCATGCTGCACAGTGGGAGGCCTACATTATTGTCGAAGGCAATGGTATTCTGCGACTTGATGATGGGGAGCGTGTGGTGAAGAAAGGTGAAGTGATTGTCTGTCCGCCAGGGCATGCGCATCAACTGCGCAATGAGGGTGTGGAAGATTTGGTGTATTATGTGATTGCCGACAACCCGCCTTGTGATGTGTTTTATTATCCAGATTCGGACAAGTATGGAATGCGCCCGGACCTCAAGTTTTTTAAGATGACCGAGACCGACTACTACGAAGGCGAAGAGGAATAGTGCGGGCGACCGGGTTAGGGTGTCCGGACGGCCGGGTGCTCGTTTGCCATAGCAAAATGCTGTCCTGAACGAAACTTTTCGCTTTCCGCTTGATGAAGTTTGAAATGTCGCTTATTAGCAAAGCCTGTCGGAAACGGTGTGCGATAGGTTCTTCGGCATAAGATTTGCTCCATGACGAGAGCGTTTTTTAATAATCTTTTATTATGCAACTTTTTTACAAAACTTTCCATTACCACGAGGGCAGCTCCTCAATATTATCGGGCCTGGGCGCTTGTTTTCGTGGGGAGAAAAATTTGACTGATTCCGGTTCAAGGGTGGCTTTTAAAAGCCTTTTAACGCTTCCTGCTCTGGTGTTTCTCTTGTGGTTTGTGCCGACGCATGCCGAAGCTTCTCGCGGTGCCATTAAGGTGGATGGCCATGTTTTCATCCCTGTCGAGGAGGTGGCGCGCGTTTATCGTCTAGAAGGCTATCGTCCGGGTAAAAGCTTTTCGGTGGCGAGTGGAAGCACCCGCTTGAGTGGCACGGCCGCTTCTTCCATTTTAAACATGGCCGGGACGCGCTTCTTTCTGACCCGTCCGATTTTGCAAAGGAACGGCAAGCTTTATTTAAGCAAACTCGACGTCGATCAAATCGTCACTCCGGTTTTGAATCCAGGCGGTATTAGGGCGCGTGCTGTGCAAACGGTGGTCATCGATCCTGGGCATGGTGGGCATGACACAGGGGCTAGGGGTCGTGTCGGGCATGAAAAAACCTTTGCTTTGGATGTGTCTTTGCGCACGGCAAGGCTGCTACGTCGACAGGGCTTTCGCGTGGTGCTAACCCGTGACTCAGACCGTTTTATTCCGCTTCCTACTCGGGTGGCTATGAGTAATCAGGTGAAAAACGCGATCTTTGTGAGCATTCACTTTAATCATGGTCGGAGTTCGTCGGCGGGCACGGAGACCTATGCGTTGTCTCCAGCGGGAGCCGGCACCACCAATGCAGCTCGTGGTCGTCGCGAGGCCCATGCAGGCCGGCACCCGGGGAATGCGCGCGATAAAGAAAGTCTGTTATTGGCAGCATCGATTCAAAGTGCTTTGGCGCATCGGGTGAAGTCACCAGATCGTGGGGTCAAGTTTGCCAGATTTCATGTGCTCAGAAACAACACCAATCCATCGGTTCTGGTTGAGGGCGGATTTATTAATAGCCCAGCGGAAGGACGGCGAATCGCTGATGGAGCTCATCGGGAAAGGTTAGCCAGTGCCATCGCAAGTGGGATTGTAAACTATCAACGCAGCATCGGTTCGGGACGCCCAGGACGTCGTGTGGCAGCGAGTGCTGATGAGGATGATTCGTCGGGCAGAAGACGGTCGATTTTTAGTGGGTTTCGGTTTGGGCGAGATTCCAGCAGTGACGAATAATTTTTTTAAATTTTTTGTTGCACAATTCCTGGACTGAGTTATCTAATCTTATTCTGAATTTGTTCTGGGGGGAACAGCAGCCCTTCGCGCTTCACGGCGCGGGGGGCTGTATTTTTTTGCACTCAGCGCCAACACGCGTAGCAATTCCGAATGAATCGCATGTGACCTCAAATAGTAGGTTATCGCGATACGATTCTTGCTACCGCATTGCTTCTGGTGGCACTCCGCGATGACAGCCAAGGGCAAAGGTCTGGTCCGCAGCTCATTTTTTCTGAGCAGGGAGGATGGAGGATCCATGATTGCGAAAAATGTTTCTGAGACTCGCCACGTCCCATTGCACCAAAGATTTCGTATGTTAATGTAACCGTTCAAAATACTATTCATGTCCCAAGACCCTAGACCTCGCGACCCTCGTTCCTCAAAAGAGCCACCTCCAAATCCTGATCCCAACTTTAATTGGCGCGGAATGGTTCTTTTCCTCATTGCCTTAGCTCTCATCGGAGGCGCTTTGTTCGTGCCACGCCAAGTTGGCTATCAAGAAATTTCGCACGACCGCTTTTATTCCCTGCTAGAGCAAGGGCAAATACTCTCCACCGAGCAGTATCCACTTGAACTCGTGGTCAACCAAGGGATGAACACACAAACCCTTCGTGGCGCAGGGATTCTTTCCGAGACCAGTGAGAGCCCCACCTTTTTCCGGACCACTCTCTTTTTGCAGTCAAGCCGTGAGCTTGAGCAAACGTTAGCCGCCAACAATTTGCGGCTTTCGAAGATCGATACTCAAAGCAACTTCCTGGCCTCAGCAATTCTCACTTTCCTGCCGCTGATCCTTATCCTGTTGCTGTTATTTTTCTTTTTCCGTCAGCAACTCAAAATGGCAGGACGCGGTGCGCTCAGCTTTGGCAAAAGCAAAGCACGGGTTTTGTCTCGCGAAAAAAATAAGATCACGTTCAAAGACGTGGCCGGCGTTGAGGAAGCTAAAGAGGAAGTCCAAGAGATTGTCGACTTCTTAAAAGACCCAAAAAAATTCCAAAAGCTCGGTGGACGTATTCCCAAAGGTGTCCTCATGGTAGGGTCTCCCGGCACAGGCAAAACCCTTTTGGCACGCGCCATAGCGGGTGAGGCTGATGTTCCGTTCTTCAGTATCTCAGGCTCGGATTTCGTGGAGATGTTTGTCGGTGTTGGCGCGTCCAGGGTGCGCGATATGTTTGAACAAGGCAAAAAAGCAGCGCCATGCTTGATTTTTATTGATGAAATCGATGCGGTCGGTCGGCACAGAGGTCACGGCCTCGGCGGAGGGCATGATGAAAGAGAGCAAACCTTAAATGCCTTGCTGGTGGAAATGGACGGATTTGATACGCAGGAAGGCGTAATTATCATTGCCGCCACCAACCGTCCGGTTGTTTTGGATCCCGCGCTTTTGCGTCCGGGTCGCTTCGACCGCCAGATCACGGTTAATCTTCCTGACGTCAAAGGGCGCCTCCAGATCCTTAAGGTTCACTCGAAAAAAATTAAAGTGGCTGAAGGCACGGACATGGAGACCATCGCCCGCGGCACACCCGGCTACAGCGGAGCGGAGCTGGCAAATGTCATCAATGAAGCAGCTTTGTTGGCCGCGCGCAAAGGACTCAAAGCCGTCACCGTGCTCGAATTAGAAGAAGCGCGAGATAAAGTCCGTTGGGGCCGTGAAAGGCGCAGTCTCGCCATGAGCGAGAAAGAAAAGGAACTCACAGCTTATCATGAGGCTGGCCATGCTTTGCTTGCTGTGGTCTTGGAGAACACCGATCCTTTGCATAAAGTCACCATCATTCCCCGGGGACCAGCACTTGGAGTGACCATGCAGTTGCCGACTGAAGACAAATATACCAACCGGAAAAATGAGCTCCTTGATCGTTTGATTGTTATCATGGGCGGGCGTGTGGCCGAAGAAGTGGTGTTGGGCGACATTACCAACGGAGCAAGCAACGATATCAAACAAGCCACTCGCATTGCTCGACACATGGTTTGTGAATGGGGCATGAGTGAAGGCTTAGGCATGGTGGAGTATGGGGACCATGAAGACTACGTCTTTTTGGGGCGTGACATCAATCGGTCCAGAGATTACTCCGACGAGACCGCAGAAGCCATTGATCGGGAAGTACGTCAGCTTTCTGATAACGCTTACACGAAAGCCAAAGAGTTAATTGTGGCCAATCGAGAACAGCTGGAAGGTATTGCCAAGGCTTTGTTGGAATTCGAAAGTCTTGACGGATCACAAGTTAAGGACATCGTCGAGCACGGGAGAATGTTAAACCCACCGACGCCCAAAGCGCCGATGCCCCCGCCTGAGCCCGAAAGCGATATTGAGTCAGACGCAAAGCACAAGGACGGTCCTTTCCCTGAAGGACTGGCCGGAGCGGCCCCCGCGTAGGTTCTTGTATCTTTGAAGTTTGATTTGATGGAATCTGTATGGCAGCTCGTTTAACCATTCAGCATCCCGAGGCCGATCCAAACGAAGTTTGGATCGGTAACACGGCTTCCATCGGTCGGACTCGAGATAACCAAGTTTACTTGCCTTTTAGCAAACAGGTTTCGCGTCAACACGCGCTGCTACGTTGCCAGAGCGGTTTTCAATATCAGATTCTTGATCTTGGAAGCCGCAACGGCACGTTTCTGAACCAACAGCGGGTCATCCTGCCGTCGCACCTTCGCGACGGGGACCAGATTGTAATCGGTGATGTAAACATGTGCTTCCATCAGGACAGCAGTTCTGCGGAGGAAACCGCCGGTCGCACCATCGCCTTCGGCCACCTGACTGGGCATGAACTGACTCAGCGTGTGGCTTTGCTTCTCTGCGATGTACAAGGGTTTACCAGAAACTCTGAAGCCCTCGCGGCACCTCTGGTCTCTCAGACTTTAGGTGGCTGGTATCGTGACGTGGCGGAGATCATCAGCTCTACTCAAGGCGTGGTGGACAAGTTTGTGGGCGATGCCGTGTTGGCCTATTGGTCATCTTCAAGAAGCCCTGGCCTGTGCTGTCATGCTGCTTGGACGACGGCCAAAGAAATTCTGCTTAGGGCCCAATCACGTCGCTGGCCGGAAAGGAACGAGCCGTTCCGTGTGCGTATTGCACTGCATTTCGGGCCGGTCACTAGCGGTAATATTGGGGTGAGCGCGGAGCGCGATGCAACCATTATTGGAGATCCGGTCAATACTCTCTTTAAAATCGAGACAGTTATGAAGTCACTTGGGCATGACCTGGTGATGAGTGATGCTGTGCTTAATCAACTCGGTTCAGAGCGTGATTTCCTGGATCTCGGCGAGGTGACGCTACCCGGCAAAGAAGGGTCGACACGCCTTTTTGCGCCGTTGCAAGCCGCCAGCTCCACCGAGACCAACGATCCACATTAAGTGCCGCTGCCTCGGTGAAATAATTTTAGCTTTTTGCCAAGCTTTGATAAATTTGCTCTGCGATGAACAAGGCACCTGCGGGTGAGGGGTGCACGGCATCCTCGGCGAAACTATCTGCCAACAGCCCGGCGGTAAGCAAGGCCTGCACAGCATCGTGAAGATCGAGGAAAGCGGTTTGGTGCTGCTCAGCGATTTTCTTGATGTTGCTTACGTAGCCAGGGATCACCCCTAGGACCTGCGAGCGATAGGCGTTAGGCTGCTTCTCCTTGCTTGCGTAGAAGGGTGACACCAAAAGAACTTTGCACTGAGGTAGTTCAGCCCGGGTGAGGGCAATGACTTGCTCGTAGATGCTGGCGAATTCTTGGGGTGATTGTTTGGGATTTTGCTCAGGATTGCTGACCCAACGATTGATGTCGTTAATCCCAATTTTAACAACCAGTTGATCTGGCCGAAACGCTAAAACATGATCTGACCACCTAGCGCGCAAGTCATCGACGGTATGACCGCTTATACCGCGATTGATGACCTGAATTTTCTTTTTGGGTTCTCTGATCAGCAAGAGGTCGGCAAGCATCCGGACGTAGCCTACACCAAGAGGAATATCCCGCTCTCTTCTGCCACAGTCAGTAATGCTGTCGCCGATGAAAAGAAGCTTTTGTGTCGATAGAAGGGAAGTAGGCATTCCGGTGCAATAAGCGGCTTAGCTCCTTATTACCAGTGGACATTTTACGATTTTTCTTTAACCTTGCTTCTATCTCGTCAAGCTGCTCATCCTACTCAGACTCGATCGCTGAAATCCACCCACTACTTTCTTAATTTTCGTGAAAACTCCCTATCTCCACACTCTCCCACCCCGTCTGGCAAATGCTTTAAAGCGTTTGCAGGCGCTTGTCTGGACCATTGATACGAAGCCAATCGGCATCGCTGGTGCCTCAGCCACCGACCAGCATTCGCGATTTGATGAAAAGCCTTCCCAACTCACACAGATCGACGAGTTTCCTCATTATTGGGGGAGGTCTTTTCAGCAACGATGGTTTCAACTTGCATTGAACCCGCAGGACCTTGGGGACTTTACGCATTTATGCTGGCGAGACCGAGGCGAGGCTACCCTTTATTTGGATGGCATGCCGGTTGGTGGATTCGATCCAGGTCACTATTATGTGCCACTCAGAAAAGAGTTTTCTTCAGTCTGGATCGAATCGATTTGTTGTCGCACCGGCATCTGGGTTGATAACGAAGCACAGGGGATTGACGACAAAGGCAGTCGGCTTGAAGGAGCGTTTTTGGCGCGCAGAAATGCTGAGGCTTGGGAAGCGATGCAAGATTTTGCGGTCTTGTTCGACCTCGCGACCTACCTGGCACAAGCAGACCGTTCTTTGGCGCATCCGACCCGGTTCACTGCGTCGATGCATTATCGTGAAACTTGGCACACACTCGACCCGCGAGTGCGGATTCTTGTGCAGGGCCTGGATGGTGCCGTGGATGCCTTCGACCAAGGTGGTGCCGCTGCGATGTTGCCGATCTTAAAAGGCCTGTTTTCGCGTATGCGTGGAGCATTGCCCGAAATACGGGCCACGGTCATCGGACATGCACATCTTGATTTGGTTTGGCTTTGGCCGGAGCGGGTCGGAGAAGCGAAGGCTTTGCATACCTTTTCCACGGTGCTCAGGCTGATGGAAAAATACCCTGACTTTATTTTCACATTCTCTCAGCCCGCGAGTTATCGGGCTATAGAGACACGCTCACCAGCTTTAATGGCGGAGGTCAGAAAACGGATCGCCGACGGTCGTTGGGAAGCGACCGGAGCCATGGAGGTCGAAAGCGATACTAACATGGCCTGCGGTGAAGCTTTGGCTCGCAGTTTTCTATTAGGGCAGAAAGAGTTTGTACGACTCACCGGGAAACCTAGCCAGGTGGTTTGGTTGCCAGACGTTTTTGGATACTCAGCGTGTCTTCCACAGATCATGTCGGAAGTAGGGGCTTCTTATTTTTATACAACCAAGCTTGCTTGGAGTACAAGCACGCGTTTTCCCTTCACCAGTTTTCGGTGGCGTGGCCACGATGGCTCAGAAATCATAGCGCATGTGATGAGCAACGACCAAGGCTATAATCGCACAGGACATGTCTCTGA
>DAIRSW010000028.1:0-23314 GCA_036804205.1 Verrucomicrobiia bacterium | reverse complement strand
GCGCAGTCCACGCAACTCCCCGACCGAAAAATCTTCGATTTTCCGCTACACGGCTTCCGGCCTTGTCACCGCACTAGGCAAGACCGTCTTTTCTGCTAGGAATCGCGCGTCGAAGGAAACTTGTTTTTGCACTTTGCTTCAAGAGTGGCGAATAATTCTGCATATGGATTCTTCTCATCCCAGTGGTCGGGCTTCTGAGCTTCGTGGCATTTTACAATACGTGCCACGATTCCGTGACCGGATTTTTGTGATAGCTCTGGATGGTGAGGTCGTCGCTTCTGAAAATCTTTCCAATATCCTGCTCGACATCGCAGTGCTGCGCTCGCTGAGCATCCGGACCGTGCTGGTGCACGGCATTGGCTACCAGCTTGATCGGGCCGCCCAGGCACAAAGTTTTTCTCCCAGCACCACCGATGGGACCGGGGTTACCGATGATCGCACGTTAAGCTTGGCCATTGAAGTGGCCAGTCAGGTGACGCACGATCTACTCAGGGGCCTAGCCAATGTCGATCTGAGGGCTTGCTGGTCCAATTGCGTGATCACTCATCCGGCTGGCATCCTTTCGGGCGTTGACTACCAGCATACCGGTCGAGTCGAAAGAGTAGACAGCGATGGTCTGCGGGCTCTTCTTGATGACGGTTTTGTTCCGGTTATTCCGCCTATCGGGTTTGATGGGGAAGGCCGAAGCTACCGGGTGAATTCTGACGCCCTAGCGGTGGATCTCGCCGAAGCACTGCACGCGGCAAAAATCGTTTTTATGTTTAATCGAGACGGCTTGCTTCGGCCCGAGGGGGGAATTTATCGTGAGCTGTCCATGGCTCAGGCTGAGGAGATTTTAAAGAATAAGCAACTCGCAGAGACGAGTCCAACCTACTCCAAGCTTCGTCAAGCCGCTCGGGCCACCAAATCTGGTGTTCCTCGGGTGCATTTGATTAATGGCATGGCCAATGAAGCTTTGTTGAATGAAATCTTTAGCAACGAAGGGGTGGGAACCATGGTGCATTCGAATGAGTATCGCCAAATCCGTCGAGTTTATAAGAAGGACGTCCGCGCTATCATGAGTTTGATCCGACAATCGGTCGCCCATGAAGAACTCATCCGGCGCACGCGTCTTGAGATCCTGGAGCGCCTTGAAGACTTCTGGGTGTTGGAACTCGACCGCACCATCGTGGGCTGCGCCGCTCTGCATGTTTACGAAGAAATGCGTTGTGGTGAACTGGCTTGTCTTTATGTGAGCACGCATCACGAAAACAAAGGGCATGGCCGAAAGCTCATGGCGTTTATTGAGGACACGGCCCGCAAGCAGGGATTGGAAAAGCTTTTCGCATTGTCCACACAAGCCTTTGCGTATCTTGAACAAAAGGGTGGTTTTGTCGAGGCTAGTATCGATGCGCTGCCTGAAAGTCGCCGATTAAAGTACCAAACTAGCGAGCGACGCTCAAGAATTTTAGTGAAAACCCTCAGCACCGGCAAAGCGTCGAATTAACCTGCCGATTTCGACAGTTGGAGTCCCGGTTCTAGCCCGTTGCGAGGTGCCGCGCATAAAAGGCGGAACTCCAACGGGCTTAGCGAGCATCCGAAAAACGCAATATTAGTCGCCATGAGGGCGATGAACCTCGACTCGGGAGAGTTCATATGAGGCAAAAAAATAACCCTCCCAGGCGCAAACCTGAGAGGGCTAGAATGAAAACGCTAACGCTTTAATGCGCTAAGCCTGGCATGCCAGGTCGAGCCCAATTAGAAGCTGAAAGCAACAGAGGCACCGCCCCACACTTCGGTATCCTGAGAGTCGTCGATTGCATCCAAAGGAATGGAAACGGCAACGTAAGGAGCCAAAGAGATGTTGTCGCTCAAAGCGATGGAGAGTGCTGCACCGAATTCAACGTGGTTGAGATCGTTGCCGCCGCTGTTGTAGCCGAAGTCATACGAAATGAGTGCGTATGGATCGAGGCTGATGGCATCGGTCAAAGGATAGCTGCTTTCGAGAGCGAACTCGAGGTAGCCACCGTCAATTGCGTCGACGTCATAGTAGAAGAACAGCGAAGGAGACACGAATCCGAGATCTGTGCCGAGGCCGGCATAGAGTTCCCAGGTATCAGAACCCCCGTCGAATGGGAAGTTGAAGTAGATGACACCAACACTTAGGTCGACACCAAAGTCAGAAGCATAGGTGTAGTCCAAGTAGATATTGAGTTCATCATACTGAGTTTGGGTAGCGCTGTTGGCGTACCAAGCACCGAGGGTGAAGTCGAATGCGCTGAAGCTGAGGTCAGAATACACGAGGTTCTCGGCGAATTTCACGCCGCGGAACATGTATAGGCTGTCATAGCCAACTGCTAATTCTGCACTCCACCATGGTTCTGGCTCGGGCAGAGGTGCGATAACTTCTTTGGTCATTTCTCCCGCTTGAGCAGCACCAGCCAGCATAGCGCTAGCAACGGCTGCACAAAGGAAGTGACGGTAGTTGTTTTTCATATTGAGTTGATTTCTCCTTGTTGTTTTTGGTTAAGGTTTGTGTCGTTCGCACGTCAGATGCAGCCGTCATTTCCAGAAAGAAATGCTTTAGGCATGAAATAACTTGAACGGAACAACACGAGTCGAAGTCTAACTGCGACAATTGGCAAAAAGCAAGAGATATGCCAAAAAAATTTTGGCCTAATCCGTCCTTGTTTAGTGACGCTGAAATGGTACGGAATTGTCACATTCGCGCCTTTAAACAGAGCGTTTGGCCAAAATTTTCCGGACGGTGGCAAATAATCGCCAGAATCGAGCGCTACCTGATGGATGCGTCATGGTGACGTAGCTTGTTTGCCCTATTCGAAAAGACGGCTTGCCATCTTTTCCTGGGCATTCTAACAATTCATCTCATGGTCTCCCGATTGCTCAAGCTCTGGCAGAACAACCCGTTTAAGTGGTTGGTGATACTCATCGTTCTTTGCGTTGTGATTCGGGAAAATTTCCCGTTTTCGCATTATCCGATGTATTCGCGCTTCCCGCCGCGTGCGGAATTTATGGTCGTGCAGGATCAGGATGAAGTTCCGGTCGGCTTCCGGACGCAACTTAGGACCACTTCGCCTCGGGTTGGCAAAATGTATGAGTCGAGATTGAGAGCTGGAGCGGCAGAGAACAATATGTCGACAGCTCACCTGACTGATGCCCAGAGATTTCGCGTGGGCTCAGAACTGTTGGCATTTTTGTGTGAGCAACTCAGTGCCAAGCGTCAGGAGCGCTTGCCGGAAGAGATGTCTCTGATTCTCTATGAGGTGACTCTCAAAGACCGATCGATGCACCGGGAAGCTACCCGCATCGGCTATTGGCAGAAGCCTAATCTCAACTCGGACGGTAAAGAATGAAGTCGCCGTTTTGTTCTTGGCACACGTGGTGGAAGCCAGCATTTGATGAGTCAACTTGGGAAGCCTTGGCGCTCCGCGTGCTGATAGCTTGGATCGTTTGGAGCAGTGTGCCCGATAGTTTGCAGTTTGCGACCCAACCCATCCCCAACGGGCTAGCACTCTACTTTGACCTGACCTGGATTGCTGAGCCTGGTGTGTGGCCGGTCATGCGATGGACTTTGTTGGGTGCCCTGGTGGTGTTTGTGTCAGGCCGAATGCTGAGTTTCGCCGGACTAGTTATTTGCATCATCTTGATCTGGGAGGGGACCCTGCGCAACTCTCAGGGCGACATCGGGCACGGCCGCCAGATGGTGTCGCTCGTGATGTTGGCGATGACCGCGTGTTACCTGTTAAACGATCTGCAGGGATTGTTTCGTCGCGACGGGAAGAAGAGGTCCCAACTGCAAAAGCATCAACTGGGTCTTTCGGCTGCCCGGCAGGTGGTGGTAGCGTGTTACGTGGTGTCTGCCATTACCAAGATTGAACGGAGCAATGGCACCTGGCTTTTTACCTCACCTAATCTTGGGTTCGGAATTTTCAAAACACACGCCCAGCGGTATTACAACAGTCCTGAAACGGAATCTCTTGAGCTCCTTGAGCGGGGTGCTGCGATCGGCGAGTGGCTGGTGAGTCACCCCATCCTTGCTGCGGTTCTGTTGTCGGGCGGGTTGTTTATCGAGCTGTTCGCTTTCGTCGCTTTGGCCAACCGGAGGACCGCACTCGTTTACGCTTTGGCGCTCATTGGATTTCACCAGGTGATTTGGCACATCATGTTTTTAAGGTTTTCGATCCACGAAGATTTTCTCTGGGCTCTTTTTGTGAACCCGGTGTATTGGGTTGGCCTAGGGTTGTCAGGCTTGTGGCGGTTTTGGCGAAAAACCCCGGGTGAGGGTTTGGATTAGGAGACCGGCCGAAGCATTCACCTTGGTCGGCTTACACTTTTGCCTTCGCAATGCGTCCGCAACGGCCAGTCCGGGTAAAAGTGTCGCAGCTCGCCTCCACACGAAGTCGGACATCGCGTGCACTAAAGCCCAAGCCCTTGATCAAAGCGGCCTCCCGCAAGTCCAGGCAGTAGTCTTCAAAAGAAATCATGTTTTCACAGTCGAGGCACCAGATGTAGCTGTGGTAGCCTTGCTCAGCTTGCTGAAGTTCATAGCGAGCCGGTTCATCATTCAGAAAAATTTTGCGCAGTAAATTTGTTTCCAGTAAGAGTGGGAGAGTGCGATATACGGTGGCTCGCGAGACCTCGCTGTTACGTCCGCGGGCGACTTCGAAAAGCTCCTCAGCAGTGTAGGCTCCGTCCAAGGCGAGGGCCGTTTCCACAATGCTCAAGCGCTGTTGGGTCATGCGTGCCCCCAACTTTTCTAATGCGCGCAGAGCTTCAGTAAGGTTGGTGGGCCGAGCTTGTTTTGTCATGACAATGGGTGAGTGGGATGGACTCAGACTGGATGTAAACCGAAATGGGGCGTTTGGCGAGCTATGAATTGCTGGAAAATAGAACGGACTGGGACGGATTTATGGGGAAAACAAGGGGGATGGTTTGAGGGCGTCACAATTTTAATTTTTAATTAGAATGATTCTTGATATCATCGTTATTTGCATTAACGTGATTTCTCCATGAGTACTCGTAACTCCCTTGAATCCGCTCTCCGCTCGCACCCAAGTTTTGGGCCAGGCGCTAGCTCAAACTCGCGGTTTGCGCCACTGCGCGTCACCCGCCAGCGTGAATTTGTGTACGACGTTCTGATGTCAAAAAGAGATCACCCCACCGCCACAGAGGTTTTTGTGCGGGTGAAAAAAAAGCTATCCAATATCTCCTTGGCCACCGTCTACAATTGTTTGGAGACTCTCGTTCAGGCTGGAGTCGCTCGACGTGTGAATCTCGAAAACGGAGCCGCGCGTTACTGTCCTAACAAAGGTGCTCATGGACATTTCCACTGTGTTCATTGCGGCAAGGTTGAGGACGTTCCATTAACTAATCCCGAGCTTCTTGAGCAAGTCTGGCAGCTCCCTGAGGGATCTGTTCTGCTCGATCACGAAATAACGCTTCGCGGCGTCTGCCCAGATTGCCAGCACGATTGACTGCCAGACTGCGGCCAACCACGCAGGGGTCGGCATTCACTTTGGACGTTTTCGCCTCACTTTTTTAACCACGTTTATTTATCTTCATGCAACAGCTTGTTATCCAAAATCTTCACGCTCAAATCGACGGGCAACCCATTCTTCGCGGCTTGAACCTTACTGTGCCAAAAGGAGAAGTTCACGCCATCATGGGTCCCAATGGTTCCGGGAAGTCGACTCTCGCCAAAGTTCTGGCCGGGCACGAAGATTATGAAGTGACCGAGGGCCAAGTAACCATGGATGGCGAAGACCTTCTTGAATTAGAAGTCGACGAACGCAGCCGGGCCGGTCTTTTTTTAGCGTTTCAATACCCAATGGAGGTTCCGGGAGTCAGTATCGCCAACTTTCTGCGCGCGGCTGTGCAGGCCCGGTTGCCTGAGGGTGAAGAACTGGAGGCCACAGCTTATTACAAAAGGCTCTATCAGAAAATGGACGCGCTGCTGATCGATCGCTCGTTCACAGCGCGGTCAGTCAACGAAGGGTTCTCAGGCGGCGAGAAAAAACGTTGTGAAATTCTACAAATGTCGATGCTGGAACCAAAATATGCGGTCCTTGACGAGACCGACTCGGGGCTTGACATCGATGCTCTCAAAATCGTGGCCGAGGGGGTGAATGCACAACGCGGCCCTAACTTGGGTGTGCTTCTCATCACACACTACCAACGCCTGCTTGATTATATTCAGCCGGACCGAGTTCATGTTCTCATCGGCGGACAGATTGTCAGAAGCGGTGGAAAAGAACTGGCCTTAGAACTCGAAGAAAAAGGCTACGATTGGCTGATCGAGGAGACCGCCGTTCCAGCCTAAACATTTCAAACCATCCAACAGAACATCTTATGAGCAGCACTACCATTGATATCGACCGGGATATTGGCAATTTTCGTTATGACGTAGAATACACTAAGGACGCAGGCGTCGGTCTGAGCGAGAACACCGTCCATTACATCAGTGATGTGAAGGAGGAGCCTGAGTGGATTCGTGAGTTCCGCTTGAAAGCCTTGGAAACCTTCTGGGCCAAGCCGACGCCTACCCATTGGGCCACCGATCTGCTCAACGAAATCGACTATTCAAAAATTCGTTATTATTTATCCGGCGGCAAAGCCCCTTCAAGATCCTGGGATGACGTGCCTGAGGACATGAAGCGCACGTTTGAGCGTTTGGGCATTCCTGAGAACGAGCGCAAATTTTTGGCGGGCGTAGAAGCTCAGTTCGATAGTGAAGCGGTGTATTCCAATATTAAGGCCGCAGTCGCTGAGCAGGGTGTGATTTTTATGGGCAGCACCGAGGGGTTGATCAAGCATCCGGAAATCTTTCGCAAGTGGTTTGGCAAAGTCATTCCGACCGGCGACAACAAATATAGCGCGTTGAATAGTGCGGTTTTTTCGGGGGGCAGCTTCATCTACGTGCCTCCGGGCGTGAAAGTGAAACACCCACTTCAGGCTTATTTCCGCATCAACGCCGAGAATTTCGGTCAGTTTGAGCGCACCTTGATAATCGCCGATGAGGGCTCCGAGGTTATGTACATGGAAGGCTGCACGGCGCCCAAGTTTGAAACCGCGACCCTGCACAGCGCAGTGGTTGAATTGGTTGCGATGCCCAAGGCCAAAATCCAGTACATCACGGTTCAGAACTGGAGTTCCAATGTGTTCAATCTGGTCACCAAACGTGGCATTGCCCATGAAGAAGCTGAGATCAAATGGATCGACTGCAACATTGGTTCACGGCTTACAATGAAATATCCTGGCGTTGTCATGAAAGGCCGCAAAGCACGCGGTGAGGTGATTTCCATTGCCCTTGCGGGTGATGGGCAACACCAGGACACTGGCGCAAAAATGGTGCACGCCGCTGACGAAACCACCAGCAACGTCGTTTCCAAAAGCATTAGTCTCGGCAAGGGTCGTGCCACGTATCGTGGGCTGGTTCACGTGCCGCGCACGCTTAAAGGCTGTAAAAACAATACGGAGTGCGATGCCCTTTTGATCAACTCCAGCAGTCGCACCGACACGTATCCGGCCATTAGTGTCAAGGGCAGTAGCAACGCCATGCAGCATGAGGCGAGTGTGAGTCAAGTCAGCCAAGAGCAGATCTTTTACATGCAACAACGCGGACTGACCGAGGCGCAAGCGATGAGCCTCGCGGTGAATGGTTTCGTGAATGATCTCGTGAGACAGTTCCCGATGGAATACAGCGTGGAACTCAAGCGCTTGATCGACTTAGAAATGGAAGGTTCGGTCGGGTAACCCAGCTGAAACCTGTGCACTTTGTTTGATTATTCATGACTTCCGCAACTCTCGAAACCTCCACCACCACAACTTTGCCTGCCTGGCTTGAAGCAATTCAGAGCCTCAGTCTCCACCGCTTCCAAGAGCTGCCTCTACCCAAACGTAGTGATGAGCTTTGGCGTTTCTCGGCTCTTGCCTGGCAAGAGAAGGCCTTGCAAGCGCAACCCGGACAACCGGGCCTTGGCGATGCAAGCCCAGCGGCGCCTCCAGCCTACGCTGATGCTGAGCAAATGATCTTTTGCAACAACCACGTTGTAAAGAAAGCTGCTGCTGAAATGCCGGAAGGCGTGATTTGGAAACCTCTCAGTCAGGCCCTAGTCGAAGACGAGGCTTTGGTGCGGCAATATTTTTCGCAACACGAAACTCTCCTGGGTGGCGATAAATTTTATCATCACCACTTCGCGCATTGGCAAGATGGAGTTTTTATTTATGTTCCGGACGGTGTAAAAGTCGACGCATTGTTGCAGAATGTTTTTATGCACAGCGGGGAGCAGACCTTGGTGACCCCGCACACCTTGATTGTGGCGGGTCAGAACGCGGAAGTCCGAGTCCTGGACACGTTCCGATCCACCGATCCAGACGCGTCTGGATTTGCTTGCGGAGTGAATGATATCATTCTGGGAAGCGGAGCAAAAGTTCACTATATCAATTTGCAGCAATGGTCGCATAAGACAGTTGCTTATCAAAGTAACACCACCGTGGTGGATAAAGGTGCGCAGGCACTCGCTCTCACCTTACATCTTGGCGGGGAGTTTACCCGGCACGAAAGTGTCAGCTACCTGCGGGGGGAAGGCGGTCGGAGTGATATGTTGGCTACTACGGTTGCGGATCACAAATTTCAGCACGACCAACGAAGCTATCAGATCCACGAGAAAGGACACACCACCAGCGATCTATTGTATAAGAACTCGCTGGCCGATGAAAGCCGCACGGTGTTTAGCGGGCTGATCAAGGTAAGCGAAGGCGCTCACTACACCGATGCTTATCAGAAAGTGCGCAACCTTCTTTTAGGAGACACCGCGGAAGCCACCTCCATGCCTGGCTTGGAAATTCTTGCTGACAACGTTCGATGTAGCCACGGCGCGACGAGTGGAGAAATTGATGCGGACGAGCTTTTCTATCTTCTTGCTCGTGGGATTCCCACAGAACTTGCGCACACCCTGATCGTGCAAGGCTTTTTGCAGGAGCCTTTCGGGCGCTTAGAAGATGCTGCCTTGGAGAATTATCTTGCACAGCATTTGGCTGCTCGAGTTCAAGCTCGCTGAAATTAAAAAACATCCCGATTAAGCTCGAAGTAGCTTAATCGGGATGGATGAAAGGGACAGGCCTCGAAGAGGCTTATTGATCAAGCCTGAAGTGGCTAATTCTCCTGAGAACTAGCCGGGTCAGCTTTCTTTTTGCCGGTGACAGCGCGGAGAATGCCACCTATAATGATGGTGAAAAGACCGCCGCTGCCAGCGCCGACACCAACAGCGCTGATCAAGCCTGGCACATCCAGGGATTCAAGCTGCACGTCGGTAATGGCTTTTAGCTGAGGAACGATTTCAGCCATGCCGAGGTATGCGACACCTCCGCCACCAAGAATACCCAAGAGAGTATTCACCAGTGGGCCGAGGCTCGCGTTTTTGACTAAAGCTCCTAAAATGAGGCCGCCAATGGCCCCCGAGAAGATTTGGACAATGAGAGGTAGGTTTTCTTCTACAAACTGCATAAGGATGAGGGATGATCTTAATGATCGTGGGTTAGGGTTGTTGCGAGCGCCCTCGTTCATCCAGTTGTTTTTCTTCATGGTGTTGACCACCGAAGCACAAAAAATTTTGAGCCTGGTCGTGCCCTTTCCCTTCTGAAAACGCAAGAATGGTCTTAGGCGACCGCGTAAAACAATCAGCCGCGTGAGACACAAAAGGACGTTTGCGTCAAGCAGCTAACCGCTCTACACTTCCACACATGCCGAGAAGTGGCATGGAGGTCAAGCCCAAAATGCAGGGATTGATTTTATCGGATTATTACTAACCACCCCAACCACGCCCACCTCAGCTGGTCAGAATGGACCCTGGACAGCGTAGCGCGGTGGCTGCATTCTTCGCCATGCCTAATGACTATGACGCGGCTTGGAAAGAATTTCTCCACTCCCATCTTCGCCAGGCTTTGGAGCTTTATTTTCCAGACATTGCCTCAGCAATTGACTGGAGCAACCCACCTGAATTTCTTGAGCAGGAGCTTCATCGCTTGAACATCTCCGAAGCCTCCGGGCAAAACATCGTCGATCTTTTGATCAAAGCTCGAACCGTCGACGGGGCTTCGGAAATTCTTTTCTTACACATCGAGATTCAGAGTTCGGTCATCAGCCAGTTTGAGGCACGCACCTTTCGCAGCTTCTGCCAAGCGCGAATGGCTTGTGGGGAAAACGTAATCACTCTCGTAATTTTGGCGGACTTAGATCCCTCCTGGCGGCCAACAGAGTATTGGTATGCCCGATTGGGCTGTAATGTGCGGTTCCGATTCCCCACCTGCAAACTTCTAGATCTGCCGCACGATCTCGATGGAACTACGCAGTCACTCGCTACCTTGGCCGCGCAAGCCCAAATTGAAGGCCTCAGGCACAGTGGCAATCCTGACAATCGCTTCGCGGTGCGATGGCGCTTGACCCGCCTTCTTTATGAGCAAGGGTATTCTCGAGAAGACATCATAACTGCTTACAAAATGATCGCTCGGATGCTCCGTTTGCCCGACCAGCATCTATTGACTTATAAGCAGCTTCTTTTAGAATACGAACGAGGCAGAAACATGAACACTCTCACCGACATTGAAGAACTCGCGATCAAAACGGGGATGGAGCAAGGTCTTGAGCAAGGTCTTGAGCAAGGTCTTGAGCAAGGTCGCCTGAAAACAACTCAGTCCGATGTGATTCGCATTCTGAACCTGCGCTTTGGCCAGCTCGACGATGGACTTGAGGCTCTCCTTTTGAAGATTGACAATCTCGATCGATTGAGTGTGCTGCTTGACGAAGCCATTCTTGCTTCGAGTCTCGAAAGCTTCTCCGAAAAACTGCGGGGTTAAGGAGTCTGCAAAAACTCACCCTGCTAAGCTGCAATGCAGGCTAAGCCCGCCAAATTTTTTGCGGAAAGTTCATACGAGAAGCCGCGAATCAGCGTAATACACCTCGATGTCTAACCGCCTCGATTCCGCTCCTCTCCCTGCCAAGACTGAATCATGGCAGATGTTTAATCGAGTGGCCAAAAGCTATGATTTTCTCAATCGCCTTTTATCTTTGGGCATTGACACCCGGTGGCGACGAAAGCTAGCCCGAGCCCTACCCGTTGATGCTCGCACGGTGATCGACCTGGGAACTGGGACAGGCGATCAAGCCTTGGCCATCGCTGAGGTAGCGAAGCCCCGCCTCATCGAAATTACCGCAGTTGACCCGGCCGAGCACATGCTCGCTTTGGGACGAGAAAAACCAGTTCCCGGCGTGGCCAGCATAGATTTTCGGTTGGGGAACGCCATGGATCTGCAATTCGTCGAGAACCAATTCGATGCGGTCACCATGTCTTTCGGCATTCGCAATGTGCCTGAGCCGCAGAAAGCGCTTCAAGAAATGTGTCGCGTGCTCCGCCCCGGCGGGCGAGTCTTGATTCTTGAGTTCGGTCTTCCTAGTTTCCCTCCGCTGCGGTGGGCGTATCTGCTTTACTTTCGACATATCCTCCCTCGCATTGGGGGCTGGCTAAGTGGCGACTTACAAGCATATCGCTACTTGAACCAAACCGTAGAGGAATTTCCTTACGCAAAGAGCTTTACCGATTGGCTGCATGAAGCGGGATTTCGCGACGCAAAATTCACTGGCTTAACCTTTGGGGTTGCCTTTCTTTATGAAGCCACCAAGCCCATGCCTACCTTCCCAGTCGCCTCTGCTGTCCGTCATCCCCACCCTGAGCAAGGTTGGGCTCAGGTCTTAGAAGAGTTGCAAAAAGTCCCGGTTCAACGGCACGGACCTCTCTACCGACGAAGCTTAGCGATACGCAAGCCAAGTTTCTCGGCTCCCCAATGGCTCGAAGCCATGTCGGAGGGTGCGAAATTTGCCTTCACCGACCGGGATCGAGACATTAAAGTCTCTGCTTGCGGAGAAGTCTGGAAGTCTTCTTTGGATCAGTCCTGGTCACACCAGCTCGGCGAAGGACAAGCATGGCTGCAAGAAGCAGGAGGGGTCCTCTGCTTGGGGGGGGCGTTTTTTCAAGATGAACACCAACCGGGTTGGGTGGACTTTCCTCGGAGCAGTGTTTGGGCACCCCAGTGGTATCTTCGAGAAGAACAGGGGAGAATCCAGTTGGTGGTGCAAGCGACAAGTGGTGAGCAGCTTATTGAAGCCCTCACCAGCGCGAGTCACCTGAGTTGGCCGTCCGCTCCAGAGAGCACTCCTCAAATCCTGGCCGCCAGCCTATCGCCCCAACGCGATCATTGGCTTGCCTTGGTCGAGGGGCTTCTTAGAACAATTGCCCAAGGTCCGCTGGAAAAGGTCGTTTTGGCTCGGGAAAGTCAGCTAACTTTAAGTCAGCCCATCGATCTGTGGGCGTTACTGGCCCGTTTGCGAGAGGCACTCAGTCCAGGTTTTGTGTTCCTCTATCAACCGAAGCTTCATGGCCCGGCCTTTATCGGTCTTAGCCCAGAGATGCTTTTCCGTCGAAGCGGAGCCATGGTGGAAACAGAAGCCGTGGCCGGGACTCGAGTGCGACCTGTTGACCCGGTCGAGGACGAAGCCATGAGCCTAGAACTCTTGGCGGATACGAAGGACGGGCGTGAACACCAACTTGTGGCCGAGATGCTGCAGGAAAACCTTGGGCAACTCTGTCAGAGCTGGGAATACCATCCCACTGAACGGGTTATGAGACTAACCCGTCTCATGCATCGCCTGACCCGCTATCGAGGCATCTTGCTAGAAGGGGTTGATAGCGGGCGCATTCTTCAGGAGCTTCACCCTACCCCTGCTGTGGCCGGCTGGCCCACCTCATCAGCTCTTTCTTGGCTCGCCGAGAAAGAGCCCATGAATCGTGGTTGGTACGCTGGAGCCCTTGGCATTATGCATGAGCAAAGCACCATTGTGACCGTTGCTATCCGGTCGGCGCTCGTGCATCAGACGAAACTTTCCCTTTATGCCGGCGCCGGAGTGGTGGAGGGCTCCGTCCCAGAAGCTGAGTGGGATGAGGTCGAGCGTAAGACGGAAGAGATGCTCTGTTGGATGGGGCTTAAGTGACCTTGCCGTGAATGCCGAACGCAACAGCCGGGTCGCCCAATGGATCATCGATACCTTGTTTGACGATTTTGAGGCGCAGTTTTTTGTTGCCCCGGGAGCCCGATCCTCCCCATTGGTCAACGCGTTGTCGCGTCGCTCCGACATTTGTGCTCAGATTCATTTTGACGAACGCAGCTTAGGTTTTGCCGGCTTAGGTAGCGCTCTAGCATGCGGAAAACCAGCCGTCTGCATCACCACCTCAGGGACTGCTGTGGCCAACCTGTATCCTTCTGTAATTGAGGCACACCTTCTTGAGGCGCCGCTTATGGTTCTTAGTGCAGACCGGCCAGGTCGTCTTCGCGGGACCGGAGCGAACCAAACCATCTGGCAGGAGAAGATTTTCGGTCGATATGCTAGGTTCCTAAACTGGCCGGCGCAAACCGATTGCGATGGATTTAACCTCGCTGCGGTTCAAGCAGGATGCGCGTCACTCATGCATTGGCCGACCACGCCCTTTCACCTGAACATGGAATTCGACGAGCCGCTGCTGGGTCAAGATGTGGGAGGCGACAGCATGATTATGCCAGGCAGCCACTCAGCAGTAGACCCTCCGCCTTATTTTGAAGCTGGAGAGGACGTCGCTCGATTGTGGCGAACGTCCGAGCACGCGGAGGGGTGGCTGGTGGTGGGAGGTCTCACTCCCACGCAACAGCGTGATTGGCTCCCAGCTTTCATGGCCTTGGCTGAATGCCTGGACTGGCCGGTTTTTTGTGACGTGACGAGTGGATGGCGACCTTATGATTTTAGGCAAAACATCCACCACTACGACCTGACTCTAAGACGGCCGGACGCCCCAAGACCAAAGATAGTGTGGCACATCGGTGAGCGCTTGGTGAGTAAACGGCTGCTGTCCGTTCTGCAGGCGGTGCCATCCGGAACGGTCCAACACATTTCCCGGAGCAATCAGCCCCTGATGAGTTACTCGCGCGATCCGGTTGTGTGGCCAATCGACATGAAAGAACTGATCCCGCCAAAAGCCCCGCAAAACCGCTCGGCGGACTGGTTGAGTTACTGGCGACAACAGTCGGATGTCCAAAAAGGCCTAGTTGAAAAGGCGCTCCCGGCCTGGTCCGAAATGACTGCATGTTACTGGCTTGGAAAGCAACTCGGCGCGATCAACAACTGCAATATTTTGATCGGCAACAGCATGCCGATTCGTCATCTGGATAGCGTGTTGGGCTCTGGTGTTGGCACAAAGAATTCCTGGCTCGCAAATCGTGGTGCCAGCGGAATAGATGGCAACCTGAGCACGCTGTGCGGCGCTTGTTTGGCGAATCGGCAACCGGGCATTGCACTCTTGGGCGACTTGACGTTGCTCCATGATATCAATGCCTTCGCTCTTGGACGTTCCTGCAAGCATCTGGTGATAGTTGTTTTAAACAACTCCGGCGGCCAGATTTTCCGGCTACTGAATCTTCCGGTAGCCGAGCCCGATCTTCGAAAATTTTGGGCGACCGAACACGCTTGGCAGTTTCAAGGTGTCGCCAAGATGTTTGGCTGGAATCATGATGTGGTCGAGTCCATGGAGCAGTTTAAGCACGCTTGGGATGCGGCGCTGAGCAAAGAAGGCCATTACCTCATCGAAGCATCGCTAACTCAAGATTCAGTGCAAGAATGGAGCAAAGCTTTTCAAAAGCTTCAGAAGGATTTGTGAAAAAAATAAGCCACATTTTGGCCCTGCATGGTTTTATGGGTTCCGGCAGCGATTGGCGTGGACTCCAACACTGCCTTCCAGGGGTCACTTGGGTGTGCCCGGATCTTCCCGGTCATGGACAGCAGAAAAACCGGATCGCACAATTTCAGACAGCGGAAGAGATGGCTCAATGCTTGGACAATGAATGGCCAGTTGACCCGGACTGCACTTGTCTGGTTGCATACTCGTGGGGCGGGCGAGTGGCGCTCCAGCTGCCCTCGTTTCAACAAGGACTTTGGGCAAAAGTGATTTTGCTTTCCACCCACTTTGGGCTTGCCGACCCGCAAGCAAGGCGGGCCCGGCGGCAGAGTGATGAATCACTCGCGGCCCAACTCGCGACCATGCGCTCGAGTGCATTCGCGGCTTGGCTGCAACAATGGTGGAGGCAGGACCTGTTCTGTGGATTGAGCGAAACGCTGCGTGAAACGTTGATCAAAACACGGCTTCAAGAAAGCCCAGCCTGTTTGTCGCGAGTCATGCAGCTTTGGAGCCCTGGAACGGTGCCGTTCCCTACGTTGCTAGCGTCGCAGTCATTCGATTTATTGGTCGGCGCGCTCGACGAAAAATACCTTCAGCACGCAAACGAACAGCGATCGCTTCTACCCAATCTGAGGACTGATGTTGTATCCGGCGCGAGTCATATGCTTCACATGGAAGCACCGCTCGCGGTCGCCCACACCGCTCCCTTTCGAGAGCTTGGGCAAGCCGAGTAAGCCGATCCGCAGGAGCCCCCATGTGCTTTTGTGCCGAAATTGTCACAATTTCCGTTGGCAAAACGGAGCTTCACTAGTTCATGGTATGGCCTAAGTTATATGCAGGCCTTTTGCTTTTCTCGTTATTTCTCCGTTTTCTTGGTGACATGCCTCGTATGCCTTGTGGCAAAGGATTCTCGTTTGAGTGCCGAAGCGAGTCCTCCCCAAGTGCTGGCCGTGTTTAGCTTTATAACAGATGAAGCCGCAGCCACGGGTGGGGTAGGTTTGCTCCAGCGAAGTTTAGATGATGGCGCTCATCATATCATCGCAAGACCCTTCGCGACTCCTCCGGGCTTTCAACCTTTTAAAACGCTGTCCCTTTCCGATACTGGTCGATGGGCTTGTCTGGGCATGCATCAGGGCGAATCGGTTTTGTTAATCGGAGAGATTGATGATTTCGAATCGAGCCCTCTGCGAGTTGTGCTTGAGGATGCCGGCGAAGAATTGCGCGGGCATGGTGAGCAAGTCATTTTGAGCATGCGCAGGGGCCGGTTCGCCGTGGTCGATTCCACGTCCGGGGAGATTACCGCGACCTGGAATGCTCGGAAAGGTCTGGAACCGCCTGGCCATAAAGGTGAGGACCTCTGGGTTATCAACCAGGGCACACAAGTATGGGTGAGCTTTCAAAAGGACAGCGATGACGGGGCGCGTCTCGGCAGCCGCCTCTTGGTAATGGATCTGCCTAAGCTTGAATTAGTGCACGACATCCCCTTGCCTCGCGATCGTCCGGATTTGCACATCAAGGGCAACTTTAGGGAGCAAGGACCAAACCCTGAGAAGATTTTTGATTCTCCGTCCACCAACACGGTCATGCTGACTCTGGACTTGTACGGGGCGATTGCATTTTTTGATCGCGACGCGGCGCTCGAGCGTGGTGAGCTTAAAGATTACACCGTGGTGTCCGCAGCAGCGAATGGCGAGTGGGGATGGACTTTTCCTGATCGCGGTTTGCTTTTCAGTGTTCAAGACCAAGAGCTTCTTTTAATCTCCAACGCCGCACAAAATGGAGGCTTAACTCTGTTTGATGTCAGCGCTCGCAAGCCGATCATGCATATCCCCACGCTGTCCGGGGGGGAAACGCCGGTCCAAGTAGGCGATCGTGTCAGCACGGTTTTATCTGGCAAAGTGAAATCCCGTGGAGAGGAAGGGTTGATCAAGATTTTTGACCCAGAAAACAAGCTTGTGGTTTTGGACTTCGCGGCACGTGACGAACAGGGCAGGCCAGCGGTGCTTCGCCATGATCTAGTCGGCGAGCCAATCAATATTTTATCCGTTCAGCTTGAGGGCCGCGTCTTGGTCTTGTCGAAGGTTGACGGGATGGGGCGTGCTTCGCTCATCGACCTGCTGACTGGGGAGGTTATGCAAAGCGTTGAGCTGCCTGGTGCACCCCTGCGGGTGAGCCGCTGGCAGCTCTGAAAGTTCAGGTCTTGACCTTAAAGCATTCCCTGGCTTAGCTCTGGCCCAACATGCAGTGGTATATTACTCTCACTTGCGCGCTGGCCGCTTATGCCATCGGCTCGATTCCTTTTGGGTATCTAGCAGGCCGCTTGAACGGGATGGACATTCGTCAGCACGGCAGTGGCAACATTGGGGCGACCAATGTGTTCCGTGTGCTTGGCGCTCGCTGGGGTGTTCCGGTGTTTCTACTGGATTTCTTGAAAGGGCTGATCGCTGTTTTGGCTGCCCGCGGGGTTTTCCCCGGCTCGGAGGTCGCGGCTTTGGCCGGAGCTGTTGGCGTGGTTTTGGGACATAATTATCCCGTCTGGCTTCAGTTTCGAGGAGGCAAAGGAATTGCTTCTAGCGCTGGGGTTCTGATTGGATTGATCCCACTCTCCGCGATAGTTGCGATCGTGGTCTGGGTGGTGGTGATGAAAATAACCCGTTATGTTTCTTTGGCCTCCCTCGTTGCCGCTGCGGTGTTGCCAGTTGCCACTCTGGCGCAAACTCTCACCTCTGATCAGGTTGGCTGGGGCGTGTTTGGTTTTACATTGCTGGCTGCCGCGATGGCCTTTTGGAGGCATCGCGGCAACATCGTCAGACTCCGAGACGGAACTGAACCTAAGATGGGGCAAAAAAACTCAGAAGCATGATAACAGTTCTTGGCGCAGGCGCTTGGGGTACCGCGTTAGCCCTGGTGCTCCATCGAAATGGGCATCGTGTGACGCTCTGGTGTCATCGGCCCCATCGTGCGGATGAGCTGCGAGCTCATCGCGAGAACCGCGCTTACCTTCCTGGAGTAAGCTTGCCGCAAGCCATCAAGATTGAAGATGATCTGAAAGCCGCTGTTCAATTTGCGGAGGTTTTGTTATTTGCAGCGCCTTCCCAAGCCACCGGGGAGTTAGCGGTGCGTGCCGCCGAACACCTAGGGACGACGCTCCGGTGTGTGCTCAGCGCCACCAAAGGTATTGAGCGCATTTCCGGCTCTCGCATGAGTCAACTTCTGCGAAACGCATTTCCCGCTCAGAACGTTGGCGTGCTCTCCGGTCCCAGTCATGCCGAGGAGGTTGCCCTTACGGTGCCTGCCGCAGTCACCGTAGCGAGCGAGGACGTGGCAACCGCCGATTGGTTGCAGGAGCTTTTTAATAACGACCGGTTCCGAGTGTATACCTCCGACGACGTGGCGGGGGTCGAACTCGGCGGGGCGTTAAAAAATATTTTTGCCATTGCTGCTGGAGCAAGTGACGGATTAGGCCTTGGTGACAATGCCAAAGCGGCTTTGGTCACACGCGCGTTGACCGAGATGACT
This sequence comes from Verrucomicrobiia bacterium, assembly GCA_036804205.1. Taxonomy (GTDB): domain Bacteria; phylum Verrucomicrobiota; class Verrucomicrobiia; order Chthoniobacterales; family CALDSX01; genus DAIRSW01. The sequence continues at coordinate 5,042 of DAIRSW010000028.1, read as the reverse complement.
CGCCTTGGTGCGGCGCTTGGAGGTCGGCCGGAAACCTTTTCGGGCTTGAGCGGGGTGGGTGATTTGGTGGTGACCTGTTTCAGTCGGCACAGTCGCAATCGTGCCGTAGGTGAGCGCTTAGGCGAAGGTGAGTCGCCACAAGCCATCGAGAGCAGTATGAAGAAAGTAGCCGAAGGAATCCCAACTTCCCAAGCTGCTATGGAACAGGTGCAGCGATTAGGGCTAGAGACCCCAGTAATCCGTGAGGTCTACGAAATGTGGTATCACAAAAAAGCGCCCGCCGAAGCTTTGGAATCTCTGATGAGCCGCGCACCCAAGCGAGAATCCAGTTAGGCGGATTGAGTTTGACTAAGACTTTTTAAGCTCGGCTTGCCACTGCTCTTTGCTGGTGCGGATGCAGAAGTCTGCGAACATCTCGCCCTCGTTGCGGTTGGCCTTATAGAACCTCAAGGTCTTGTCGACGATAAGATGCACATCACTGGCCGGCACCTTGCTAAGGACCAAGGAGTTAAAAGAGCGCAGTTCGCCCAGTCGACCCCCTACAAACATATCGAAGGCGTCCACTTGGGTTCCGTCAATTTTGGTCCGCGCACCGCGGAATCCGATGTCTGCGATCTGGTGTTGACCGCAGGAGCTGGGGCAACCGCTGAAGTGAATGCGAATTTTTTCATCAAAGTGAGAGCACTGTTCTTCGAGCTGACTCACCATTTGAACCATCCGATTCTTGGTTTCTGCAATAGCCAAGTTGCAAAACTCAATGCCGGTGCATGACACACAGCCCTGACGGAAGTTACTCGGGTCATACACCAGTCCGGCTTCGTCTAGCTCTTTTTTGAGCGGTTCAACATGCGCGTCGGGAATGTTGAGCATCAAAAGATTTTGCTTATTGGTCAAGCGAATGGCGTCCTGGCCGGGCGCGGCATACTTCATGGCTAGGCGTCCAATACTTTCCAGCAGCCCGTGACGAATGCGCCCTCCGGCGAAAGATACGCCCACGTAGTTGAGGCCGGCCTGTTTCTGAGGGTGAATGCCTAAATGGTCGGTTTCTTGATCAGCCGGGAACTCAAAGTCGTGGTGCTCGGTGAGAGTGCGTCCGATAATTTCTTCGACCTCTTTGGTGATGCGTTCGGCGCCCCAATCCGCAACCAGAAATTTGAAACGGGCTTTGTTCCTGGTATGCCGGTAACCATGGTCCCGATACACGGCAGTGATGGCTTCTACCACCTCACCCACCTCTTGGGGTCGGAGGAAAATAGGCATTACCTGGGCCATATGAGGCGCGGCGGAGAGGCCGCCGCCCACTTTGACGCCATAGCCGACTTCGGTGCGTCCTTGAAACTGTCGGGTCATGCCAAACACACCCACACAGTTGATGTCCGGTTGGGTGCAGTGGATGTGGCAACCACCGATGCTGATTTTGTATTTCCTCGGAAGATTGCTGAAGGCGCGATTGTTGGTCAAGCGACGATTCACCTCGATGAGCTGCGGAGTGCCATCGATAATCTCATTCGGATCGATTCCGGCGACCGGACACCCGCAAACATTGCGAGTGTCATCTCCACAGGCGCCGCTGGTGATGATGCCGACTCCTGCCAAGCGGGCAAAGATATCAGGAAAGTCTTCGATGCGTAGCCAATGAAATTGAATGGTCTGTCGGGTGGTAATATCGCAAAATCCCCGGGCGTATTCTTCGGTCAATTGCGACATGAGGACCGCTTGCGGCCCGGTAAGTTGCCCGCCAGGAACTTTGGTTCGCAGCATGAAATACCCTGAATCCTTAGGTTTTTGTCGGTAAACTCCATACCACTTCATCCGATCAAAATCGTCATCGGAGATCGCTTCGAAGCCTTGTTTGGCGTAGCGATAAATGTCGTGAATAACATCCAGGCCGTCTTTCTCAAGCTTCATGCGTTCTTGAGGAGTGACCTTAATGAGGCCTTGTTTTACAGCGGCAAAGTTTGGCGCAATATCTATCATGTTTCGGATTAAAAACATGCCCCTAAGCGGCGTTAAACGCAAGAGTTTTGATCCCTTTCTTGCTTTAGCTTTCTACCTTGGGCTCGGCGCAAACAGTTGACAGCGTGGACCCCCACGGGTGAGTAAGAAAACGTGCTCTCACTTGTTTCTCGAGCCTCAGTTTCTATTTCTCGTTCCGAGCCGCTTGTGCTGGCTAGCAGTTCACCGCGTCGGGTGGACTTGCTGACCCAATACAGCGTGCCGTTTGCTCAACTGCCGCCAAGCGTGAAAGAGTCTGCTCCGGAATATCTTTCTCCGAAAGAAATTGTCTGCCAAAATGCCTGGATCAAGGCGCACGCGGTCGCGGTGAAGAAACCAGGCCACACCATCGTCGCGGTGGACACACTGGTCGAGCTTGATGGCCAGGTGCTCGGCAAACCGGAAAGCGCGGCGCATGCCGAAGAGATGTTGCAAGCATTAAGTGGACGCCGTCACGGGGTCTGGAGTGGTTTAGCGGTGTTTGGTGCAAAATCACAAGCATGGTCACTGCACGCTTGTTACAGCTTGGTCAAGCTTCGCCCAATGAGTCGGACGATGATCCGGCGTTACATCGCGGAGGGCGATATTCTGGATAAAGCGGGAGCCTACGCTTTGCAGAGTCAGCAGCCATTTGCCATCGCAGAGTGGGTGGAAGGGTCGGTCACGAATGTGATTGGCTTGCCGATGGAATGTTTGGCCCGCATGCTAAACACTTTGGGTGAAAATGAGGCCTCATAGAAACCGCGTCAGCAACAGAGGGCTTTTAGTATGAGTCCTTCTACACGGGCATTCGTTCTGGGAGCCGGGTTAGGTAAACGCTTGCAGCCTTTGACTCATGTTTGGCCGAAACCTTTGATCCCCGTTTTTGATCGGCCTCTGATTTCTTGGGCCTTCGATCATTTGCGGACGTGCGGGGTGCACCAGCTTGCGGTGAACACCCATCACTTATCAGAAGTCTATCAACATGAATTTGCTGCTGGTTATCCGGGCCTCAATCTTCATTTTCGCCACGAGCCGGTGCTTATGGAGACCGGGGGGGGTATTTGGAATTTACAAGACTTCTTTGGCGATGAACGGTTTCTCCTGTATAACGGAGATATTCTCACCGACCTCCCACTTGAACATGCCCTGCAGCTTCATGATGAGCAAGAAAACGATGTGACCCTGGTTCTTCGTCGCCACGGGGGACCGCGCAAGGTTTTGTGGCAGCCGGAAACCGGACGAATTGTGGATATAGCCGGTCGCCTTGGGGTTGGGGAGCCGCCGGGCTCGGAGTGGTGTCTTTACACGGGACTCGCCGTTCTGTCCCCGAGCATTTTTTCTTTTCTCGTGCCTGGTAAAGTTGAATCGGTTGTGGAAGCCTGGTTGCGGATGTTGACCGACGGAGGCACACGAATCATGGGTTGTTGTCTTGATGATGGGGTTTGGTCGGATCTGGGTACACCACAGGCCTTGTGGCAGGTGCATCAAGATTTTTTAATTGAGCCAGCTTTGGAATTTCCTCGCTACTCCGAAGTGCAGAGCCAAAATATTCTATGTCCGGTCGCAGCTTCGGCATGTCTTGCAGAGGGCAGCAAAGTGGATGAGCGGTGTGTCGTGATGTCCCATGCAGAGCTTGCCTCCGGCGCTCGGTTGGAAGCCTGTGTGGTGCTACCAAAAGCCCAAGTATTGCCGGGCCACTATCAAAACAGTATCCTGTTTGGAGAAGGAAAAATCATTCCGTTTGAGTGCAGCACCACACCGAGCTAACAAGAAAACCTGCTCATTTTAGAAAAAAGCTCCTGGCTCTTCAGCCGTGAGGCTGCTAGGGCAATGCAATGATTCCAGTGCGTTTATTTGCCTCAGACCTCGACGGGACACTCATCGGGAAGCCCGATGCAACACGACGGTTTCGTTTAGCTTGGGATAGTTTGACTGCCGAAAACAAACCGGTTTTATGTTATAACACCGGTCGGTTGGTGCGTGACGTTTTGCAGCTAATTGAGAATACTGACCTGCCACGACCGGATTACATCATTGGTGGTGTGGGGACGCAGATTTTCGAATTTACGAACAAAGCCTCGCTCAAAAAGTTTTCCGAAATCATGGAGGAAGGCTGGGACAAGACCAAGGTCGAAGAGATTATGTCTGAGATGGCACAAACCCGGCGTCAGCCGCCGCAATATCAGCATCGTTACAAGTCCAGTTGGTATTGGAGCGAAGCACGTCCGGAAGACATTCAGGGCTTGGAGGATCGCCTGCGTGAGGCTGGCATGACAGTGCATGTCATTTACTCCAGCAACCGAGACTTGGATATCTTGCCCAAAATGGCAAACAAGGGCAACGCGCTGATGTGGCTGCTGGATCATATAGGGATTGCCAAGGATCAGGTTTTGGTGGCCGGCGATACTGGAAACGATTCGGCGATGTTTCTGGTGCCAGGGGTAAGGGGAGTCCTGGTGGAGAACGCCCAACCTGAGTTGATCGAACGCACCTTAGCCGCACAAACCTTCCAGGCCGAAGGCGTGTGTGCGGATGGAGTCATCGAAGGATTGATGCACTATGGGGTGCTGCAGAACGTGCCCGAGCTTAGCGCGGAAGAAACGAATCAACTGCAATTGGAGCCGGCCATTGCCCAAATTTTTAAGGAAGAAGGGGTGGGCAATCTTTCTAACGAGGACATCGAATTTCTGCGCACTGCGTATGATCGCGCGATCATCGCGCTCCGAAAAAACGTCACTCCGATGGGCTTCTCGGCCTGTTCCTTAGAAGACAATGAGGTGCGGGGGACCGACGCAAACTACCGCAGTGTGTGGTCGCGGGATGGCTCGATCGCCTTGATCGGCTCACTGAGCTTACCACACGACGACTTCAAACAGTGCCAAAAGCAGACTCTTGAAACTTTGCTTAGTCACGTCAGTCCGACCGGACAGATTCCTTCGAATGTAAACATCGACACCGGTATCCCGGACTATTCCGGAGTGGGCGGGATTTGCTCGATTGACTCGGGGATGTGGGTTGTCATCGCCTTTTATGAATATGTCCGCCGGACCGGTGACATTAAGTTT
>DAIRSW010000027.1:18622-23521 GCA_036804205.1 Verrucomicrobiia bacterium | reverse complement strand
CGGGCCGGAACGTTAACGCTTCCCCGCCCGATTCAGGGACGTAACACCATCAAACTGAGCCTAAGCCTGTATTGTCCGGCGCTGGTTATCCTTTCTTCTAAAACGTAATCCTTTGTGAACATCCCGTCGGCCACCCCTGATCGTCTTGCCCAGATTATTCATCGCAAAAAAGATGAAGTGGAAGCCCTGCTCCCGCGTGAAAACGAGTTCAAAAAAAAGGCCTTGGAGCGCGAGCATTTCCGAGGCTTTGCCGCCACGCTCAGGGCACCCGAAGAAGAACCCGGGTTGCGCCTCATCGCTGAGGTGAAACAGGCTTCCCCAAGCGCCGGAGTCATCTCGGACAACTTTGATCCTGTGGGCATGGCCAACTTTTACGAAACTGGCGGGGCCCACGCCATCTCGGTGCTCACCGATCAGGCGTTCTTTCGAGGTTCCTTAGACGACCTCATTGCCGTCCGCAATGCCGTCGAGCTGCCTGTTCTCCGCAAGGATTTTACTATCCACCCCGCCCAAATCTTCGAGGCCGTTGCCGCAGGTGCGGATGCTATTCTGTTGATCGTTGCGGCCCTCTCAGACGACGATCTTTCCCGCTTGCTGGATGTCGCATTCCTCTGCGGCGTCGACGCCTTGGTGGAGGTTCATAACATGTCGGAGCTGGACCGTGCGCTTGACACCGAGGCCACTTTGATCGGGATCAACAATCGCAATCTGAGCACGTTTGAAGTCGATCTTGCCACCACCGATCTGCTCGCTGAGCAAGTGCCGGACGACTACACCCTGATCAGCGAAAGCGGCATCTGGAGCGCTACCGATGCCCAACGGGTTTTGGCTGCGGGCGTCGATGGTATTCTGGTCGGTGAAAGTCTGATGCGCGCGCCAGACCCTAGTGCAAAAATCGGCGAGCTTTTGGGCCGACTTTATTAGTATCAAACCTATGAAACCACATTTTCTCTCTCGATTCATCTTCGCCGTTCTGATCTTAGGGGGCCTCATCTTCAACGTAAGCCAGGGCTATTCCAGAGAATTCCGAGGCATGTGGATTGCCACGGTTTACAATATCGATTGGCCCTCGCGTCCGGGGCTCAGCGAGGCGCAGCAAAAAGCGGAACTTATCGCGGCACTCGACCTGGCTAAACGCACCGGGCTCAATGCGGTTTTACTCCAGGTGCGTCCGGCTTCGGATGCCCTCTACAGCTCCCGTCGTGAGCCTTGGTCGCACGTGCTCACCGGCACTATGGGGCGTTCTCCCGGCTACGATCCGCTCGAGTTCGCTATCCGGGAAGCACGAGCACGTGGCTTGCAGTTGCATGCTTGGATAAATCCATTTCGCGCCGTGGCCGGCAGCACGACTCTCGCCAGCAACCACATCGCCAACCGTCGACCTGAATGGATCCGGCGGGTGGGCACCGTGCGGTGGCTTGATCCAGGAATTCCTGAGGCCCGCCAGTATGTGCTCGACACCATTATTGATATTGCTCAACGCTATCCGGTCGACGGCATCCATATTGATGATTATTTCTACCCCTACCCAACCACCAGTCGCGGAAGAAAAACACTGCCCAACTTTGGCGATGATGGCGTCTACCAAGCCTACCAGCGCGGAGGGGGTGAGCTTTCCAAAACCGCGTGGCGACGCGACAATATCAATCGTTTTGTCGAGGCCATGTACCGTGGAGTCAAGCGAGCGCGTCCTCGTGCTCAGGTGGGGATTAGCCCATTTGGTATTTGGCGTCCGGGCATACCGACCGGGACCACTGCGGCAGTTGATGCCTATGAAGATTTGGCTGCTGATGCCCGGTATTGGTTGCAGCAAGGGTGGTGCGATTACATGGCTCCCCAACTTTACTGGGGTATCGAACCCCAAGCGCAAAGCTTTCCCTTGCTCATGGAATGGTGGGTGCAAGAGGGACGTCGGCGCAATATCCCGATCTGGCCCGGCCTTGGCACCGAGCGAGTGGGTAGCAACCGTCCGGCCAGCGAGATTGTGCGACAGATAGAAATAACCCGCCGCATGGGGGGCAACCGACCTGGCCATATTCATTGGCACTACAAAGCTCTCAAAGAGAATCGTGGCGGAGTCACCGAAATGCTTCGTCGACAATCCTACCGCTGACCGATTCGCGGCGCCACCACCGGGTGCGTCCGCGTGGGGTGGGCAAAAGCAAAAATTGGGGCTTGGCAGATGCCCTTTCACATTGCACACTGTTAAACAAACTCACCTCGTTCATTTACTTCATTAGGAACTATGGCTCGCACTTCTAATCTCACCATGTGCTCTTTTTGCGGAAAGAGTCACTCCGAAGTTAAAAAACTCATCGCAGGACCTGGTGTCTACATTTGCGATTCCTGCATCAATGTGTGCAAAGGCATTTTGGATAAAGAGCTGAACGACGATGCCAAACGCCACACCACTAAGCTTGAGGTGCCTCGCCCTGCCGACATCCGCCAATCTCTCGATGCTTTCGTCATCGGCCAAGAAAGCGCTAAAAAAGTGCTCTCTGTGGCCGTGCACAATCACTTCAAACGCGTCTCAGCACCGCAACACATGTCTCATCAGGAAATGCTGACCCAGGCCGGCCTGGAAGACGTTGAGCTAGAAAAAAGCAATATTCTGCTGATCGGCCCCACTGGCTCGGGAAAAACCCTCCTAGCACGAACCTTAGCTCGCATTCTCGATGTGCCCTTTTGCATTGCCGATGCCACAACCCTGACCGAAGCCGGTTACGTGGGTGAAGATGTGGAAAACATCATTTTGCGCCTCTTGCAAAGTGCTGACTACGACGTAAAACGCGCTGAGGTCGGCATTGTTTATATTGACGAAATTGATAAGATCGGCAGAAAAACGGAAAACGTGAGCATCACCCGCGATGTCTCCGGCGAGGGAGTCCAACAGGCCCTCCTCAAATTGCTTGAAGGCACCATCTGCAATGTCCCGCCGCAGGGTGGGAGAAAACATCCTCACCAGGAATATATTCAGGTGAATACCGAAAATATTCTGTTCATTTGCGGCGGCGCTTTCGTTGGCTTGGAAAAAATCGTGCAGCGCCGTTTGGGCAACCGGGTTCTGGGCTTCACATCAGACGACCGTCCGAAAGAGGACGTCAAAATTGAAGAAACCATGGAGCGCATCGAGCCCGAGGACCTGCTCAGTTTTGGCATGATCCCTGAGTTCATCGGACGTCTGCCTGTCGTCTCCGCATTGCGAGCGCTTACTGAGGACGAATTGGTGACCATCTTAACCGAGCCGAAAAACGCGATGGTCAAGCAATACTCCAAGCTTCTGGCCATGGAAGGCGTCCGACTCAAGATTACCCAAGAAGCTCTTCGCGGCTTGGCTGCTCAGGCCAAAGAGAAGGGAACAGGAGCTCGCGCTCTCCGCACCATGTTGGAGCGCATTATGCTGAACGTGATGTACGAGGCCCCCGGTCGTAGCGACATTGATGAGGTGGTCATCAGTCGTTCGGTAGTGGATGGTGGAGCCGACGCAGAACTTCGGCTAAAACAGTCTGATGAGGAACAGGACAAATCCGCCGCCTAAAAAACTAGACGCAGCGCAAGGTTGGGGCGCAGGCCTGGATGATGAGCTCCTGCGCTTAGGCAACTGTAAGCTTATGGCGTCTCGCTTTTTGTCTGACTCTTGAGCCTAGCAATCCGTCCATGTCCAACTCCTTTAAGAAATGGTGGACCTATCGCCGATACCATTTGGTGTTTAATGTGCCGGCGTTATTGGGCTTGGCGTTTTGGCCGGGTGGATCCGAGTTTACCGCGACCTCGTGGGTCATCTTGGGCATTCTTTTTTTGATCGTGATGGTATTTACTTCCCCATGGGACAACCATGCGGTGGCCTGTGGACTATGGGATTTTCCTCAAGAAAAAATTTGGTTCCGAATCAAACATCTTCCGGTCGAAGAGTATGCGTTTTTTCTGCTGCAAACCACCGCCGCAGTCTGGTTGATGCATCGACTTCAGCCGGTTTTTTCTGATATCGGCTTGGCGGAGAACTGGGCACTAGACCAGCCGGGCGTGCTTCTCCTGCTGGGCCTTTGGGCCGTGGCTTTCCTCGGATTAGGGTTGTGGGGGCGCAATAGAATTGGAAAACACAGTCGCTGCCATTACGCGTGGCATTTGTTGTATTGGTTCGGGGCGATCATTGCCGTGCAATGGATTGTTGCCGGCCCGCTGCTATGGGATGCTCTTCCACTTTTGTTCACGGTAGCCTTCGGCCTTGGTCTTTACTATAGCCTCAGTGATTTGCTCGCGATTTACGCCAACATCTGGTTCTTCGATCATAAACAAACCACCGGCCATCGGATTGGGGGAATCATGCCCTGGGAAGAAGCCGCGTTTTTTGTGCTCACCAGTCTTTTGGTTGCACAAAGCTATTGGATCATGCTTCCGAGCCCACTCAGGGCCGGAGGGTAGTCGCGACGAAAAAGCAAAAGCACATCCAAGGCGATTCGCTCGACCGAAAATACTTGCCGGATCTGACCATTCTTATCGCAAAAAGGCTTGCATCTCGGCTGCGTTGCGGTATCTGTCCCATCCGTTTTTCTTCAGCTTCTTTCCTGTCATCAGCATTTCTCTCGCATTCCTTTATGCCGCCTAAATCTTCTCGTTCCTCAAGTGCCAAATCCGCAGGTCGCGCAAAATCGCCGGCCAAGCCTGCCTCGACCGCCAAGCCAACTAAGTCCGCCAAGCCAACTAAAGCCGCTAGCAGCTCCAAATTAGCCAAAACCGCAAAAGTGACCAAAGCCGCTGCAGCGAAGACGACGAAATCGGTGAAACCTGCCAAGGCAACCAAGCCAGCGAGCAAACCTGTTGGCAAGCCAAGCAAAGCCACTGCGGCGGGCAAACCAAAAGCGGGCAAACCAAAAGCCGGCAAACTAAAAGCGGCTCCCA
>DAIRSW010000027.1:0-18522 GCA_036804205.1 Verrucomicrobiia bacterium | reverse complement strand
GCGGGCAAACCAAAAGCGGGCAAACCAAAAGCCGGCAAACTAAAAGCGGCTCCCAAGCCTAAGCCCGCTCCGAAACCTAAGTCTGCTCCAAAAGCGGCAACCAAGACCCCGGTCAAGAAGGCAAGCGCTCCAACAAAGCCACTTAAAAAGAGCGCCGTCCTCAAGCCTATGGCAACCAAATCCTCCAGCGCTGCCAAGAGCGAAAAACCGTCGAAAACCTCAAAGGTTACTACTCGAAAAGCTCCCGCTCCAGCAGCGTCAACAGTGCGCAAGAACAGAAATGATGTCTTCGTCGCCACAGATGAAGTCGTGATTATTAAACCCAAGCCAGGATACAAAATGAATCCTTGGCAGCGGAAGCAATATCAACGGCTTATCGATCTCCGGGATGACATGCTAGACACCGTGACCGGCATGGCCAAAGAATCCTTGCGCGCACGCTCCGAGGGCAGCGAATCAAGTGCCTTCGGCATGCATCAGGCTGATGCCGGAAGTGATGCTTACGACCGCGAATTCGCCCTCAGTCTTTTGACTCAGGAACAAGACGCACTCTATGAGATTGAGGAAGCCATCAAACGACTTGAGATCGGCACCTATGGCATTTGCGAGATGTCAGGGGAGAAAATTCCTCAAGAGCGTTTAGAGGCAATTCCATTTGCAAAATTCACCGTTCAGTGTCAAGCTCATCACGAGAAACAGCTGAAAATTTCTCGTCTACGTCAACCTGTTGGAAATCTGTTCGGCCCCGCTGATGGCGAAGGCAGTGACTCTGATGATGACAACTCAGATTCCAAAGACTAAGCCAAAGACTAAGCCAAAGATTTAACTACAGACTAAGCCCCATGATTAAGGCGCATCTCCCGCCGAGGTCCTAGGAGAATGTCGGAATTCAAATGTTACATGCAGTGGCCCCCCTCTCGCTTTTGCCGATTCTGCTCTTTTCTTCAAACACCATTTTTCACTTACCCTTTTTTGTTATGCCACAAGAACATGTTACTCTCGAATGCACCGAAGCCAAAGCTGAGGGCAAACCAACCTCGCGCTATACTACCACGCGCAATAAAAAAAGTCCGCGGACCCCAAACCGTCTGGAAAAGATGAAATACAATCCTTTCCTCCGACGCCGCACTTTGCATCGGGAAATGCGCTAAAACCTCCGTAATTTCATTTGTTATTGTCATGCAACCTAAAACTGCTCAACGCCGCACCAATTTCCGTCGTGCCAACCGCACCATGCCACGTCGGCGCACGGATCTTCTCACCGAAGCTATCGACTACAAAAACACCGAGCTTCTCAAAAAATTCGTCACCGAGCATGGCAAAATTTTGCCTCGCCGAGTCACTGGCATGTCAGCCCACTTGCACCGCCGCATCGTCCGCGAAATCAAACGTGCACGTTCGGTGTTATTGATGCGCTGAGGAGGCATTTGTCCCGGAGTCGGAAGGCTCCCGTTCAAAACCTTCACTTGTTTATGGATCTCCTCGTGTTACGCCATGCCATCGCGCACGACATGGAGACCAGCGACTTTAATCGTGCCCTGACCAAAGAAGGGCATCAGCAGGCAAAAACGATGGCAAAATTTTGTCGGCAAATTGCTTTGTTGCCCGACTTAGTTCTTTGCAGTCCATTAGTTCGGGCGCGGGAAACCGCCGAGGATTTCGTAGAAGCCGCCAAACTCGGCGTGAACCACTTGCAAAAAGTGGCGTTTCTCTCATGTGGCATGACGCCAGCGCTCGCCTGCGCCGAGCTCAGTGCCTATGCCAAGCTAGAGCGATTAATGATCGTCGGACACGAACCAGATCTCTCAGGCTTAATCGGTCATCTGGTCGGTCGCACCGGATATGCAGCCGTAAAAATGAGCAAAGCCACCCTGGCGGTGGTGCGCTGCACCCGGCTACAACCTGGCGGCGGCGAGTTGATCGGCCATTACCCGGCCGCGACTATCCGCAGACTGTTTTAGCTCAAAACCCTAGGCATTCCCAAATGGCGAAAAATCGCATTTTGGTAACTTTGCCATTTTTTGCCACTAGACGGCGCCACTAACGGGGTTGCCAGCCCACCCCCGGTGGGGCGCAACTTGAACTCCAGACCGGTTGTGGAGTCTTGTCAAGCTTTGTGCTCGACAAGTGGGGCCTTATCCCTTAATTTATGTGGAGATTATGCATTGCCCTTAGGTCTTTTCCCATGATTGCAAACCGACACGGTACTCCTCTCCTGGAGTTAGAAGATGGTAGCCTGGCTCACCTCGAGTCAGGCTGGCTTCGGGGTAGTCTTCTTCGTGCCGCGAAAGGTGCTGGATACCAAAAATGGTGGCTAGCCGACGAGGTTGGGCACAGTGTGATGCAGTATTTTGAGCACAGTGTCAAAGACCGGGTGGTGCCATTCGAGCGAATTGTGGGCGCGGTGCGCGAAGTCCTTTCAGCGATTGGTTATGCGGATGTAGCTCAACATTATCGTCCGGCTCCCCCTCCACTAAAGATTGATCTTGAGCAGATCGCCCTAAAAGTCGGCGAGGGTTACGAAATCAGCTTCTTCCCTATCTTGGAAAAAGAGTTGGAGAAGGCCCTGAAAGCATCCTCCCGCAACCTTCTTCTTGAGCATCTGCGGGCGTGTGTAAAAATTCTTCTGCAAGTCAAACAATGGACCAAACCCTGCGAGCAGCTGCGGCAGGAGATCGTCGCATTTTCGAGGTCTTATGTGGCTCGCCATGCTGAAGGGCGTTCGGTCACCTTGATGGTTACCTGATCTCGCTCGTGCTCAGGCCGATGCCTCATCAAGGGCGCTTATCCTTTTGATCCGCGGCCTCCGGATCCTGTTGGTCCGGCTCCCCAAGGTCGGCAAATATCTCGCTGGCCAAATCGCGGCGCTGCATGCGTGCTTTGGTGCGCAGCATCAAAAGATCGTAGATTGCCAGAAGCAACGCACAGATGGTGAGCCAAGCCACCAGCAGCCAATATGCGAGAAACCGAAGGATGCCGCCTTTCAGAAAATCAAAAAATAGCGTGGCACCTAAAAACAAAAGAATCAGAGCGCTTAAAACAACCATGAACATGGCTTTGCGCCGTGTGTCCTGGTCGTGAACTATGGCGAGAGTGATCCCGAGAACGAAGCCAATAAACCGCTGAAAGATGTTTTCTTTCTTGGCAGACATGGTTTATTCACCGCTCACAAAGTAGCTGAAGCGCCAGCCGTTAGGGGTGCGTACCATGCCGGCGCGATACCCAGTGTAGGTGGTGTTGGGATCACCAAACTCAGGTGGAGCCACCATAAACCCGCTGCTAGGAACAAAGCGTTGAGCGACGACTCTTTGCAGTTCTGGCCAGCGGTTGTTTACGTCCCAGTATTCGAAGACACCTGGTCCTTCCATAAGCGGACTTAGGCTGTAACCAAAGTTCGGGGTCATCAGGGAGGCGATAGTGTCCATATCTTTATTGACTACCGCTTGCCTTAATTTCGCGAGAAAGCTATCAAAGTCCTGCTCGGCCGGCCGGTTGGGCAGGCGAGGGTCCACCGCTCTGGCTCCCGGTTGCTCAATTTCACGGAGCATATCGCGTTCTGTGCGAGGTGGTGGCGTTGGAGTTGGTGTTGGGCTCGCGTCGGGAGCAGGGAGACCTTGACGCGTCGCAGCTCGGCGACGGGCATCCTCCTCGGACTGTTGTCTCAGCTTTTCAACGGTGTCGGCACACCCGGTGAGAGAAAAAGCAAGGCTAACAATAATGAGGCCTAGGACAAAGGGACGATAACGATGTTTTTGGGAAAATTGGGGCGAGGGCAGAACCATAAAATAATAAATAACCAGTCTCGCTCAGGATGCACGTAGCTTTTGCAAGATTTGTATCACCGGAAGAGGATTTTATTCGTGAGCCCGGCTACCTGTCCGTTCGCGCTACTGACGTGGCTGGACCACCCTGAGTTTTGGGGCGGTTTGTTGGCGAAGCATTTCCACCATGCTTTCCGGCTGCTCAAGTGCTGCGAGTAGGCCGGCTTCGCGAATGAGATGTAGGCTTGTGTTCTTTGGGGCAACAGCCATCAATCGATAAGCCCACTCCAAAGGAGAGAGGGAGCTTCGATCCGCCCAAAGCAAAACCACCGGGGTTACTAAGCTTTGAAAGTGCTCCAGGAAATCAAAGTGGTAGTGCTTACGTAACAAAGCTAAGATGCTGTGTTCAGCCCCGACCTGCTGGGCGCAGGTTGCCATAACCTCAATATGTTCATCTTGCACCTTGTCGGGGTTTGAAAAACCGTAGCGCTCCAGCCACGCCTTGATGCTTTTGCGTCGAGCTAAAGAGCCTGCGTAAAGGGCTCGTCCAAAAATGGGTAGCCGGGCCCACAAAGCCATGTTCCAAGGAAGCCGACGTCCCCCAAACTCGGTGAGTCCGGTTGGCATAAGCAAAATAAGGCGAGTTGCTAGGTCGGGATGGTGCGAGGCCAAGAGGACGGCTAGCCCTGCTCCAATATTGCTTCCGATAATGATCGGTGCCTGCCTTCCGCAGACCAAGCGGACAAACTCGGCAAGGGATTGCTCCTGCTCTTCCACTCCAATCATTCGACTCGGACGCTCCGATTCGCCAAAGCCAAGCAAGTCTACGGCGATCACGCGATGGTCGCTGACGAAATGTGGATAGACCTTACTCCATTCATAAGACGAAGCGCCGACCTGGACTCCGTGGATGAAAAGCAAGGGAGGCCCACTGCCCGCCTCGTGGTAGAGAACATCGCCCTGGCTTGTCTCGACCACTTTGGTACGAAACGAGCCCGGGGAGATGGCATCCGAAATCAACGGTCTCCGCAGCGGACGAAAGGCGTACTTGGTTGCCAGCCATGTCGCTCCAGCAAGTCCCGCCCCGATTCCAACACTCCAAAGTGTGGTCTTGCTTGAAGGCACGCGCATTTTCATAGCATTCAATAGGGCGGAAGCTGGTCTCTGGCAACAAACTATCTGCGGACAAATAGGAACACTTGGCGTTTCAATTTGCCAATTCTTCAACTCGCGTGCATGGGTTGCCTTAGCATGGCATCCCACGTCTCCCGCGCAGATCTTCATGTCCACTCTAAGCATAGCAACCGTTCTGCGGAATGGTTGCTGCGCCGTTTTGACTTTCCGGACAGCTATACGGATCCCCAAAAGCTCTACAAACGCTTGCTTGAACGAGGCATGGACTTTGTGACCATCACCGATCACAACACCATTGATGGATGCCTGGAAATCGCCGGGCACAACGGGGTGTTCATAAGCGAAGAAGTCACCACCTATTTTCCTGAGGATCGCTGTAAGCTGCATTTGCTCGTTTGGGGCATTACCGAGGACGATCATCAAACCATTCAAACGCTCCGGGAAAATGTTTTTGACCTAGCCGCATGGCTGCGCCAGCAGTCCATCGCCCATGCTGTTGCGCATCCTCTCTACGGCTTAAATCAACACCTGCAGAGCCATCATGTGGAGCGCTTGCTTCTCGTTTTTGAGCATTTCGAAACGATTAACGGATTGCGAGATTGGATGCTCAGTGAGACTGCTAGTTATGTTTTGGATCATATATCTCCGGACAAAATCAAACTGTGGGCCGATAAACATAATTTTACCCCGGTCGGTGAAGATCCTTGGCCTCGCTTCCGGGTGGGTGGCTCGGATGATCATGGTGGTATTTTCCCAGGTACAAGTTATACCGAAACACCTCCTGCCATCAGCGCAGAAAATTTTCTTCAAGCCGTGCGGCAGGGAAAATGCACTCCCAAAGGCGAAGGGGGCACGCCTTTGACGCTGTCACATAGCCTTTACAACACCGCTCACCAATTTATCCGAGCGCGATTTCCCAAAAGTGTACGAGGTGCCACCGACCTAGTAGAAAAAATCTTTTCACGGTTTCTTGAAGGACAAGATCCCACCCAATTTAGTATTTTGGAGAAAGTGGGATTTTTGAGTGAAGGCATTCTTTCTGGCAAGGTTTTTGAGCTTGCCAACCCGGGCAACGCTCAGTTGGTGAGAGAGCTCTCTGAATACTTTAGTCGACCGGATTTGAAAGAGGTTCTGGAGCGACAAGTTGCTGGGGTCCACCAGCCGGAACGGCGAGCCTTTGTTATGGCTACCCATGTCGCCAACGAACTCAGCTTCCGGTTTTTTTCCCGCTTTGTTAAGCATGCCTCTGCCGGGCAATATTTTGAAGCCGTACAAACCATCGGAGGACTGCTGCCCATCGCCCTCTCGCTGAGCCCCTACATCTACGGGCTGCATAGCCAAACCGCTTCGCGGCGAGCGTTGGGTGACATGATGCAATCCCTGACCCAAAGCCGCCCGCCGTTCCTTCAAAACCGGCGACGAGCTTGGTTCACCGACACCTTGGAAGATGTCAATGGAGTGACCACCACCATTCGCAAAATGACCGCCGCCGCTGCGGAGCAGGGCTTAGATCTCACCGTGGTCACTTCCATTTCCAATCTGACGCTGACCGATATTCCTATCAAAAACTTTCCTCCGGTCGGTGAGTTTGCTCTACCCGAATACGAAATCCAAACCCTAAGTTTCCCACCCATCCTTAACGTCTTGGAATGGGTGCATCGCGAACGCTTCTCCGAGATCATCATCAGCACCCCCGGTCCCATGGGCCTATGCGCTCTCCTCGCGGCTAAAATGTTCGGCCTTAAAAGCAGCGGCATTTACCATACGGATTTCCCCCAATACGTGCGCATCCTAAGCGATGACTCATTCATGGAATCCATGACCTGGAACTTTATGCACTACTTCTACAGTCAGCTTGACGTGGTGTACGTGAATTCCGATCACTACCGGAAACTATGGACGGACCGCGGAATTCCTGCCGAACGCCTTGCCATACTGCCACGTGGTCTTGACCTCCAGCTTTTTGACCCGCGCCATCGGAGCACCGACTTTTGGCAACAATGGGGCGGTCAACCGGGTGCGGTGACCCTCCTTTACGTGGGGCGTGTTTCGAAAGAAAAAGATCTGGATGTATTGGCCGGCGCTTATGAATTGTTGCGTCGGGAGCATCCGCAAGTGCAACTGGCGATGGTTGGGGATGGGCCCTATCGTGAAGACCTGACTGAGAGGCTTCCGGATGTCATCTTTACCGGTTATCTGATGGGAGAAAAACTCGCCACTGCCTATGCGTCCGCCGATGTGTTCGCTTTCCCCAGCACGACCGACACCTTTGGCAATGTTTTGATCGAGGCGCAAGCCTGCGGATTGCCTGCGGTTGTCTCCGATCAAGGCGGACCCTGCGAGCTTATTGAGGAAGGCGTCACCGGGTTTATCACCCCCGCGCTCGACGAGCGATTGTTTGCTCAGGCCTTAAGTAAACTGATTGCCCAGCCTGAGTTGCGCGAAAGAATGAGTTTATCCGCTCGCGAGACAGTGCGCAACCGCAGCTGGGACCACGCCGCCCGCGAGTTTTGGGACACCACCCAGTAGGCTTTCAAGCGGTCTTAGACGAGGCTTTAAACCGGGTGCACTCAGGGCTCCACGAATCTTACTCGTAAGCGTAGGAACTGATGCGGGCGTTCGTCGATAGGCAGGTTGCTGCGCACACTTACTAATTCGATTCCGGCTTCATCCGGGTGAGGAGACCGTCCGACCTCGCTTAGAGGAGTCGCTGCATAATCAAAGCCCACCGCCAGATCCTCGCTCCAACCCACCTCGTAAACCAAATCCTCGCGACCTAGCACTTCGCGGTAGGTCAGCACTAAGAACCCGTCTTGCAAAGAAACCTCGGGCATGACGTCAAGACTGGTTGTGGTGGGGTCGCCTTCCAGCGCGTACTCCAGAAGGTTGTTAACCCCATCGCCTTCAGGATCCGCCTCTGGGCCAGTGATTGCGGCCACGTTCCAATCGTCCGGATCATAAAATTGGCTGATCCACTGAGAAAACGCTGAGGCAAAAAAAGCGGTATTCATTGGTTCCGAGTTAAGCGCCGCCACCGCGAAGTCATTCTGTGTCAAAGATACTCCGATGGCGCCGTTGGGTGGTGCGTTATTGGTCAAAGTGACGACCAGCTCGGCTACTTCTTCACCGACAGGGAAAGTGAGTGTACCCGACGGAACGGGTGTGTAGTGCACGCCGGGAGAGGTTGTTCCGGTCATGGTGTAGCTGGCTTTTGTTTCCGTCGAAAGATCGGCGCCGGCCCGGGAAAAGGTGAAAGTCAGTGTATCATTGCCTTGAGTTATGAAAGGGGTCGGAGCTTGCACCTCAACATTCGGAACGGTATGCCACGCCAAGCTGTAGCTCACGTTATTGGTGTCGGAGATGACCTCGAGAGCATAACGACCGGGCGGAAGGTTTGGTAGATACAAATGCTCCAGGTTGTTTTGGGGGCTTAAACTTTCGGCCACAACTCCGGTCAGCGAAGTTCCCGTCGCAGAATGAAGACGCAAATCGAGGTTTGGAAGAGTTTCAGTCCAGTTCAAGGTTTGGTTCCAAACAGGACCGGTGAACGCCGCCGAAACCGCACGATGCCAAACCAAAGCTGCGCTAAATCTGCTGTGCGTATGCCCCTCCTCAACCTCGAAAAAATAGAGGCGGTTCCCAGGGTTAGCGGAATTGGCAACGTCCCAGCCACGATTTGGGTGGGTGGTGGTGCCATGTTGCCGGCGGCCACCGGTCAGAACTTGATAGGCATTGTAGATGTTCAGCTCCCCCGCCCCAAACTGCAAATCTAAAGGTCGGGTGCTGGTTTGTTGCCAGTTCGGAAAACGAAATTTTGATGCGGAGGCAAAAAGCAAGGCTTTGATAGCTCGGACATCCGCTGCGGCGTTCAGTTGGACATTGTTCTCGGCCACGGCACGCAGGAGAAGACCCGCTGACACAGCAGCTGGGCTGGCCCAACTCGTGGCGGTGGTTGGCACGACAATCTCAGGCTTCACCCGACCGGTGCCCAGCACCGTGCTTAAACCGTGAGAATGACCTCCATCGCTACGCCCTACCGAAATGGAGTTGTAGCCTTGCCCCATCAAATTGGGAAGCGCTTTCTCAGCGCCATTATCCATTCCCGCGCCCACCAACATGTTGTGTGTGAGAATCTGGTAATCCAATCGACGATAGGTATCAACGACTACGTCCATGCTGAAACTGCTATTGATCCAGCTGTGGTTGCTGCCCGCTGAGCCGTCGTTGACCGGCAAAGCGTTGGTCCCAATTCTCAGGTAACTGGACTGAAGCCAATTGCCTGCGTTATAAGCCCGAATGTCATTCACCCCAGGCACGTAGGCCCCTGCAATCCCAAAGTAAAAAAGCCCTACCTCTAGTGCATGCCAACTATTAATATCTGACGACGGAATAACATCAAAGGTTTTATTAAGAAAATTTGGATTGGTTGGATCGGGCCGAAACGCTCCTCCGCCGACTGTCCCCTCAGCCATCTGAACCGTAAAGCCAGCCCCGGTCTCAAGCGTGGGAACTTCTTGCTTCAATCTTGAGAAACCAGTCGGGGCGTGATGCGCCGTCTGACCCCAGGCGCAAACCTGCATTAGGGGCAGAACCAGGAGGAAGCCAATATTTTTCGTCATTCTCACTCTACAAAACGCACAGTCACAAGGAATTAGGTGCAAGAAGCATGCCGTCCCTCACGATACCTTCAAACGGGCTGGGTTTGGTCAAAGAAATTCAGAGAAAGGCCGGGGCCGCCAGTTGCAATTTTACGAAAGTAAGCTCTAATTGTCGGTTCAAGCAAGCGCGATTAGCTCAGCGGTAGAGCACCTGCTTCACACGCAGGGGGTCACTGGTTCGAACCCAGTATCGCGCACCATCGAAAGTTAAAAGCTCGGTAGCAATTGACAGAGTTGCTGCCCCCATCCAAAGCAGGGCAGTTAGGGTTCGACGGGATGAAATTCCGGGGCATCCACCACCTGGCGCGCTCGTGCTCGAAGCGCTTCTGCCGTCTCCTGGTGGCCACTTTGCTCCACCGCATAAATGAGGCGGCTGGCTTGTTTTACAAAAAATTGATCTCGGATCGCTCGAATTCTAGGAGTTTGAAGCCGTTTCCGGGATTCCACCATTTCATGACGTTGCGTGTGTTCTTCGATCATCATTTCCAGCACAGCCATGGGGCTTTCGCTGTGCGCTTTCTGATATTGCAAAGCTCGCTCTGCGTCGAGAAAGGGTTGCGCCTGAGACCTGAGACTGTGGGCTAACTCCGGATTTGTATTGATCAGTTCTTGGAAAATCAAAGCCGTCCTGCGTGACTGGCCTAAGGCACGGTGCACGAGCGCCATCCTCCGAAAAGTCCGTGAGCGGGCGCCTTCACCCAGAAGTTTGTCCTCCAATTCCGCACTCAGCTCCTCGAGCGCCAAGAGGGCGGACTCTTCGTTCTCAGCCAGCCTCTGCCAAAGCGGAAGTGCGCGCTCAAGAAAAGGCTGTTCCCACGTGCGTGGATTAACCTCAGCGCGCTGAGCAAACTCCTGCAGCTGCACAACCGCTTCGGTGTGCTTCCGGCTGCCAGCCAGTTCGGCAATGCTGCGAAGCTCAAGCTCAGGATTTTTTTCTTCGGCCATGACAACGGCGCTACCGAGCAAAGCGCAGAGAAAGGTGATAAGTTTCATGAGTATGTTCTGCTCCGAGAACACCGTGAGAACAAGGATTCTTTCCCATCCCTCCAGGAATGTGAAGGGCTCTGCTTGCAAGCATCCCAAATCAGGCTTTATTGAGAAGTAGCGTGGGAAAATCCTGCACTGAGCCTTAGCTCACTGCGAAATGTATCCCCATGGCTTACACGAATTTATGGAAACAACTTTAATTTTACTGAAACCCGATTGCGTCACCAAAGGCTATGTTGGCGAGGTTCTCTCTCGCTTTGAAAAGGAAGGCTTTCTTCTCAGAGGCTGCAAGATGCTCTCTTTAAGCAAAGAACTTTTGGACCAGCACTACTCACACATCGCTGACAAACCGTTCTTCCCGGATGTAGTCGGCTTCATGCAAAGCAGCCCCGTCATTGCAGTGGCATTGGCCGGAGAAAATGCGATTGAAAAAGTCCGTGACCTCCTGGGCCCTACTGACAGCCGCAAAGCCGAGGTCGGCACCATCCGTGGTGATTTAGGTGTCGATATGATGATCAATGTGGTGCACGCATCCGACTCTGCGGAAAGCGCCGCGGACGAACTCAAGCGATTCTTTCAATCCGCCGAGCTCTTCCAATACGACCGAGTCGAACTCGAAGCGGTCTAATCTCACCACATGCGACTTACTGCTCGAACTAAAGGCTTAAGTCCATAGATTGCATCAACTAAGAATGTCGGATTATTGGCCGGAAAACCTTCCGGTATACACGCCTAAACTGCTTGCTGACGCGGCAGGTTGGCAGGTATCCAAAGAAGGAAAGTCACTCGCTGAAAGGGGAGCGGTAACAGAGTTGCGCTGGGAAAAACCCTGGCTACGCGGCACCGTCGGGGTAGGCGGACGGGCCTATGCCGTCAAGCTGAAGCCATCCCACAAAGCCCTTCACTTTGAAGCCGCGTGTGCTTGCCCGAGTGCTAGGCGGGATGGAGTTGTGTGTGCTCATGCGGCGGCGCTCGGCCATGCTGCACTTCTGGATCCTGAGCAATTGCAAAATGGACAGGAGTTGGCTCCGGAAAAGGAGGCCACAACATCAGCAGTCTCGGTCGGTCGCTCCTACCTCCCTTACAACTGGACGCTGCAAGAGGATGCCGGGCCTGAAGCGGTGCCACTCTTTTTGCAAATATTGCTTCCGGTCGATCTGGATAAAGCCCTGCCGAAAGAGCATATTCCCCTTCTTCTTGAAGTGTCTTTAGATGGGGAAGACTTTTCGCCATTCGATTCTGTTATTGAGACTATCCCCGGCGACCGGGGTTTGGCTTGGGAAAGCTTGGACTATCAGTTCTTGCGAGCATTAGGCCAAGAACCGCGTTCTCAATTACTGTTGCCCCAAGAGCATTGCCCTGCGCTCTTCCAGGCTTTAATCGGTCATCCACGCGTTTGGCGTGGTAAAAAAACCCTGCTGGAAATCGTTCAAGCAGTGCCCCCACGCTACAAGGTCACCTGCCAAAAAGATGGCTCGCTTACCGTTGAGCATACGGGTGAGGATTCTTGCGGTATTCATCACAAGGATGGCAAATTGGTGGTTGGATTTCCGTTGGACACAAAATTTTGGCCCAAGTCTGGCCAAAAGCTCATCATTCAGGATTCTCAAGTCCCTCGTTTTCTGCTTGAAGAAATGCCCCGCTTTGAAGCGGAAGTTAAAATAGAAGAACCCCTGCCCGAAGACCAGATTACCTGGCTGCAAGTCACGCCTCGTTGGGTAGCCGAGTTGGACGGCAATGAGGACCGCATCGAAGCCCGGTTCATGGTCATTTATGGCAGTTTCGCTCCGGAACCATGGGAAAGCCATGGCGCACCCGGCAGCCGATGGCTCGCGGATCCCAAGATGCCATGGGAAGTCGCCCTGCGCCGCCACGATCGGGAAGGGCACATGATTCAGTTGGTCAGCGACATGGGTTTTCTGGAGGGGAACCCCGGTCAGTGGAAGCTTCATTCCCGTCCGACCACTTTCATTGCCAACGACCTGTCGCGTTTGCAAAACGAGATGCGTGTCACCATGAGCGATTCGTTACAACGATTCGTACAAAGTTGTGAGGTGCTTCAGCCTGTCATTAAAGTGCAATCGCATGGGGATTGGCTTCAAGCCGACGTGAGCTTTCAAGCCAAAGGGCACGTCCTTACTCTCGCCGATGTGCAACGCCTACTTCAAGGTGGTGGAACCGGGCGACATGGTCAAAGTCGGTTGTTGGTGCCGGAAGTTCCAGTCCGCAACCTCTTAGCTCTCGCCGCAGATACCGAGGCGGAGCAGCTCGGGCCGGGCGTGCTTAAGCTGCCACCAGCGGCGTCCTTTGCGCTCAGCACGGCTCTCGATGGGTGGCAGATGACCAGTGATTCTGTTTGGCATGCTCCTCCGAAATTGGAGGAGACCCCTCCCGCTCCGGTCTCGAAACGACTCGCCAAAATCTTAAGGCCCTACCAAAAATCCGGGGTCGATTGGTTGTATTTTCTCAGTCAAAACCAGTTAGCCGGCCTTTTAGCCGATGACATGGGCCTAGGGAAGACTATTCAAGCTCTGGCCTGGCTAGAGGTTCTCATGGAGCAAAAACCAGGTCCACTCCTGGTCATATGTCCAACCAGTCTTTTAGGAAACTGGGCCGAAGAAGCGGCCAAATTTACTCCCGACATGGCTTGCCGAATTTATCACGGGGCTCAGCGTGGTGATTTGCCCAAAGACGAGCCGGGTTTGGTTTTGACTTCCTACGGCTTGGTGCGTCAAGAGACGGCGGTGTTTCAGTCGGTTTACTGGCGAGCAGTCGTCTTGGACGAAGCGCAGAACATTAAAAACCCCAAAAGCCAAATCGCGCGCTTGGTTCATCGTTTTCAAGCCGAAAATCGCCTTCTTTTAAGCGGCACTCCGGTGGAAAACAATCTGTCCGAGTTATGGTCGCTATTCCAGTTTTTGTTGCCCGGATACTTTGGTCCGGTCAAACGCTTCGAAGAGTCTTTTGCCAAACCGATTCGCGGAGGAGATCGCGCCACTGCGACCCGGCTGAAACAAAGGGTCGCCCCCTTCTATCTTCGTCGGAACAAAGCCGAAGTCGCGCCCGAGCTTCCATCACTCACCACGCAAATTCTGCGTGCGGAACTCAGCAACGAGCAGAAGGCTGTCTACCAAGACATCCTCGAGCAAGGTCGCAAGCAAGTCTTCGATTTTGCTGGCAAAAAAGGTCACGATGGCAAACGGCGCATGATGATGCTCGCCACCCTCACTCGGCTGCGGCAAGCCTCCTGCCACCTCCGCCTGTTGCCGGGCATGCACGACCGGGAATGGGAACAGCCCTCGGTCAAATTCTCCGTCTTTGAAGATCTGTTTGAGCAAAGTCGGGAAGGCGGCCATCGGTGCCTCGTCTTCTCGCAGTTCACCAGCCTTCTCGCCTTGCTCCGTGAAACGCTCGATGCAAACCAAACGCCGTACTGCTACCTTGATGGCTCGACCACCGCTCGTTCGGAAGAAGTTGCCAAGTTCCAACAGAATGACGATATCCCGCTCTTTTTGATCAGCCTTAAAGCCGGTGGATCAGGCCTCAACCTCACCGCTGCCGACCAAGTGGTCCTGTTTGACCCATGGTGGAACCCGGCCGTCGAGGCACAAGCTGCCGCGCGGGCTCACCGGATTGGTCAGGGATTGCCGGTCACCGTTTATAAAATCATTGCTCAGGGCACGGTGGAAGAAAGAATTCTCCAGCTGCAAGCTGGCAAAGAAGAGTTGGTCCGTCAGGTGATTCCAGACGATGAAGCAGCGGCTCACCGAATGAGTTTGTCCGACCTGGAAGACCTCCTAAACTAGTCAGCGTGGCTTGCTTAGCAGGAAAAGTGAATTAAACTTATTCTATGCCGCAGGTTGAAAAGCGATTAACCCATCTGGAGAAGATTGTTGCTCAGTTGGCGTATGTCCAGATGCAAACGGAAATGACCATGCAGCGTCTGGCTGAGGATCAGCTGGCCTTCAAGGAAGAGCGACCGGTGTTCAAGGACGAAAAGGATGTCGACGAAGTTTACGACTCCGAAAAACAGTTCAGCAAAGCTTGGCGAGACCTAGCTAACAAGCTTGGGACGATTCTCGAGGACATTGTTGCTCCGAACATACGACGACTTGCGCTTACCGAACTTGGTTTTGACAAAGTACAGGATTTCTATATTAGACCAAAACTGTTCAGTCGTCGAGGCGAGTCGCGTCAGAGAGAGTTCGATGTGGTCTGCAAAGGTTCGCAGGCTGTCATCCTGGCTGAGTCCAAATCAACCTGGACACGCGAGGCGATCAGTGAATTTGCCGAAACCTTGGGAGCATTCTTTGACTTCTTTCCCGAATACGAAAACTTGCCACTCATTGGCGTCATTGCTGGCTGGAACATAAGCGAGCAGCTGCATCCGCAAATTGCTGATCTTGGTCTCTATGGGGTGTGTATGGCCGATGATACGATGCAGATCCTGGTGCGACCAAAGGGATAACACGCTTTTTACCCCACCAACGGACCCTAACCTAAGCTAAACATTCTTCGTTTGTTGCAAGCCCGGCATTGAACTCTCAGGCACAAGCTGTCATTATCTCTCGCTATGACATCGGATGGCGCGGCGGCGCAAGTGGTGATGAGCCAAACCAGCCAAAGTCTTAAATCCAAGTTCACAAGGCTTGCACTCGTGGTGTGCTTGACCCTGTGCCTAAGTCTGCCGCAGCTCGCCATCTCTCAGGAAAGCGAGCTCCGAGATGCGTGGCGTCAGTTTCCACTCAGCCAAAGCTTAGCCGCGCAATATTTTGACGCAATCGATGGGGATCTTAATGAAGCGGCCCGCACTTTGCGGCCTCGTCAAAATTGGGAAGAAGCCATCATGTGGTCAGCACTCTTGGATCTCGCCGGTCAAGACGAGGAGGCGATCCAAGAACTAGAACGTGTTGTCGAACAGGTTCCCGACCAGGCCGTGGCTTGGGAAGCGCTAGCACGCCGTTTGATGCGGGAGGCATCACGAGTTGCCCAAGCCTCGGAAGCTTGGACCACCTGTTTGAGTTTAACCCAGAACCCCGATCCCCAAGCATCAACACGCCTGCGCGAAGCCTCTTTGTGGTTCGAACGGAGTGGGCAGGTAGCGGAGGCCTCGCAAGCCCTCGAAAGGCTCATTGTTATCAACTCGGACGACATCGAAAGCCGGCTCCGATTGGTGCAGCTTTATCAACAACAGCAGCAAGCGCAACGCGCCGTGATTCATCTTCAAAGTATCGCGACCGGCGGATCGGCAAACCAGCGCTTGGAAGCCGTCACCAGTTTAGCCGAGTTGGCCACCCAAGCCGGCGATGCACCTCAAGCCTTTGAGCACTGGCAGACGGCCCTCCACCTTCTGCCGTGGAATCATTGGCGTATTTCCAGCGTGTTGCAGGCGGTGATGAAAACCGCGCCCGAACCTGAAACCATTATCGCACACTGGGAAGCGCAACACGAGAAGGAGCCGCACGATCCCAAATGGCTCGTCTTTTTAGCCGGGGCTTATCGTGTGCAAGAAAACCTAGGTGAAGAACTGCGCATCTTGGAGCGGTTGCGTGATGTGCATGAAGCAGGGCTGCAATACGGCTTGCGCCTAGTCGAAGTGTTGGAGCTTTTGGACAAGCCCTCACTCGCGACGTGGAAGTCCTTGGTCGATCAGTATCCCGATCATTGGGAAGCTGCGCGAGGCTATGCCGATGTTTTGGCAAACCAGGACCAACTGGAAAAAGCGCTCGAGTTTTGGGAGGCTTACCATGAGAGGCTGGCCTGGCGGCCAATGATTGAAGATTGGAAGCTTTCTTACGGAGCGTTCACCCGCTTGCATGAGGAGCAGCGCATTCGTGTTTTAGAAAATCCGCAGGACTCTTTGGAACGTCAAGCTGCGGTCCAAGCCGCTTTAGATGTCGGCGACACGGAAGAAGCTCTCGGTCTTATTGAGCAAGTAGCCGGACGCTTAAGCGGATCGGAAATTGTGGAATGGTTGGTCGAGGCCGCAGCGATCCTAGAAAGCCGAGGTCTTTTGGCTCAAGCCATGAAAACCTACGGAGAAGCAGCCGGGTTAGAGGATGCGTCTTACGCGGTTTTTCTCAGGCTAGCCAAGGTCGAACGGGAATTGGGAATGCTCGCGCCCGCCAAAGCCTCGCTCCAGCAGGCGCGAACATTGGCCCGGCAAACTGGGGATTTTTCGAGCATGCTCAGTGTCGAACGCGAGCTATTCGCCTTAAGTGGATTGATGGCCCAGCAGGGAGCACGGAACGACACGGAACATGACCTGCACCCCTGGCTCGATGTGCTACTACGCCCCAATCGTCCGGCCACTTTACCTGGTGGTCGGGAGGAAAATGCAAGCGACAGTGCCCGGGAGATGCTGCTGGAAGTCGTGGAAACTACCCAAGTAAACAAGCAAGGAGTGGACTGGCTTCTCGCCGCACACTGGGCTGAGTGGAGTGGAGACATTCATCAGTCCTTAGAATACGCGGTTAAGGCCATGGAAGCCGACCCGAAGTTGCGCGACGCATCCCTTTATTGGCGGGAGTTAACCCTAAGCCACGGTCGCCTGTCGGAGTGTCTTGAAGCACTTCAGTGGTGGGGCGAGCGGTTTCCTGAAGAGCGACGTGACGCACAACGACGTGCCATTCGTGTGTGTATTGAAAAGAATGACCCCGGCCAAGCGTTGCTTCTCCTTGAGCGTTGGCGTGCTGATCTGGATAAAGACATCGAGGTGGTGGATGATCGGATTCTTGCCTTGCAAGCTGATGGTCGATGGGAAGAATCCTTGCGGCAACTTCAAGCACATCATCAGCAGGGTGACCTCGCCTCATTGGAGCAACGAGCCGAACAATGGATTCTCGCCTGGGAACAGACCGGACGGGTGCAAGAAGGATTGCGCTGGTTTGCTCAGCAGTGGGCGGAGGGAAGCCTGGAACTGCGACTAAGAATTTTCCAACGCGTGATTCGTTTTGCCGGACGGCATGGTGGGCTGCCACTTTTGGATGAAGATTTGCGTCGCGATCGCGGAGTGGCAGACCCCTTTTATCCCTTGGCACGGCTTAGGTTGCTTAATCGAATGGGTCGAAACCGCGATGCTCAAGAGTTGCTGAGGACGGTGCTATCGGAGCGACGACTGACTCAGGAAGAGCTGCAGCCGGTGCTGCAAGTAGCTTTAGCCCAAGGAGACTACGTCGCGGCGGTGCAAACCCAGTTTGCTTTGGTTCATAGCCAACCGCGGCCAACCATCGGTGAGCTGCTGAGACTTTCACAGTTGCAGGAATTGGCCAGTGATTATCAGGGTGCCCAATCAACCTTCCAAGAGTTGTTGCGTCGTAGTGATTTGCAGGTGGAAGACTATCTGGCGGGTATGGATTTTCACTTTCGTTCCGGCCAGCCGGAGCTTGGCCAGGAGTGGTTAGAGCGTGCTGAACAACGTTTCCGGCAACATCCTGATGTGTTGTGGGCGAAAGCCATCCGGACGAATACGGTCGGGGCGTGGTTAGCTTTTGTGGAAAGAAGCGCCGGGGAACAAGCTTTGGAATACATCATTCCGCATTGGGGTTATGGCGATACTTCCTGGCTGGCGTCGCTACCCGGTCGGTTTCAGGAAAGGGCTGGCTTAGGTCTGGCCAGCGTAGGTGACTTTCCCACCGCGCTGCGCGCTTGGGCTCGCGCACCAGGAAGCCTGGTTCAGCCACGTCGCGTCGTCGCACTTAGAAATATTTCGGCGCTTGGTCTTAAGACGGCTGAAGAATCTGCACGTTTAGAGGACTTGATGAAGACCCTGCATGGGCCGGAGCTTGTGGAAGCCTTGCTGGCGCTTGGACGAGGTGGCGAAGCTTTGGATTGGGTGATGTCCGAGTCTCGTTCCGCGAACAGTGATCCACGTTTGGCTTTGCGCGTGATCGAAATAAGCTTGAACACCGGAGAACTGGGGCGTTTGAGAAATTGGAACGACCCCCCACCCTGGGCGGAGGACCAGGGTTTTTGGTTGTTAG
>DAIRSW010000026.1:5096-25047 GCA_036804205.1 Verrucomicrobiia bacterium | reverse complement strand
ACCGCACGCACATCCCAGACTACGGAACCCAAGGAGCCTCCTCGCGTCGCAGCGGTAGGCGCGGCAAGGGCGGCAAGGGCGGTAAGGGCGGTAAGGGCGGCAAGGGTGCCCGTTCTCGCCCACGTGGACGGCCACCTCTCAGCAAACGCCCAGCGACCATTATTTTTCTATTTCTTTTAGGTCTGGTTGGAGCCGGTTTTTTGACCTGGTTTCTTTGGAAGCTTGATCAAGACCGCTTGCAAGACATTAAGGTCGCCGAACAGGAGGAAATTCAGCGTGCCTCACCAGAGGCTAACCCGGCCCTCACACGACAACCGACTGCTGTGATAAGAGCTTGGGAAGATTTGTCGCGCGACTTGGCGGAAAAAAGCCCCGAGGAACAACTCGAGTCATTGCTTGAGTTTAATGCTGAGAACCCCACTTTTCCCGGGCTAGTGAACCCTATCGGTGAGCTGATCATAGAAATTCGTGGGTCCAATGCTGCGGCCGCATACTTCAACGAGCAGATTCTCAAGGACCCCACTGACCCGTCAACCTACATCGGCATGGCTCAAATTGGGTATCGGGAAGGCAATCCCGAGGCCGCGATCCGGTATTTAAATCAGGGACTCGCCTTTCGTCCGAGCGACCCGAAGCTCCTTTTTCTCCAAGCCTACACCAATCGTGTGCTTGGCAACCGTCGACAAGCTCTTGCGTTATTCGAACGGTTTCTCTTAACTGGCGGCATTCTTGAACCCCAAGCTCTGGCGGAGGCGTTCGTCTTTCTCATTCGAATGGACCTCGACGATCTTTCTGACGAAGAGATATCAAGTTCACCTGCAGCTTTGCAGCTTATGCATCAGTCCGCTCAGGCACTTGAGCAGCAAGACACTCTCCGGGCTGCCGAATATCTCGAGGAACTCCAGCTCCTCATGCCCGCTGCCCAGTTCGCTTGGATCATCACCGATCCCACCCTAGCGGATGCTGCGCCGCTGCTTCGTGATCCACCGAAGCACTGGCTGCACAAATCCGGATGGTAACATTCGATAACTCTCAAGGTTTGGGCTCATGTCGACACCATCGAGGTTAAGCGAATCGGAGCACAGGGAACTGGCAACCCGCCGCATGAAACGAGTGGCCACCGGGCTTCTTATTTGCATGGGCTTGCTGTATCTCTGGGCTCGCCAGTTGCAGGACACGCATGTCTGGTCCGGCTTTGTGCGCGCTTTCGCCGAAGCCGGGATGATCGGTGCCCTTGCGGATTGGTTTGCAGTGACGGCACTGTTCCGTCATCCCATGGGAATCCCAATCCCTCACACTGCGGTGATCCCAAGGCGTCAGGAAAGAATCGCGCGCAGCATTGGTGACTTTGTAGTGGATAATTTTCTGCATCCGGAAGTGCTCCGCCGCAAACTGGGTCAGGCGGATCTGGGACTTCATCTCAGCCGGTGGTTAAGTCAAGAGTCTCACCAAAAATGGCTGGTTCTACAGATCAGCCAATGGGTGCCGCATTTTTTGAGCCGAGTTCAAGAATCTGAAGTCCAAGCTTTCTGGAGAAAACATGTGACCTCGCCATTAGGTGAGCAAGCGGTCGCGCCGTGGGCGGCGAAAGTTCTAGAGGCTCTCATGCAGGCCCAGGCACATCAAACCCTACTCGAAGAAGGTCTTAAAACAGCCGACGCCTGGCTTGGCGAGAACAAAGATCTTTTAGAAAAGAAAGTTGCCGAACAATTGATGCTGTTGCGCATCCCAGTGGTCGGCGAGGTCTTGGCAGGCGTCATCGCGGAATCTCTCCGCCGGCGCATCCGTGGCGAAGTCGAAAACATTTTGCAAGATCCAGAGCACGAAGTCCGGGTGCGCTTTCATCGCAGCGTGGTGCGCTGGCAAGAACAATGCCAACAGGATCCGGAGACTCAAGATCGGCTCGAAAAAATCAAGTTCCAAGCTCTTAACTCTGCCATCGCTCAGGAAGTTGCGCCCTTTGTATGGCAGCAACTGATGCTCACGCTTGAAGCCGGTCTGAGTGAGGAAAATGCCGACCTCCACCAGGCTTTGACTCGCGCCCTCGGTCGCTTGGGCGAGGACATCGCTGATGATCATCAATTGCATAGTCGCTTGAGTGAAACCATTAGTGCGTGGATCATTGAAGAGATTGCACCTCGCCGTCAGAGTATCGCACTTTTTTTGGAGGAAACCGCGCGCCGCTGGCCTGCTGAGGAAATGACCGAAAAACTGGAGCGCCAAGTGGGTCGCGATCTCCAGTTCATTCGTATTAATGGAACTCTGGTCGGGGGGCTGGTAGGCCTGATTCTCCATACGATATTTGGCTAGGTTTTCGTGAATTCAGGGACTATCCGCCCGCATCTCAAGCCAGCTCCAGCATGCCCGCTTTTTAAAACGTTTAATGACCCAGACTTCAGATTATGCTCTTACCGAAGCTCTTTTGGCAGGGCCCCTGCTGCAGAGGGCTGATCCAGAACAGATTCTCGCCCACGCTCAAACCCGAATTTCGGTTCCTAAGAAAAATGGCGAACGGCCTTTGCGTATCCATGGCGTGGCCGCTCCAGGTCAACCATTAATCGCTTTCGCTGCGGCGAAACTGCTCACCAAAGATCGGCCTTGCACCATTTGGATGAGTGCCGCAAATCTGCGAGCACAGGACGACATCTACCAAGCCATGCGCGTTTGGCACGAGGAGGCCATCTTTTTGCCCAGACTCGAGATCGCTCCGGTGGAAGGAGCGGTGCCGGATCAAGAAATTATGGCTGAGCGCATGCACGTTCTGCAACGCCTCCTGCAAGCTCCGCAGGGCCTTCGAGTGGTGGTATTGGCAAGTGCGAGTTGGGCGGAAAGCGCCCCGAGTCAAGATTCTTTAGAAAACGCCCTGCTTCCCCTAGCCATTGCACAAGAGCTATCACTCGAAGCTCTCACCGCAAAGCTTGAGGAGGCTGATTTTGAAGCGGTGCCTCAAGTAAGCTCCCGCGGCCAGTATGCACGCCGGGGTGGGATCATTGATGTCTACGCGTCGAACCATCTTCAGCCGTTGAGGATTGAGTTCTTTGGAGACCAGATCGAGTCGCTACGACACTTCGAACTCGACAGTCAAATGTCGACAGAAAAACTTGAAAAAAGCCAGGTTTTGTTGTCGGACGGCCCACTCAAATCACCCCTTACCATCCGAGATTACGTGAATCCGGATGATCTCGTTATCGATCTGGCCGATGACTCAGGAGAGTCGCATCTTATCCTGTCCGACTCACTCGAGCCAGCAGATTGTAATCTCGACACTCACGAGTTTGATCTCGGACAACTTCAGCCCGGCGACATCGTTCTGGCAGAAAACAAACGGGCCTTGCTCTTGAGTCAGATTGAGGAGT
This sequence comes from Verrucomicrobiia bacterium, assembly GCA_036804205.1. Taxonomy (GTDB): domain Bacteria; phylum Verrucomicrobiota; class Verrucomicrobiia; order Chthoniobacterales; family CALDSX01; genus DAIRSW01. Next base: position 21,691 of record DAIRSW010000026.1, on the reverse strand, counting down.
GGCATAAGCAAGACTGGCAAATTTATCTTCTCTGCGAAAGCGATTCGGAAGTACAGCGTCTAAGCGAAATTTTTGAGGAGCTCAGCAGTCGCATCAACTGGGTGATCGCAAGTCTAGCTCGCGGCTTCATCATTCCTTCCTTGCGACTCGCGGTGCTTACCGACGCGGAGCTTTTAGGCCGGTTTCAATCTCCGCGAGCGCGCCATGCCCAAGGCCTTTTACAGCGCGGCGGTGGCCCGGTTGATCTGGCCACTCTTGAGGCGGGCGATTTTGTGGTGCACTTAGAGCACGGTATCGCTCGCTACCTAGGAGTTGGCGAAGATCAAGACACCGGTGCCGAAACGATGACGCTCGAATATTCTGAGGGTTCGAAACTTCACGTCCCGGTCGAGCAAGCTTTTCTGGTCTCTCGCTACGTCGGTTTAGGCAAAAAACTGCCCACTCTGAGCACCCTCGGAGATCGAAAGTGGAGTCGAGCAACGTCACAAGTGCAACGTTCCGTGGCCAGCTTTGCCGCTCAGCTTCTGACCGTTCAAGCACAACGCGAAACGAATACCGGCTTTGCCTTTAGCCCGGACAAACTTTGGCAACAACAGTTTGAAGGATCTTTTCCTTACCGCGAAACCCCCGATCAACTGCGTGCCATCGAAGAATCCAAAGCCGATATGGAATCTGTCCGGCCCATGGACCGGCTAATCTGTGGTGATGTTGGTTTTGGCAAAACCGAAGTGGCCATCCGGGCCGCCTTCAAAGCGGTGATGGACGGCAAACAAGTGGCCATTCTTGCGCCAACCACAGTTCTCGCTCAGCAACATTATCACACCTTTCGCCAGCGTATGTCCGAGTATCCGGTGGTTATTGATTGGGTGAGTCGTTTTCGCACAGCCAAAGAAACGCGGCTAACCCTGCAAGCAACTCTTGCCGGCGAGGTGGATATCCTGATCGGCACCCACCGGCTTGTCTCGGATGACGTGGCTTTTAAGAACCTCGGCTTAGTCATCATTGATGAGGAGCAACGCTTTGGGGTGGCTCATAAGGAAAAACTTAAAGCCATGTTTCCGCTGATTGATCAGCTAACCCTCAGCGCTACGCCGATCCCTCGTACCCTTTATCTTTCTTTGGTTGGAGCAAAGGACATGTCCACCATTGAGACGCCCCCGCCCAACCGTTATCCGATCGAGACCCTCGTCTGTCCCTATGATGAGCGCATTGTTCGTTCTGCTTTGAAACGCGAACTGGAGCGTGGCGGACAGATTTATTATTTGCACAATCGCGTGGCGACCATTGAAAAAACCGCCTCCCGCCTGCAAGAACTGGTGCCCGAAGCAAAAATTCTCATCGGTCACGGACAGATGGACGAGCACCAACTTGAGGAGGTAATGAGTCAGTTTGTGGCCGGCCAAGCCGATATCTTAGTAGCCACCACCATCATTGAAAGTGGTTTAGACATACCGAATGCCAACACAATTATGATCGACCGGGCAGATCGATTTGGCTTAGCAGATCTTTACCAACTTCGCGGGCGCGTTGGGCGGGCGCACCATAAGGCTTATGCTTACCTCATGCTTCCTCGCGAGCTGATGAGCGAAGGAGCCGCGCGAAAACGCATTCGAGCCATCACCCAGTATTCGTCGCTAGGCGCGGGATTCAAAATCGCGATGCGCGATCTCGAAATTCGTGGTGCTGGCAACATCCTCGGTCGGGAGCAAAGTGGTCACGTGATCACCGTCGGTTTTGATTTATATTGTCAACTTTTGCGCAGCGCCATTGCTCAGCTTCGTGGCGAGGCCCCGCCGCCACATGCTGCCCTGCCCATCATGCTGGATTTTGTCGCTTTAACTCAGGCCGAGGCGAGTCGTAGCCCAGAGCGCCTGCCCATTCTTATCCCGGCTCAATACATTTCCGACCTCCCACTCAGGATCGATGCTTATCGTAAGCTCAGTGAATGCGCCGACGAAGAAAGCCTTCAAAAACTCCAAGAGCAATGGCGTGATCGTTTCGGTCCACTGCCTGAAGAAGTGATTCGTCTGTTCGACCTCCAACGCATTCGTGCTATGGCCGCTCGACTTCGCATTGACCGGGTCGAAGTAACCGACCGCAAAGTTGTCCTTCGACACGGCCAGGATTTTATTCAAATCCACGGTAAATTCCCGCGTCTTCAGTCCAAGCAACCTTTGAATGAACTGCGTAGCCTGCTGGAACAACTTTGTCGGGAACGCGGTCTCGAAAGCAGTTAGAGCTCTTTGCACAAAATAAACGTCGTGTTTGTGCTAATCACGCAACTGCTTGTTCTACCGCTTTTAGAAATCTCAGGTAGTATTATCGCATGTCATCTCCTTTGCCCCCCGCTGTGTTAGTCACCGGTTCATCCCGTGGTTTAGGCCGTGGAATTGCTGAAACCTTGGCCGTCAACGGATTTTCTGTGGCCATCCATTACGGAGCGAACGAGCAGGCCGCACAAGAAACCGCAGCGAAATGTAAGAGTCTAGCCATCTCCCAGGAACAACTCTTCCCGATTGTTGGCGCGGATCTTTCCGACCCTGAAGCGCGGCGAAACCTGATTGACCAGGCGATTACCGACCTGGGGACTCTGGACGCTTTGATCAATAATGCCGGTATTGCTCCACGCGTGCGCGCAGATATTCTCGAGGCCGACGAAGAGGTTTTTGACGAAGTTCTTTCCGTAAACTTAAAGGCTCCTTATTTCCTTTCCCAAGCGGCAGCTCAGTATTGGCTAACTGGTGGAAGAACACCACGTTTGGCCGGCGGCTTTAAACTCTTGTTTATCTCATCTCTTTCAGCAAACACCGCATCGGTGCAACGCGGTGAGTATTGCATTTCCAAGGCCGGGCTGGCCATGGCGAGCCAATTGTGGGCAGTGCGCCTGGCCGAAGCCGGGATTCAGGTGATGGAACTTCGACCGGGCATTATGGCCACCGACATGACCTCAGGCGTGAAAGAAAAATACGATAAGTTGCTCGCCGAAGGTCTGGTTCCTCAAAAACGTTGGGGCACCCCGGAGGATGTGGGTCAGGGTGTTTTAGCTGTCCTGCAAGGGCACTTTCCGTTTTCGACCGGCGAGGTCATCAACCTTGATGGAGGATTTCATCTACGCCGGCTTTAATTTTATGATTCAGATCAACAAACAACTTCAAGCAACTGAGCTGGTCTCCGCAGCGGACGCGGTGGCTAATGCTGCCAAACCAAAGATCCGGTCACTGGAAAAACGATGGAACCCCAAGGACGGAACGCCTGTCTTTACCGAAGCCGGACGTTACACCACGCGGGGGTGGACTGAGTGGACCCAAGGTTTCCAATACGGTAATGCTCTCCTTACCTTCGAACTCGCCCAGGACGAAGAATTCCTTACCTTAGGCCGCCGCCACACGTTGGGAGACATGGCCACCCACTTGACTCACATTGGTGTTCACGACCACGGCTTTAACAATGTGTCGACCTATGGAAACCTACTTAGGTTTATGAGCGAAGGTCTCATCCCGGAGGTGGAGTGGGAACGCAACTTTTACGAGTTGGCACTGAAGGTCACTGGCGCAGTGCAAGCGGCCCGCTGGACCGCTCTTGCACCGGATATGGGTTTTATTTATTCTTTTAACGGGCCACACTCTCTATTCGCGGACACGGTGCGTTCCCTGCGAGCCCTGGCTGTCGCCCACCAACTCGGCCACGTGCTCATGGGAGAAATGGATCGCCGGCATTCCCTTCTGGAGCGCTTACTCCAACACGCCGAAGCAACGGCTCGATACACTGTTTATTATGGAAGCGGTCGCGATGCTTACGACCTGCGAGGTCGCACTGCGCATGAGAGTGTGTTTAACCTCAACGACAAAGCTTACCGCTGCCCAAATAGTCAGCAGGGCTACTCCCCATTCTCCACTTGGACCCGCGGACTCGCCTGGGTCATGTGTGGGTTTGCCGAGGAAATAGAATACCTCGATCAACTCGCCCCGGCTGAGCTCGAACCCCACGGGGGACGTGCAAAGTGGCTGTCTCGGTTTATTGAAGTGGCCCAGGCTGTTTGTGATTTCTATATCGAACACACCCCGACCGATGGCATTCCGTATTGGGACACCGGTGCCCCGGGGTTACATCGCCTAGGTGATTACTTGGATCGGCCAGCAGAACCGTTCAATGACCATGAACCGGTTGATTCAAGTGCGGCAGCCATTGGCGCCCAGGGTTTGATCCGACTCGGACGGTATTTGCAAAACCTGCCCGACACTGCCGAGATTGGATCGCGGTATCTGCAGGCTGGCTTAACCACAGCACAAACACTCTTTCGAGAACCGTATTCGTCCGTAGACCCAAATCACGAAGGGCTCCTGCTGCACACCGTGTACCATCGGCCAAATGGTTGGGATTACATTCCAGCCGAAAGCAAGATTCCGTATGGCGAGTCGGCGATGTGGGGGGACTACCACCTTCTTGAGCTGGCCGTTCTGGTCAAACGCTTGGGAACCGATAAGCCCTATCACCGATTCTTTAATCTCAAGAAAAACTCTTAACCACCCATAATCCATTATGAGCGTCCCAAAACTCACCCGCATTCCAACTCTCAAAACCGTCGAGGACTTTCGGAAAACGGTTCAAGAACTCGGCTTAAACCTCGAAGCTGTCGATCAGCTTTCTTCGCAGCCCGACTCTCCTCTCGTTCAACCGCTTCAATGGAATGATCGCACCATTGGCAATCGATGGGCCATTCATCCCATGGAAGGATGGGACGGCACCCCAAGCGGTGGCTCGACCGAGCCCATGAAACGGCGCTGGGAGCGTTTCGGCCAAAGTGGAGCCAAACTTATTTGGGGAGGCGAAGCCATGGCGATCCGGCATGATGGACGAGCCAATCCTAATCAGCTCATTCTTAATGAAGCAAACCTGAATGATATCGCCGAGCTGCGAGAAATCCTGGTTCGTGCTCATAAAGAACAATACGGCAATACCGATGACTTGGTGATTGGGTTTCAATTGACCCATTCCGGTCGCTTCTGTCGGCCCAATGACAAAAAGCGCTGGGAATCACGCATTGCCTACCGGCACCCCATCCTTGATGCCAAGTTCCAGGTGCAAGGCGATGAACAGATTCTTAGCGATGAAGATCTGCAGATTTTAGTCGAGGATTACATTAAAGCCGCTGTGCTGGCCCAAAAAGCAGGAGCGGATTTTGTCGATATCAAACATTGCCATGGATACTTGCTGCACGAATTCCTCGGGGCGTTTCGGCGTCCGGGTCCCTACGGTGGTTCTTTTGAAAATCGCACCCGGCTGCTGCACGACATTGTTTCGGGAATCAAAGCTTCCGCTCCCGGATTGGGGATCGGGGTTCGACTAAGCGCTTTTGATTTCGTGCCGTTCAAGCCAAATCCAGACTTGGCTGAGCCGGGCAAACTTGGCCCCGGCATGCCGGAAGAGTTCTCGAGTCTTTTGCCATACGAATATGCTTTTGGCATCAACAAAGCCAATCCAGTCGAGGCAGACCTCACCGAGACCGAAAAATTCCTTTCCCTGCTTGAGCAACTGGACATTAAGCTGGTCAACCTCTCCGCGGGAAGTCCGTACTATAACCCACATATTCAAAGGCCTGCTGCTTATCCGCCTTCGGACGGTTATCAGCCACCCGAAGATCCATTAGTCGGCGTCGATCGTCAGATTCAAGCCGTGCGGGCCTTAAAAGCGAAATTCCCGAACCTTATTCTGGTCGGCTCCGGATACTCCTATTTGCAAGAATACTTGCCTCACGTCGCGGAATGCGTGGTCGCTCAAGGCTGGGTCGACGTGGTTGGCTTAGGACGTATGGTGCTTTCTTATCCCGATATTCTCGCTAAGGCGGTCGCCACAGGCGAGGTGGAGAAACGTTACATTTGCCGAACCTTCAGCGATTGCACCACCGCCCCTCGAAATGGCTTGCGGTCGGGCTGTTATCCTCTGGATGAATACTACAAAAAGTTTGAGGACGCACCGAAGTTGAAAGAAATTAAAAAAGCGGTGGGTGTCTAAGCTTGCAACGCTTTCTGCTTTAGGCTTAGTCGAATGTAACCTTCCAACCGTTCTTCAAATGAGTAAAAATATTGTCACTTTCGGCGAAATCATGATGCGCTTGGCCACACCCGGTCATTTGCGCTTCATCCAAAGCAATCATCTAGAAATGACCTTTGGAGGCGGCGAAGCCAATGTCGCGGTATCCCTTTCCCTCTTCGGACATCACGCAGCATTGGTCACTCGCCTCCCCTCCAATCCCTTGGGAGACACCTGTGAGGCTCGACTCAAAATGACTGGCGTTGATACCCGACACATCTTACGTGGCGGCGAGCGTTTAGGCATTTATTTCTTAGAAACAGGCGCATCTCAGCGAGCTTCAACCGTCACTTACGACCGAGCCCACAGCAGCATCTCGACCATTAACCCGGCTGATCTCGATTGGGAAAAGATATTTGAGGGGGTGGATTGGTTTCACTTCACGGGAATCACCCCTGCTTTATCCGAGGAAGCCGCTCAAGCCACCCTATCGGCTGCTCAAGCGGCCAGGCAACGGGGCATTCAAGTAAGTTGCGATCTTAATTTTCGCAAGAAACTCTGGAGCACAGCTCAAGCTCAAGAGACCATGAGCAAAATCGTTCCGTTTGTTGATGTATGCATCGCCAACGAAGAAGATGCAGAAAAGGTTTTTGGCATTAAGGCAGGTAGCACCGCGGTCGAAAGCGGCCAGCTTGATCACCAACGTTACGTGGAAGTAGCCGAACAATTAACGACTCGATTCGGTTTTGCTTCGGTGGCTATTACTCTTCGGGAAAGCATCTCGGCGTCACGCAATGGCTGGTCTGCCATGCTTTACACCGGGGGACAGGCCCACTTCAGCAAACGCTACGATATCACGATTGTCGATCGTGTCGGTGGCGGAGACTCCTTCGCGGCAGGCTTAATTGACCAATTGGTTCAGGGCATTGAACCGGCAACTGCGATTGAGTTTGCGGTAGCAGCGAGCTGCTTAAAACACAGTATCTTGGGGGACTTCAACTATGTGAGTCGTAGTGAAGTTGCAGCGCTGATGAGTGGAGACGGCTCCGGGCGCGTCCAGCGCTAGCCCCAAAACCTAGGTCAGTTTTAGAAACCATCCGGGCGTAACCTACTTAGCGGAGCTGCCCGTCATTCGGACGTGGGCTTTTGATGACTTCACCCGTCGCAAATCCAAGCGCGCTTGCCTTGGAAAGCAGCTCTTGATATTTCCCTTCAGAAATTTGGGAGGCCCTCGTCAACACCCATAAAAACTTGCGGTTCGGGGTTCCCACAATGGCTTCCTGGTAATCGGGATCAAGGTGCAAAATCCAGTAGTTACCCTCCCGAGGCGTTGGAATGAGCCAGCCGAACCAGGTGTGAAACCTGACCTTTAACTTACTGTTATCCGGTGGGTTCACAGCCTCGGCGCTACCTCGAATCTCTCGAGTGGAACCGTCGGGGCGTAGCGCCACGTTTCTCACCCCCACAAGCCCATCGCTTTGCAATTGATACTCCGCGATAGCACCTTCGTTGGCTTTTTGAAAAAAGTTAGGGAGACGAGCCATTTCATACCACCGTCCGGAGTATCGCTCGAGATCAACCCCCGAAACCGTCGTAAGTGCTGTGCGGTCTGATTGATGTTGGGAGCAGCTCATGGTGCAGCAGCAGAGCACACTGTAAAAGACAATCTGGGGTAGCCGAGATATTGGGTTCACAATTATTGGGTGATTCCGTTGGCGGTGTTGACCGTATGAATTCTGGCGAGCTTCGCCCGCGCATAGTCGCTGCCTAGCTCTTGGGCTCGGGCGTATAGTTGCATGGCACGATCCGCGTCTCGATCAACTCCGAGGCCGTATTCGAGCTGATAAGCAAAATTGCAAAGAGCTGGAACAAAATCGTTTAGCGCCGCTTGCTCGAACCAATGCGCCGCCTGAATCAAATCCGGCTGAGCGACGTCCCTCCAAAGCGCGCCAAGAAGGTTTTGAGCACGCGGGTTTCCATGCTCTGCGAGGGGTGTCAGAAGCGCAATAATCTCCGCATCCTCAGCTTGGCTTTCTGTGCCTAAGGCTTGATGAATCGCGGCGAAAGTAACAATTGCTTCCGCATCCCCAGCCTGCGCAGCTCTTTGATACCAAAGAATGGCCTGTTCCAGGTCTTGCTCCACTCCATCGCCTTCAAGGTAGAGCTCGGCCAGTGTGCTTTGCGCAGCTGGCAGCCCGTTTTCTGCTGCGGCCATGCACCAGCGGAAAGCTTCTTCAGCATTACGCTCCACTCCTAGGCCCTCCGAATAGAGTCGTGCGAGATTGTATTGACCGCCACCAACTCCGCGCTCTGACGCCATTGTGTAGAAGCGTGCGGCTTCGACGTAGTCTTGGTCAACGCCTCTTCCCTCTTCGTAAAGAGCACCGAGGTTAGTCATAGCAAAGGCACTCCCCAATTGGGCTGATCGACGAAACCAGTGCGCAGCGCCTGTGTCATCTTGGGGAACACCGCGCCCTTCCATGGCCATGATGGCAAGGGCGTAGCAGGCGGAAGCGCTACCCCGGTCAGCCGCACGCCTCAACCAGCGGATGGCCTCTTCGAAGTCTTGAGCAATCCCACGGCCTTCCGAAAGCATGATTCCTAATCTAGCCTGCGCATTAACATAGTCTTGCTCGGCGGCTTGTTTAAGCAACTCCGCAGCGCGAGGCACGTCTTGTTCAATTCCAGCACCATGAAGCAGCAAGGTTGCCATGTTCATCCGAGCAACCGGATGCTCATACTCAAGCGCCTGAGTAAACCAGCGTGCGGCTTTTCGCAAATCCGGCTGTCCGTGGGTGCCTTCGGCATACACACAGCCAAGGTTGACCATCGCGTTCGCATTTTCCCCTATCGAAGCTCTTAAAAACCATCGCTCTGCAGCTGGCAGATTCCGCTCTCCTCCACGCCCCTCAAAGCGCATACAGCCCGCGATATACGATGCAGCCACGTGACCCTCCAAGGCTGCGGATTCAAAAGAGCGTAAGGCAGCTTCGTCGGACTGCTCTTCTTCAATGCCCATCAACAAGCGCGCCCCAATTCGATAGTGGCGATCGGCGGTCTCCGAGCCTTCTTCGAGAGCCATTTCTTCTTCTGATAAAGGTCCTAGCAAAATCCGGTCGAGTACGATATTGGGGGCGGCCGCTGCTTGGGTATTTGCAACGCCAATGAGTAGTAAGCAAACCAGACTTCCGTGGACGAGACCCCACTTCGTTTTGCCGGACTCGGGCCTGATCATTGAGTAACTCATAGGGCTTTTTAGTGCGCAGATAACCAGTTCTCGCCCCAACCAATTTCGACCACCACGGGAACCGCCAAAACAATGGCCTGCTCCATTTCTCTTTTAACCAAGTTAGCAAGAATTTCAACCTGGTCTTTTGGACATTCGAGAACCAGCTCATCGTGCACTTGCAAAAGAAGCTTCGCCTCAGACTTCTCTTGTCGCAATCGGCAGCTGACGTTGCTCATCGCTTTTTTGATTAGATCCGCCGCGCTACCTTGAATGGGAGTGTTGATTGCCATCCGCTCGGCGGCGGCCCGAGTTGCGCCGTTGCCACTGTTGATATCCTTAAGCCAACGCCGTCGACCGGTGATGGTTTCGACCCATCCCCGGGAACGTGCTTCAGCCAAAACGTCCTCAATAAATTCGCGCACTAAAGGAAATCTTCGAAAATAGCTATCAATCAATTCGGCAGCCTCGGTCCGAGAGCAGGCCAAACGTTGCGCCAGGCCAAACGGACTAATCCCATAGGGAATGCCAAAGTTCACCATTTTGGCCCGCGAACGTTGGTCACGCGTGACTTCATCGATGGAGCAATCAAAAATTTTAGCCGCGGTAGCCTGGTGAATATCTTCGCCACGAAGGAACGCTTCTTGCAAGCCTTCGTCCTTGCTCAGGGCAGCGATGACCCGCAACTCGATCTGCGAATAGTCAGCTGAAAGCAGCACCCACCCGGGCGGGGCGATAAACGCCTTGCGAATTTCTTGACCGAGAGTCGTTCGGATCGGGATGTTTTGTAAATTTGGATTATTGGACACCAACCTTCCAGTGGCTGTTTGTAGTTGGCCAAAAGTGGTATGCACCCTCTGTGTGATGTTTGAGACAGACTTAGGCAGGGCCTCCACGTAAGTGTTTTGGAGTTTAACCACCTCCCGATAATCTAACATTCGTGGCACAATCGGATGCAAATGAGCCAAGGTCGCGAGAGTCTGTTCGTTGGTAGCATACTGACCGGTGGCGGTTTTCTTTGGTTTCTTCGCCAACTGAAGATCGTCAAAAAGTACCTCACCCACTTGCTTGGGTGAATTTAGACTAAATTCTCGTCCGGCCATCCGCCAGACTTCTCGCTGTGCTTGGTCGATTTCGTTATTCAGTCGCGCTGAAAATTCCTCAAGCGTCTCAAGATCAAGCAAAATACCATCCTGCTCCATGGAAGCGAGCACTGGTAGCAGCGGCATTTCAATCTCTTGCATCACCGCAGCAAGACCGAGCTCCACAAGTTTAGGCTGGAAAACCTTATAGAGCTGAAAGGTGACATCTGCAATCTCAGCTGCGTATTCAGCAAGGTTAGGCAACGGAATATCGCGCAGGGGGCGTTCTCCTTTCTCACCAATAAGCTGGGAAAGAGGCAGGGAGCGATAGCTTAAAAAGGACTCGGCCAAACGATCCATCCCGTGGCGTGCATCGGCCTCCATCAGCGCATGAGCAAGCATGGTGTCGAAAAATGGACCGGCCACATCAATCCCTGCGGTTAACAAAACTCGCAGATCAAACTTGAGGTTGTGTCCAACTTTCAATGCGCATTCACTTTCCAACAAACGACTCGCTGCGTTGAGCCACTCTTGCTTGAGCGGATCCTCTGCATCGGGCCAAGCCAAAAAGACGGCATCACCAGCCTTTTGACATAGCGCAATCCCCAGCGGACGCGCGTCTAAAGGATCCAAGCCGTCCGTCTCAAGATGAAAACAAAATTCGGACGCCGTCTGAAAGGTGTTGAGGATTTCTATACCCGTTTTCACACTCTCTACTAAAATGTATTTTGCGCAGGTATCTGCACGCGTTTGCATCGGGCGGTCCGATACTAATGGCTCGGACGCGACGGTCGATTCAGCAAAAAGGTCGCTCTGCTTCGCGAGCTTGGGCACCTCGCCTCCGAGAACACGACGGGATAAACTGCGAAACTCAAATTCCTCAAAAAGATTGTGGAGTGCTGCGGGATCGCGTTCGCCGATTTTAAGATCGGCGAAACTCACCGGAACCGGAACCGCAGTATTGATGGTCGCAAGTTTTTTTGAAAGCAAGGCCTGCTCGGTGTGGAGCTTGAAGTTTTCCTTCTGCTTACCTTTCAGTTCATCGATGCGGTTGATCAGCTCTTCGACCGAATGATACTCTTTTAAAAGTTTGGCCGCCGTTTTGGGCCCAATTCCCGGGACGCCAGGGATGTTGTCCGAGGCGTCTCCGCAAAGCGCCAGCATATCAATCACTTGCTCGGGACGCTCAATATCCCATTTCCCCAAAACCTCGTCTACGCCTAATATTTGCGGTGGCTCGCCTTTATGGCCGGGCCGGTAAATGGTCACCCTCGGACGGACCAGTTGACCAAAATCCTTGTCGGGAGTGACCATATAAACGTCCGCCCCTTCATCTGCGGCCTGCCAAGCGAGCGTGCCAATGATGTCGTCAGCCTCGTAACCGTCTTGACGCAGCACGGTGAGGCCAAAAGCTTCAGCAATTCTGCCAAGATGCGGCAAGGCCTGGCTTAAGTCGTCCGGCATTTCTTGGCGATTCGCTTTGTAGTCCGCAAAAAGCTCGTGCCTTTCGGTGGGCGCAGCGGTATCAAACACCACCGCCAAATGACTTGGGTTGCGAGCTTCCATCAGCTCGACCAGAGTCGAGGTAAAGCCAAACAGCGCGGAAGTATTGACGCCTTTCGAGGTGGTGATGGGGCGTTGGATGAAGGCAAAATGAGCACGATACGCCAGAGCCATTCCATCCAGCAGATAGAGGACATCCGGTGCCTTAGCGTGAGCAGTCATGGCGGAATCTATCTAAGACCATGCTCATGACAAGTTTTTGTCCTGCCACCGACTCCAGCGATTGGCTGGGATCCTCCATCATCCTCCGAGCTTTTGCTCCAGCCCGCAATTCAAAACACCCACCTCCCAGAGCCCGTGTAAGGTTAGGTCACTGTCCAACTGCTGAATCTCTGGGAGTTGAGCTGCGATCAGCTCGGAATATCCTCCCGTTGCCACAACCTTGAGTCGCCTCCTTTCACTCGGAGAAAGCTCTGAGCGGATTAATCGAAGGATCTCTCGAATCATCCCGCGATACCCAGCCACTGAACCAATCCGCATGGCTTCCATGGTGTTCTTCCCAATGAAAGATTTGGGCTCGGCAAATGATAGTTTGGGCAGCAGGGCCGTGCGTTCATAAAGATACGAGGCCATCACCTCCAACCCCGGTGCAATGACCCCCCCGACATAACAGCCTTCAGCGTTGACAACATCGAATGTCACCGCCGTTCCAAAATCCACCACCACAGCGGGAATGCCATACCGAGCCCGCACCCCCACGGCGTTCGCTAGCCGGTCCGCCCCAATTTTTCCTGGCTGGGGAAAATCGATGTCCACACTCAACCGACTGCGATGTGTTAAAACATGCACCAGATCACCCCACAGATCCGTGGTCGCCGACAGAGCATCCGGGGCCACGCAACTCACCACGGCAAAATCAAAACGCCAAGTCTTGGTCACGCGTTGCAGTTCCGAGGCGGTCAACTTCCCGGTCGCTATCCTTTTTTTGGCACCCAGCTTGCCGTCCACAGCCAGAGCCATTTTGGTGTAGCTGTTGCTGATGTCCACCAACGCCAAACGCACGTGCTACTCCTCCGCGCCAGCATCCATGGGCTCATACCCTGGAAAATATCGACGCAAATAAAAAATGAAAGCCAATAGCATAACCAGCATGCCACTTGTCCATCCCGAAAAATAAGGGTTTTCCCGAAGCTGTCCCCAGCCCTCTGGGCTCGGCCACCCCATAGCTCGATTCACTGCAGCCGGGTCCAGCACTTGCTGAGAAAAACCCATCGAAATAGCAAGTCCACCAACCAGCAGCAAGCTTAGATGCCAACCCATCAGTTGCTGTTGCACAACACGCAATCCGGCTTGTAAAGACAAATACGCCGAGCCAAAAAGCACCAACCAACCCAATGGGCCGCTGATCAAAACACCGAACAACGGAATCGCTCCGCCGCAAGCCAAGGCGGAAACCAAGCCTGCCGCAATCATCGCCAAACTACCAACCAGGATCCATAACGGGGCCGGAGTTTGCAACCGGGCGGCCTCGACGCGGCTTAGCTCCGCCACTTTGACCCCGCTGTAAAACCAGACCAAACAACCCGGTATCAGCAGGCCTCGAAAGAACACCGCCGCTAAGCCGGCGCTGCGAAACGTTTCGATGTTATCGGCCGGAACTCCCTCGCGTGCGAGTTCCTGCATTAAGATCGGCATTTCTTGGAAAAACCTTAAAGTACCCAGAGCCCCCAACACCAACCACAAGAATGCGCCCGCTAAAGCCGGACGCCACACCCAGGATTGGCGTCGTATCGTGCCCCAACCAAGCATTAACGCAAGGAAACCGACCGCTCCCTCGAAAATGCTAATCGAGAGAATCATATTCGGCCATTCACCTAGATTAATGCCCAACTTCTCCGCATCCTCAGGTGCAAGCTCGCTGGCACGACGCAAAGCAAACACTTGCGCCCACATAGCTAAACCGGCCAGAATCCAGATCGACCCATTCAGGGAAGTCATAGCCCGCGAGGGGCCAGGGGAAGGAAGCATATTTCTCATGCCGCCACTTCGTCCTCCTGGCGCGGCTGAATCTGTGGCGAACGCAGGGTAAACTCCCGCAAACAACGGTTCCGCACATAGCCACCCTGTTGCTTTTCTAGACCCCACACCGTGACGCGACCCTTCTCCACCAACACGGCTCGAGGTCTGGGGCCAGGACTCACAAAGGCCCCCAAGTTAATCACCAACCGGTTGTCCATAGTCCAACATCCCGATAAATGGGTGTGCCCAAAAATAATCACGTCAGCCGCCGGCCGATACTGCTTGGCAAACTCGGCGGCAAAACCAGGCGCACTCCACCACGAGCGCAAGACCCACAACGCCCGATTTGGTGGCCACAAAGCATGCACCACATGCCCAAACCAAGCGGCCAGATCTGCTGGCTCGTTTCGCGGCTCAATGGGATGCGCCAACACCACCTCCCTGGTTAATTGACACACATCCTCCAAACTCAGCGAGCCCTGCGCATTTTCTTTGATCTCCCAAAGCTGCTTCATCATGGCTCGCATCTCATTGCCCTGAGCAGACCATGGGGTTGCTCCAGGAAAAAAAATGTCGCCGTGCAAAACCCAAACCCGGCCGGCCTCCAAAAGCACTTCGTGTTCACCGCTGATTTCCGGATCATGGTTGCCGGTCAGAAAAACCAGCTCAACACCTTTTTTGAAGGCGAGATCACGCAAGCCTGCCACGGCCTCATCGGCGGCGGCTTTCGATTGCCAATGCGACCGATCCTCCACGGTGTCTCCGGCGAGAACCACACGATCCAGCCCATCCAAAAGCGGAGCCACCTGCTCCACCGTAACCCGAGTGCCCGGGTGACCGAGGTGCAGGTCAGACAAAATTAGTGTCCTCATCAAACGCCCTTTTTCTTAGAGTTCTTTGGGCTCTGGGCGTTCCTAGCAATTTCTTCCTCACCAAGAATTCTCGGGAAAACCGGTTCAGGCTCTCCTAGCAGCCACGTATCCACCTCGCCACGCCAAACCGCATCGGACCACTCAGGCTTAGCCGGGCAGCCCAATTGGGTCAACATTTTTTCTGCGGCTCGAGGGATAACCGGGCTGAGCAATACAGAAAAAATCCTCAGCGCCTCCGCTAGGGCATACAAAACTTCGTCCAACAATTCGGCTGCTTCAGGATCCTTCGCCAACTTCCACGGTGCCAACTCATCCACCACCCCGTTGCAACGGGATACCAAACGAATGATCGCCTCCAAACCTTCGTGGATGCGCCACCCATCGAAGGCTTTGCCAACCACTGCGGGCAGTTGATTGAGTTCATCCGCTAATCCTTGCAAACTCGCGTGGGTCATGGGCACAGCACGCAACCGGCCCTCGCGATACCTTCCGGCCATATTCAAGGTCCGGTTCAACAGATTGCCTAGATCATTGGCCAAATCCGTATTAAACCGTTGCACTAAACGGTCTTCACTGAAATCCGCATCCTGACCGGTAGAAATGTCGCGCGACAAAAAATATCGCACTGCCTCGGCCCCGTACTGATCGGCTAACACATGCGGATCCGCCACGTTGCCCACGCTTTTACTCATCCGGGCTCCACCGCTATTCCAAAAGCCATGCACCAAAAGAGGCGGCATCTGATCATCAGAAAAACCCAAAGCATGCAGCATAATATACCAATACACGCCGTGAGCAGGGATCAGAATATCTTTACCAATTACATGGGCCAGGGGCGGCCATAGTTCTTCGAAGGTGGGCAAATCCTGTTCACCCGGCTTGGGTGTGCCAACTTCCTCTTTCAGATAACCCGCAAAACTGATGTAGTTCACCAAGGCATCGAACCACACAAATGTGACATACTCAGGATCAAAAGGAAAAGGAATCCCCCACGACAAACGGTCTTTGGGCCGTGAGATACACAGATCCTCGCCCAATCGCTCCACCGCGTTACGTAACTCCTGCTGCCGGCTGGCCGGATAAACAAGGTCGGGACGTTTATCTAAAAGGCCAATCAACCACGGGCCATGCTCCTTGAGTCGAAAATAATAATTGGCTTCCTCAATTTCAACAACCTCCCCCCACTCCGGTCCAAACTCACCGTCCGGGCCACGCTCTTTGTCCGTGAGAAACTGCTCCTGACGCACACTGTAAAATCCCTGATACTCGCTTTTATACAACTGCCCCTCATCGTAGAGCCTCTGCAAAATCGCTTGCACCACCCTCTGATGCCGAAGATCGGTCGTCGCGGCCCACCCGTCATACGCCACACCCAGCTTGGCCCACAGGGACACAAAGCGCTCCGTCTTTTCCGCGACAAACGTCTCTGGGTCGGTGCCAGCCTTTTGGGCGGAGGCCTGAACCTTCTGCCCATGCTGATCAACTCCGGTCAAAAAATAAACCGGCTTGCCACGCAATCGCAGGTAACGCGACATCACATCGGCCAGAACCTTTTCGTAAGCATGACCGATGTGAGGCGAGCCATTGGTATAATCAATGGCCGTGGTAAGAAATGAGGTGCGTTGCAGAGACATAAAAGGGGTGCAGCACCTTTCTTCTAAACAGCTCAACAATTCAACCAAGAATGGCAAGCTTCACTCGAAAGCGGATGTCTCTCCGCAGACGCGTGATCTCCACAGCCCCGAGCGACGTGAAAACGCAGTTTGGTAACGTTACCATTTTGCTCGGCAAGCGTCTTTCCCCAGTCTCGTGATCTCCACAGCCCCGAGCGACGTGAAAACGCAGTTTGGTAACGTTACCATT